>JALEHU010000008.1 GCA_022770365.1 Blautia sp. | reverse complement strand
GGATATATCATCAAAGATGATGCTGTTCCTGCTATCTGATTAGGTGTTGTGTCTATATTTCTTTTTGAAGCCACCGAAAGATGGCTCTGTTGTTATGCCCTTTACTTTTTCTCTATCCACTACCCATTTGTTTCAAACTTTTCCTCTGATGCCATTGCAGCTGCCGTCATATAAGAACCGCTTAAACCACTGCTCAGCGGCATATAAAGTATCTGTTCATATTCAGCAAGAGCTTCATCCCATATTTTCATTACATCAACCGGTGACGGCTGAGATGTAGATACCTCCGCGCCTCCATGAAGCTTCTTAAAAAAGCCTCACGTGTCAGGGTAACACCCTCATAATAGCATTCCCCTTCAATATAGAACGGCATGGGAAGCACCCGGATCTGAAGCTGATCCGCTGTTTCCTAGCTGATACCGCTGTGACTGTCTGTTATTATTCCAAGCTTTTTCATATTTTCCCTTCTCTTGCTCTTATTCGTCTGTTAGATTTCCAGAATACTTCCGGCAGACAGATAGTGAATCTGTGTGCCCATTTCTCTCCTAAGCATTTCATAGGATTCTGTGCCGGTACAGTGGCATGTATAATACTGACAGGAATGCTCTTTAAGTTTCTTTGCCATGCCTGTGCAGAACATCTTCTGTTTTTCGCTGTCGCTGTAAGCTTTCATAAGATGCATTCCTCCAATTGCATAATCAATGCCTGACGGAGCGAATGTTTCGGCTTTTTTCAGTATATTGACCATTCCGTTATGTGCACAGCCGGCTATAAGAATAATCCTGCTGCCCTCCTTCAGAAGGAGATTCTGCTCATGCATAAACAAATCCGGAATATGGTGTCCGTTCATCGACGCAAAAAGCCGGTCATTGGCTGGAGAATAACATTCTCTTCCGGTAACTCCCGCAAAGATCTGTATCCCCGCATCCAGCTTATAATCACCGGTATGGGCAATTACTCTGGGATTCTCTTTCCATTCCGGTGACAATCCGATATAACGGTTCGAACCATCCAGATCATGAGCGTAAAACTCGCCCAGTGCTTTTTTCTGTATATGTATGGGCGCCTGCGTATTTGCTTCAAGAAAAGCGCTGATGCCTCCTCCATGGTCATAATGTCCATGGGAAAGAATCGCAGCATCCACACTTCCGATATCTACTCCCAGCTTCTGCGCATTTTTCAGGAATCCTCCGTCCTGCCCCATATCAAACAGTATTTTATGACCTCTTGTCTCAATGTAAAGGCTCAGCCCGTGGCTGCAGACATATTCATCTGAAACAGCCGTGTTTTCCATTAACGTAACAATACGCATGCGACTTACTCCCCTTTCACAAAAATCCCTTCCCATCTATCATACCCTCACAAAAAAAGATTTACAATAGAAATTTGATAATTTTCTTTTTTTGGTTTATAATGAAACAATCAATACTGACTCCATGGAAAAAGTTCCGGAACAGAGTCAGGCTCGTCGATCACGGAATCTCTAACGAAAGGACAAACATTTATGGCAACAAAAGATACAAAACCATGGCTTGACACCTCAGACCCTCAGAAATTTATCAACAATACGGCTAAATTCAACGATCTGATGATGATGTACCGGTGCGCGATCCGCGAAGTGCGGACCAAGCTTGAAGTTCTCGATGATGAATTTTCTGTAGAAAATCAGCGTAATCCCATTTCGTTTATTAAAACACGCATCAAAAAACCGGAAAGTATTTACCGTAAACTCCAGAAACTCGGGTGCGAATTTACTCCCGACAACATCGTCACGCAGCTTCATGATGTAGCCGGTATCCGCGTAGTATGCGCTTTTGTGGATGATATTTACACCATTGCGGATCTTTTAGCAAGTCAGGATGATATCACGGTTCTCCAGGTAAAAGATTACATCAAAAATCCCAAACCAAACGGCTACCGCAGTTATCACATGATCATCGAAATTCCTGTTTTTTTCTCCAGGGGCAAAACTCCGATGAAAGTGGAAATCCAGATCCGTACCAATGGAATGGATTTCTGGGCGACTCTGGAGCATCAGCTCCGGTACAAAAAGGGAATTGAGCAGATGGATGGATATGAAGAAGTCAGTAAAGAATTGATGGAATGTGCAGTTGCTGTCATTAATATGGATAATGAAATGCAGAATATTAAGAATAAGATTGGAAAATTCCACGATATTTGATTTTTTAAGGCTGAATTTTCATTTATTTGTACAAATATGGTGTTGAATTTTTGTGTAATTTAGAATATTTAAAATATTCTTAAAACATGATACAATGACTACAGTTTTTATTATAAAAACTAAAGATTGAAACTAAAGATACCATAATAAACATTCCAGCGTTACATTCACTGCAGCGCACCTGATTCTGGAGATTCTGATCTCTGCCTTCTAATGATTAAAATAAAAACTAGAAAAGCTCCCTTTCCGGCTCTGCCGTGAAAGGGAGTTTTTCTATAATCTCACCCGGGATTCCTGCATATTTTTTATACGGAACGCACGGGGAGTCATATGATATCGTTCTTTAAACACCCGGTGAAAATAACTGTTGTTTTCGTATCCTACAGCAGCTATGATATCATTCACCGGAAGGTCTGTGTCGCACATCAGTTCCGCTGCCTTATTCAGCCGTTTGCGCTGGAGCAGCTCCTTAAAATTAAAACCTGTGGATTTCTTGATCATCTTACTGAGCATATGCATGGGAAGATGAAGCTTTTCACACAGTTCCGTAAGCGTCGCTGTTCTGTACTGCTGTTCAATATAGTCCAGCGTTGTCATCATGATCATATTCTCATACTGATTGGGCACACGCATTTCCACATACTGGACAGAATCCAGAAGATAGAGAAAAATCAGTCCCATGGTTGTCTGATTGATACGGCTCTGGTCACCTCTGCCGGTCACAAGAGAATAGATGATATTCTCCAGAAGATTCTGGATCTGAAGGACCTCAGATACTTTGAAATGTAGATATTCCCCCCGTTCCTCATCCTGCCTCAGAACATTTACAAGGAAATCCGCAAGAACATTATTGCTGCCGGCCATTGAATACGCAACATCAAAAAATTCCGGAAGCACCATGAAGTTAATGACAATGTCACTTTCTCCTGCCGGGAGGATTTCATGTCTGGTAAACTGATTCAAAAACAAAAGTTCGCCTTTTCTGACTACTACCTGTTTTCCGTCAATGATATTCGTCAGATGCCCCTCACAGACATAGAGAACCTCGATAAAATTATGTCTGTGCGCAGGAAAATGTACAAATCGGGTATGCGTCCGTACCGCGATCAGTTTCCCCTCTTCCAGCATTTTTCTGCTGTCTACCGTAAAATCCTTACCTGATGTATAAAGATCTTTATCTACTTCTCCTACACCGTCCAGAATTCGCCGTTCTTCTTCCGTTATTTTCCTCAAATGATCCAATAATTCCTGCTGCATAGTGGTTTCCTGCCTGCTTCCGTCATAGTGATGTCTGTCCCGACAGACATGAACAACGGAGCGGAACCATAAAGGTTCCGCTCCAAAGTGTTCTTACATGATTGTGTACTTCAGCAAATCTTAGTACAATTTTGCCATTTCTTCGATGTTATCGGAATTGAACTGCAGAGGAAGACCAAGAACGATTTCTGTACCGCCGTCATCAGCTTCGGTAATGGTATATTCACCAAGGTCACTAGCTGTAAAGGTCTCATCCAGAGCACCTGTGATTTCATCATTAACAAGAGCAATAGTTGCATAAGCGCTCAGTTTTCCAAGGCCCTGCATATCCCACAGGTAGAAGTACGGGCAGGAATGCTCATCATCAGCACCTGTGTACTCGATCATTTCGGACGGAAGTCCAAGACCGGTCAGTTTGCATGCGGAACCATTGTCCTGAAGATATTTCGCTGCTGCTGCGATACCAACAGTTGTCGGTGCGCAGATCACTTTCAGATCCGGATATTTCTCAAGAAGAGCTGCAGTCTGGTCTGTGGATTTCTGTGGCTCGTCATCACCATAAGCAACTTCAACCAGTTCCAGTCCGCTGTATTTCTCATCGCCTTCCATGATGGTCTTCATAGCGTCGATCCATGCATTCTGGTTAGCTGCCTGAGATGTAGCAGAAAGGATTGCCCACTGTCCTTCTCCGCCGGCGATATCAAGAACTGCATCCATAAGAGCCTGTCCAACAGCAACAGTACCAGCCTGGTTTACGAATACCTGACGGCTGTCTTTATTCGGAGCGGAGTCGAAGGAAGATACTTTGATACCTTCTGCCATAGCTTCTTCCAGTTTTGCCTGAAGAGCGTTGACGTCGTTCGCAGCGATGCAGATAGCATCCGGCTGCTGGGAGATCAGGTTGTCAAGAACCTTGATCTGAGCGTCTGCTGTAGCTGTCTCAGGATAAACTACGTCTACTGTAGCACCTTCAGCTTCTGCTGCCTCTTTGAAAGAAGCTGCTGCAATTTCGAAGAACGCGTTGCCGGCAGATTTACCAACCAGTGCGATCTTCTTTCCGTCTGCTGTGCCTGCGAATACCGGGCAAGCTGCACCAACGATCATGGTTCCACAGAGAATTGCGCTTAATACTTTTTTGTTCATTTTTAGTCCTCCCTTGGATATATAGTTTTATTTTGTAACTGCTCATATGTCAAAAGCAGCTAACAACGTGATTATTATTTTCTGGTCTTCATGGTTCTCTGAATCTGTTTTACAACATTCGGAAGTGCTACTGCACAGATCAGAAGTACACCGAGGATCAGAAGGATTACCTGTGCATGCACGTTCTTCTGGCCAAGACCTACACGAAGACATACAATGATGAATGCGGAAATCACACCGCCTGCAAGGTTACCTTTACCGCCTGTAGAAGAAATGCCGCCGAATACTGCCATTGCGATGGCGTCCATTTCAAACCCGTTTCCTGTTGTCGTATTTGCTCCATAAGAAGATGATACTATAAACAGAGCACAAAGTCCAGATACAGTTCCCATAATTGTGTAAATAATCATGCGAATTTTCTGTACATGGATGCCGGAATAATATGCTGTCAGACGATTTGTCCCAATTGCATATACACGGCGTCCGAAAGTACTCTTGCCGAGGATCACTGCAAAAATCACTGCAAGGATCAGTACCAGGAACAGAATATACGGTACGCTGCCAACTTTGCCGGCCAGCATACGGAAACCGTCTGTATTGGATGCGGAAATACTGCCGCCGCTTCCAAGAATGATTTCTGCAATACCGCGGAAAATAATCTGTGTTGCCAGTGTTACGATCATTGGCGGAAGTTCGGTAAACTTTGTAAGGATAAAACCGTTTACAGCACCGCACAGAGTACCTACAACAAGTGCAGTGATAATAACTACGATAAACGGAGCACCTGTGTTGCAGACAATACAGCTCATGGTAGCAGAAAGACATACGATAGAACCTACGGAAATATCGATTTCGCCCAAAACCAGGATATACGCCATGGGAAGCATAAGAAATACTTCTGCAAGATAAACCGGCATCTGACGTAGCAGGCTGTTCAGATTATAGTATTCTGAGTAGCATGCACAAAAAATATTAATTACTACAAACAGGACGAGAAGAATGCCTTCCCAGCTGAGAAACGCCCGTTTCAAAGAACTCTCCGGTACATTATTGATACTTCTTCCAGATTTTCCAGCCATGATTACATCTCCCTTCCTTTTAATGCATTTCTGTCAGCCACACGCTGAAGAACAACGTTGACTACTACAACCACCAGAATCAGGACACCCTTAATGGTATTCTGAGCCAGTGCATCGATTCCAACCAGCGGAAGAGCTTTTGCGATCGTTGCCAGGATCAGAGAACCGAACAGTGCTCCGATTACACTTCCGCGGCCGCCGCTCATACTTACACCGCCGATAACGCAGGCTGCAATAACGTCCATTTCACCGCCCTGCTGCATATCAGGCATGGCAGATGCATAAATGGAAACCTGAAGAGCTCCGCCCAGACCGGCAAGGAGTCCCATGATCATATATACCAGAAGTTTGATATTCTTTACATTGATACCGGAAACCTCTGCTGCGCTGGGATTGCTTCCTACCGCATAAATCTTACGGCCTGTTCTTGTCCATTTCATAAACCAGAAGAAAAATACATAGCAGACAATGATCACCCAGATAACACAGTTGATTCCAAGAAGTTTTGTTGTTGCAAAATCCTTGAAGGTTCCAAGTGCAGCAGCACCTGCCCACTCACCTCCGTTAGAGACAAGGTAGCCCATTGCACGGAAAACATACATAAAGCCCATCGTTGCAATAATCGGAGGTACATCTGCTCTTGAAATAACAAGACCTACCAGGAATCCGCAGGCTACACCGATCGCAATTGCGATCAGGAAGGCAAGCAGCGGGCTGGAAATCTTTTCATATTTCAGCAGCATACCAATCGACATACCGGATAATGCCAGTGTGGACATGATGGAAATATCAATACCGCCAATCAGCATGACACAAAGCATACCCAATGCCATAACCATTGTCACTGCGTTGTTTTTCAGCATATCCATCAGTGATCTGGGAGTCAGAAAAGATGGACTGATCACTGTAACAACCGCAAAAAGGATCAGTAAGATTATTGCAAGCAGCGCCTCACGGGAGCCTGTAATTTTTTTCACTAAGGATTTCTTTTCCATTATTTAGCAGCCCCCTCTCCTGCGTGTCCGCTTTTTTCCATCGCAAGCTCAAGGATTCTCTCCTGAGTCGCTTCATCCCGGTTCAGTTCACCGGTCTTGCGGCCGTTGCACATAACAATAATTCTGTCAGCCATTCCAAGGATTTCCGGCATTTCGGAAGAAATCAGGATGATCGCATAGCCCTTCAGTGCAAGATCGCCCATGATCGCATAGATTTCAGCTTTGGCACCTACATCAACACCCTTGGTCGGCTCATCCATGATAACAACTTTCATTTCCTGGCTCAATGCCTTTGCAACAACCACCTTCTGCTGGTTACCGCCGGAAAGAGAACTTGCAGGCTGGAAAATATCCACTGCCTTTGTATCAACTTCTTCAAGAAGTTTCTTTGCAAGATCACGTTCTGTCTTTTCGTCATTGATTCCATTCTTTGCATATTTGCTGATGGTAGGAAGAGTTACATTTCTTCCGAGTCCCCAGCTCATGATCAGACCTTCTTTCTGACGGTCTTCCGGAAGAAGGATAATACCTTTATCCATTGCGTCAGACGGCTGTTTGATATCTACTTCCTGTCCTTCCAGATATACTTTACCTTTGTCTGCTTTTGTAATTCCGCAGACACTCTCTACAACTTCCGTGCGGCCGGCGCCAACCAGACCAGTCAGTCCGACAATTTCGCCCGCATGAACTTCGAAGGATACATTCTTATAGAAACCGGTTCTGGAAAGATTTTCAATTCTCAGCATTTCCTTGCCGATTTTTACTTCCGGTTTCGGGAAGAGATCCTTGATCTCACGGCCAACCATGGCTTTGATCAGATCTGCATTGGTAATTCCATTCACATCATAGGTTCCGATGTACTGTGAATCACGGAATACCGTAACTCTGCTTGCCAGGCGGTACATATCCTCGAAACGGTGGGAAATGAAAATAATAGAAACTCCATCTGCTTTTAATTTATCAACAATACGGTACAATTCTTCAGATTCTCTTCTGGTAAGAGCTGCTGTAGGCTCATCCAGAATGATGATCTTCGCATGAGTAGAAAGTGCTTTTGCAATTTCTACCATCTGCTGCTGAGCCACACTTAATGTACCCATTTCTGCTGTCGCTGTAAAATCCGCATTTAATTCCTTCAGAACTTTGTTTGCTTCCTCATTCATGGCTTTCCACTGGATCATTTTGTGCTTGATGATCTCGTGGCCCATAAAAATATTCTCTGCCACAGTCAGATGCGGATAAGATGTCGGATGCTGATACACGGCTGCTATACCTGCTGCCTGTGCATCCTTAGGTCCTTTGAAATCCACTTTCTGTCCGTACAGGAACATTTCGCCTTCTTCAGCCTTATGTACACCGGTAATTACCTTGATAAAGGTAGATTTGCCGGCACCATTTTCGCCCATAAGCGCATGGACTTCACCGGGTTTCAGCTGGAACTGTACATTGTTCAGTGCCTTAACGCCCGGAAAAATCTTGGTGATGCCTTTTAACTCAAGAACATATTCAGACACGGCTCTTTCTCCTCCCTTGTTTACTTGTTGTTTGATATGTTTTTATTTTACCATTGGTAAATTTTTTTTTAAACGGGAATATTTTTTGAATCAGGGTAAAATTTTTTTCCCTTTCTGCACAAAACATCTCAGGATTTTCTCGAATTTATAGGCAGTTTATGCTAGAATAGTCTATAGATATTTACTACAATAACAATTGCTGGAACACAAAAGATCCTGTACTGACTTAAAGGAGAAATCAATGAAATTACTGATTGTAGACGATGAGGAGCTGACACGCACCGGTGTTATTTCTTCTATAGAGTGGAATACTCTGGGAATTGATGAAGTCCTCCAGGCTGATGACGGTGTTCACGGTCTTGAAGCCGCCCGCCTTTATCAGCCGGAGATCATTCTCTGTGATGTGCGTATGCCGCGCATGGACGGAATTACCATGCTTGAGCAGATCGAACGTATTCTGCCGGATACGGTATCTATTTTTATGAGCGGATATTCCGATAAAGAATATCTCAAGGCAGCCATCAAGCTGAAAGCTGTAAATTATATCGAAAAGCCTCTGGATCCCCAGGAAATCCGCGAGGCTGTCGCAGAAGCACGAGAGCTGTACCTCCATAAAGTCCATTCTCGCAGAGCGGAAACCATGCACTCCATTGCAACCGCTTCCAGGCTGGCGCTTCATCTTACCATCCCATTTGACGCAAATAATGAAGCCCTTGTGCAGCTTTGCAGGGACCTTTCTCTGCCCATGACATCCGGAACTTATTTCACTGCCTTTATTGTAAAGCACGATATGTCTCTGGAACCGGCACAGTCTTCTGTCAGCGACATATGCCAGGAATTGAACAGTTTTCTTAAATCGCGGCATATGAACTGTATCTATGCAGAAAAGCGTGTTCAGTATCTGGTATATTTCCTCTACGGCGCTGCCTCCCCCTCTCCTGCAGTAATAAAGGAAGTCGGCGAATTCCTGAACAGCCGACATAATCTCCTGGGCAGGCACTTCATCGCAGCAGGAGATACATTTCCCGGAATTTCCAGAGCATATCAGTCCTATGAATCTGCGGTCATACTGCTTCAGAGCAGCTTTTTCTTTCCCGAAAATACGGTACTTACTTCCGAAATTCTCTCGGAAACACCGGAATATCCGGAGGAACCACACCAGCAGGTACCGGAAGCCGCTCTTGCTGAAGCGCTCACATCCATGGATTACAGCGCGGTCAAAAACCTTCTTCATTCTCTGGAAGGGCATTTCAGCAGAAACCACACCCTTTTGCCCAATCAGGTGAAGGATCTGTATTACAAATTATTTCTTACTCTTGAGGATGCGCGCAGGCAAAGAAAACTGACTGACTCTGCCTCTTCCGTACATGAAAATATTTCTGATACCATGGAGCAGTGTTTTTCTTTCTGTGAACTGCATCATGTACTGGATGAAAAAGTGGAAAAGTTTTTTCAGGATGCCCGAAATGCTTCAGAAGAAAACCCCACCATTTTCCTCATCAAGGATTACATCAGCAAGAACTATATGAACGAAACCCTGTCCGTCAAAGATATCAGTACACATGTATTCCTGTCCACATCTTATGTATGTACCTTTTTCAAAAACGAGACAGGCCAGACCCTGAATCAGTATCTGACGGAATACCGTATGGAACGCGCCAAACAGCTCCTGGGAGATTCCCGTTACAAGATCACGGAAATTTCCTCCAGAGTCGGCTACAGCGATGGCAACTATTTCGGGAAAAGCTTCAAAAAATACAGTGGACTTTCCCCGTCTGAATACAGGGAGAAAATTTTACAATGAAAACATGTTACCGAAAACTCCGGCAGTTTTACGGTGACCTGAGCCTGCAGTCCAAGTTTTATCTTGCGCTGATGGTCACAGTCACCGTACCGATACTGATGCTTGGCATCTTCTTTTATAATAAATTATATGACATGGTTGTTTCCTACACCATCAGTCAGGAACAGGATGCTTCCGCGAAAACATCTCCGCAGATTGAGGATATGGTTCAGGAGGTCATGGATACTTATACGGAAATTTCTGACCTGCCTTTTTTTCAGACCCTATTCCATCAGCCGGTTAATTCTACGTTTTCATCCCTGGCTTCTTCACAGAAGGCAGCAGAATTTAAAACACACCTGGACGGAATCGTAAACAGAGATCTGATCACAGGCTTTCGTATTTATCTGAACCTGCCAAACACTTCCTCTCCGCTATTCACCGGCAGCAATACCCGGGAATACTTCGGCGCTGTACAAAACATCCGGGGGACATACTGGTATGGAATTTTTCAGGGATCCAATATTTCAGAGCTTTTCTGTCCTTCTTTTTATCTCGGGAAACAGGAGCAGGAAGAATATGGTGATATGGCGTATATTCGCTCTATCTCTCTCTATTATCACGGGAATGTTTATCGTGGCTACGCGGCAGTTTATTATTCTTCTCAGCCTCTGAAAGAAGTATTGTCCAAGAATCTTTCCCTGGACGGAAGTGTTTCTTACATCATCAATGAGCGAAATGCCCTTGTGGCCTCTTCCGATGAATCCTTATCCGGAATTTACTGGCTGAATTATGAAGATATTGAAAAATCCGTCATGTCTTCCAACAATTTTATTGAGCGGACAATTCTGGACAACAAGATTTATGCGGGATTTTATCGCATTTCCCAGCCCGGCTGGTTTATGGTGACTGTACTCCCGTCCAGTCCGCTGATCAGCCAGAGTCAGACTCTGATGCTGCAGTATGTATTATTTTATATTATTTTCCTGCTGCTCGCACTTTTTCTGGCAAACTCACTGGCACATTCCATCACCAATCGAATTTCTTCCGTCATCCGGCAGATGGGGCAGGTCCGCAAAGGCTCTCTGCTCCCCATGGACGATCCGGTTTATCATGATGAAGTCGGTGATCTGATCGACACCTATAACTATATGACCCAAAAGATGGATAAGCTGATTGCAGACCACGGCAAAGCAGCCGAGGATCTGCGCATTGCGGAATTTAACACCCTGCAGGCACAGATCAATCCTCACTTTCTCTATAATACGATGGATATGATCAACTGGCTTGCACAACAGGGTCGTAATTCTGAAGTCATCGACGCAGTACAGAATCTTTCAAAATTCTACAAACTGACACTCAGCAGGAAGCAGAGTATCAGTACCATTGCCAAAGAAGAAGAACATGTTTCTATTTACGTGCATCTTCAGAACATGAGATTCCATGACAGTATTTCTTTCGTATCAGACATTCCTGACGAACTGATGGAATACCCGATTCCCAAGCTTACACTGCAGCCGGTCATTGAAAATGCGATTCTCCACGGTATTCTGGAAACAGACCACAAATCCGGTACAATCGTTCTTACCGGATGGATGGAGAATGAGGATATTGTTCTCTTAATCTCAGATGACGGTATGGGGATTCCGGCGGAAAAACTTGCGAATCTTCTCACAGGAAACGGTACCGGTTCTTCCGGAGGAACCAACATCGCAGTTTATAATACCCATCGAAGACTGCAGATTCTCTACGGACCCGAATACGGACTTACCTACGCCAGTGAACCGGGCAAAGGAACAGAAGTACAGATCCGTCTTCCTGCACAGAAAGAATATCAGAGTCCTTTTATACACAATACGGTGTCCGGCGGAGAAGATTCCGAAGATTTTTTTGAGGATTTCCGCAGACTGAAAGGAGAAATAATATGACTGATCAGCCACAGATTTTAATGTATAATTTCAGAGAAGATGAACGGACTTACAGAATCCGGCAGTTTCTGAATCGTGCCGGAATAGAAATAAAAGTTATTCAGACTCCACAGTATCTGGAAAGTCTTGGTTATCTGTTCGGATTACCGGGCTTCGCAAAAAATCCACAGTTTAATCTGGGCTGCAGTTTCCCGGATGAAATGGTGGTACTGAAAGATTTCTCCCAGGAACAGCTGGAGCATTTTCTTTCATTCTTTCGTGAGAATCAGATTCCGTCAGTTGCACTGAAAGCAGTTCTCACTCCAGTTACACAGCACTGGAATTCCATACAGCTCTGGGAGGAACTGAAAAAAGAACATGAAGCATTTAGAAAATAATCATCGCATTACGAATACTGTCGGGCACGCAGGGAAAATAATCCGATATTACAGAGGGGGCCGCTGCACACAATCTGTGTGCAGCGGCCCCCTGCCGGCTGTATCACAGCCGGTTTCATTTATTCAGGATCATTCATTTACAGATTATTCTGCAATGTCAGCATACATGAAGTACCAGTATCCTGTCGGTGAATGCCACATACCTTCAATCTTGCTGCTCTGCAGCCAGAAGTCGTTGTAGTATGCAAGCGGGCAGCATGCGGACTCTTCCATCATGATATCTTCTGCTTCATGAAGAGCTGCGGAACGTTCTGCTGCATCTGTAGTAGTTCTGGATGTATCAATAGCTGCATCAAATGCCTCGCTGGAGAATTTACCATCATTATTGCCGTTTGTGGAGTACATAAGCTCTAACTGGTTAGAAGGATCTTTGTAATCTCCAACCCATCCGTTACGAGCGATCTCGAATTCGCCGTTACGTCTCATTGGTGTAAAGCTGGACCATTCTACGATTTCTACTTCCAGAGTAACACCGATTTCTTTCCATGCCTGCTGCAGATATTCTGCAACAACTTTGTGATAACCGGCATCATTGGTGATATAGTGAAGAACCGGAAGTCCCTCGCCATTCGGGTAACCAGCTTCTTCCAGAGCTGCAAGTGCGCCGTCGATATCAGCAGTTGTGCTCATGTATGGCTCACCGTTGTTTGCATTGCTGTAGAAATCAGAACCGTCGGTATCCTGCCAGCCAGGTCCCATGAAGTTCGGTGCTGCTGTGTAAGTACCCTGCATCAGAGTATTTGCAACGTGCTCTCTGTCAATCGCAAGAGTCAGAGCTTTACGAACAAGTGCGTTGTCCAGCGGCTCAACCTGTGTATTGTAGGAAATATAGTAAGTACCAATGATCGGTTCTACATGGAACTCCTCATTCTCCTTTAAGGATGGGATTTCTTCTGTAGGAACGTCTTTGATCATCAGGACTTCACCATTCTGGTATGCACTGTATGCAGCATTGGAATCTTCGATCAGGTTCCATTTGATGCTGCCAAGTTTGATCGCATCTGCATTCCAGTAGTACGGGTTCTTGGTCATAATGATATGGGAACTTGGTACCCACTCGCTGATATAGAACGGTCCGTTACATACATATGTGGATGGCTCGATTGCCCATGCGTCGCCGTTAGCTTCAACAGTTGCCTGCTGAACCGGGCTTAAGGTAGCAAATGCTGCCAGTCCGTCAAAGTAAGTACATGGGGAGCTCAGTTTAACTTCCAGAGTCTTGTCATCCGGTGCGGTTACTGCAAGGGCATCCAGGTCACCCTCGATTGCTGCATCATAGCCTTCAACCATACCAAGAACGGTCTCTGCATAAGGAGCTGCTACATTCGGATCACATACACGTTTCCAGCTGTAAACGAAATCGTTTGCTGTAAGATCGGATCCATCAGACCATTTCAGACCGTCACGGAGATGGAATGTCCAGGTTAATCCATCTTCGGATGTTTCCCATGTTTCTGCCTGACCAGGTGCGATATTGCCGTCCTGATCATAGGTCAGAAGACATTCAAATGCATGAAGGATCATGTTGCCGCCGTCTACTGCACTGTTCAGTGCCGGGTCGATTGTCTCCGGGTTCGGGCCTACCTGTACGGAAAGCTCTTTTCCTTCTGTTTCTTCAGCTGCTACTGTCATAACTGTTCCGCTCATCATGGTAACAGTCATCATTGCTGCAAGAAGAACGCTGAAAATTCTCTTCTTCATCTTATTCCTCCTATAGGATTAGATTATTTATGTCATCAGCTGAACTTAGCTGGTGCATACAGTTTTGTACGGAAACACCTTCTTTGTGTTCTTCCGGTATACGAATATATGAACTATATCATTTTTTCAGAAATTTGTCCATATTTTTGTGCGAATTGATGTTCTGATTTCTGTTTTATACAAATCCGCAGCCATCATTATAGGCAAATTCTCCATGCTTTCAGTTTACTTTGTCCAGATTGTGACACGCTGCATAATGTCCTTTGCTTACCTCACGCCACTGCGGTACCTCTGCCGCACACTGTTCTGTCGCATAAGGACATCTGGTACGGAAACGGCATCCGGACGGTGGATTTAACGGACTTGGCACATCTCCTTCCAGAACGATACGTTTATTTGCTCTCGCCGTTTTGGGATCCGCGATCGGAATCGCAGAAATCAGGCTTTTCGTGTACGGATGTACATTGTGGAAAATCAGTTCATAGCTGTCTGCCAGCTCAACCAGTTTTCCCAGGTACATGACGCCGATGCGGTTGGAAATATGCTTCACAACAGAAAGATCGTGGGCAATAAACAGATAGGTCAGTCCCAGCTCTGCCTGCAGATCTTCAAACATATTCACCACCTGTGCCTGAATGGATACGTCCAGAGCGGAAATCGGCTCGTCACAAACAATGAACTTCGGATCTACTGCAAGAGCACGGGCAATACCTACACGCTGGCGCTGTCCACCGGAAAACTCATGGGGATAACGGTTGGCATGCTCAGAGTTCAGTCCCACGCATTCCAGAAGATGCTGTACCTTGTCATAACGCTCTTTTTTGCTGGCAGCAAGATGATGGATATCGATACCCTCTCCTACAATATCTGCGACTGTCATTCGGGGATCCAGGCTGGCATACGGATCCTGAAAAACGATCTGCATTTCACGGCGGTAGGGCTTCATATCCACAGCCGTTCTGGTTCCGAATTTCGGTTTGCCCTGTTCCAGGATGTCATTGCCGTTTTCGTCTTTGAGGGCAACATTTCCGCTGTCATACAGGACTTTATCATTGTAAATGATACGGCCTTTGGTCGGCTCGTAAAGACGGAGAATGGAACGGCCGGTGGTTGTTTTTCCGCATCCGGACTCTCCTACCAGGCCAAGGGTTTCTCCCTTATTTATAAAGAATGAAACATCATCCACTGCCTGTACATATTTTTTATTTTTACCATATCCTCCTGCCGAAAAATACTGGTAGAGGTGCTCCACCTTCAGTAATTTATCACTCATTACTTATTTCCTCCTTCCAGTTCCGCTTTCTGATTCATCCAGCATGAAGAATAGTGAACATCACCAAAATACATTACCGGCGCTTTCTCTCTCAGACAGATCTTCATACAATTATCACACCTGGAGGCAAACGGGCATCCCTTTGGCGGATTCAGCATGTCCACCGGAGTGCCTTCGATCGGGATCAGACGTTCATGTTCCCTGCTGTCCATTCTGGGAATACTGCGGATCAGGCCTTTGGTATATTCATGTTTCGGGTTATAGAAAATATCATCTGTTTTTCCATATTCCACAATATTTCCGGCATACATTACCGCGATATGGTCGCACATGCTTGCAACCACACCAAGATCATGGGTGATCATCATGATCGCCATTCCCAGTTTATCCTTCAGTTCCATCATCAGTTCCAGAATCTGTGCCTGAATGGTTACATCCAGAGCTGTTGTAGGTTCATCTGCAATCAGGAGCTTCGGCTCACATGCCAGAGCGATTGCGATCATGACACGCTGGCGCATACCGCCGGAAAGTTCATGAGGGTACTGTTTCAGACGTTTCTCCGGCTCATTGATTCCTACCAGTTCCAGGAGTTCCACAGCTCTTGCCTGAATTTCCGCCTTGCTTTTATCTGTGTGCAGTTTCAGTACTTCACGGATCTGGTTTCCTATGGTATAAACCGGATTCAGACTGGTCATAGGATCCTGGAAAATAATGGATACTTCTTTTCCCCGGATTTTCCTCATTTGCTTCTCGGTCATATCATTGATACGGTGTCCGTTGAAATCCAGAGTTCCGCCCAGGAGTTTGCCTGGATAGGCAGTCAGTCCCATCAGACTGTAAGCTGTTACGGATTTACCGGATCCGCTCTCGCCTACAATCCCGAGTACTTCTCCTTCTTTGATCTGAAAGGTTACATCGTTCAGAGCCTTGACCTCACCTGCAGGTGTGAAGAAAGAGAGTCTCTCATGTTCAATACTTACCAAATAATCACTCATCAGCTTTTTCTCCTCTCTAATTCTTCATCTTCGGGTCGAATGCATCACGAAGACCATCCCCCAGCAGGTTAAAGCTCAGGATGATCAGACTGATCAGTAATGCAGGAATAAACAGCAGGTACGGATAGGTATTCAGTCCGTTGATGGCATCACTGGCAAGGCTTCCCAGAGAAGGCATCGGTACTGCGACGCCAAGTCCCAGAAAGCTCAGGAAGCTCTCTGTAAAAATAGAGGACGGGATCTGCAGTGTGGTTGTTACGATCAGCGTACCGATACAGTTGGTCAGCAGATGCTTTTTGATGATTCTGCCGGCAGATGCACCCAGCGCTCTGGCTGCTGTTACATATTCACTTTCTTTGAGCATCAGGATCTGGCTGCGGACCATACGTGCCATACCGCCCCAGTACAGAAGTGCGAATACGATGAAGATACTGATCAGGTTGCGTCCAAGCACCTGAATCCATCCGAATCCCGGAACCATCGACAGACGTTCCAGCGGATCTTTCAGTGCAAAGGACAGAAGTACGATCAGAAGGATGTCCGGGATGGTATAAATGATATCCACGACTCGCATCATCAGGATATCCACCCAGCCGCCGCAGAATGCCGCAATGGAACCAAATACGGAACCGACAAACAGAATGATCACCGCGGCTACCAGACCGACGATCAGAGAAACACGGCTTCCCATCATCACGCGGATCGCATAATCACGTCCCATTTTATCTGTGCCAAGAATATGCGGGAATACATTTTCCCCTGCTTCTTTTCTCGCAAGCTCCTCTTCTGAATATGTCATCGGTGCAAGATTCTCACTGCCTTTGATCTGCTGTTCATAGGTATACGGATAAAAAGCCGGTACAATAAACGCACAGATCATGATCACAATTACCACAGCCAGGCTGACCATGGCAATTTTGTTTTTGCGCAGACGGCGTAGACCATCTTTCCAGAAGCTGACGCTGTCACGCATGACTACAAGGTTTTCTTTTTCTTCGTCGGAAGCAGGCAGGAAATCATCCAAATCCAACTGCATACTTAACGGATTTTTCTTCATTTATCCTTTCCTCCTATTTCAGTTTGATACGCGGATCTACCAGTTTGTAGACAATATCCACAACGACATTCATAAGTACCATCAGAGTTGCCAGGAAAATTGTTGTTCCCATGATAACAGTATAATCACGGTTCGTAATGGAACTGATGAATTCTCTTCCAAGTCCCGGGATAGAGAAGATTTTCTCCACAATAAAGCTTCCGGATACCGTATACGCCAGCAGTGGTCCAAGATAAGTAACAACCGGAAGGATGGCATTTCTCAGTGCATGTTTAAACAGGCACACAAACTGACTTAACCCTTTGGCTCTGGATGTACGCATATAATCCTGACCAAGAACATCCAGCATGGAAGAACGCATCAGACGGGTGATGTACGCAGTGGGGTAAAATGCCAGTGCGGTGATCGGCATAATATAATGCTTCCATGTTCCAAGACCCAGGGTAGGCAGCCAGCCCAGCTTTACACCGAAGCCATACATCAGAAGTGTACAGATGACGAAACTGGGCACCGCTATTCCACAGGTAGCTATCACGATGATAATGTTATCGGTAACCTTCCCCCGGTGCAGTGCAGATACACATCCCAGCGGTACGCCCACAAAAAATGCCACCAGAACAGCAAGACCGCCGATCTTGGCAGAAACCGGGAATTTTGATGTAATAATAGAAGCCACGGTACGGCCTCTCTGCTTCAGGCTGTCACCAAAATCTCCGTGAAGCGCATCTTTCATATAAGTCAGATACTGCTCATGCAAAGGTTTATCCAGGCCATACTTCGCTTCCAGAGCTTCCAGAGCTTTGGGACTTACTGCCTTTTCTGACAGGAACGGTCCGCCGGGAACCAGGTTCATCAGGAAAAAGGTCAGCGTAGCAACCAGCCAGATTGTTACTACTGCCATCCCAAGGCGTTTTGCAATATACTTTGCCATAATACAATCTCCTTTTTTCTTCTGACATAAAAAAACTGACAGCACACAACTATCAGCTTTCTTGCGCCCAGTTAATATGATGTAATACCTTAGTAAAGAACTAATGCAACTATTTTAGACAATTTTCCCCTTCCTGTCAATCCATTTTCCCGGTATTTTGGCAATATTTCAGCAAAATTCCACATAATTTCCCGATATAAAAACAGGAGCCCGACTGGCAGGCTCCCGTTTTCGTGAATATGTGTATAAAAGATAGGTTAGTAGGCTTATCATGTCAGTCATAACCATACGGCTTTCTGCCTGTACAGTTATTCCATTATCTCTTGGAAAGTACTTCTTCTTCGTACTTCTCGACTTCTTCGAACCACTTGAAACCTGCGGGCACACCGCATTCCTCGCAGTAATAATCCCATACATCACCGAACGGGAAGGTCTTAACTTCTTCCTGAACGGTCATCAGCTTGGTCAGGCTGTTGGATTCCTGGAGTGCTTTCATTTCTGCATTTGGCTGAAGAAGTGCAAACAGCAGGGATTTCTGCATATTTCTCAGACCTGTGGTCCATGCGGAAATACGGTTGATGCTTGCATCAAAATAATCCAGTGCGATATATACACGATTCAGTGCATCATTTCTAACGATTTCTTTCGCAATTTCTCTGGTCTCATCATCGAAGAGAACTACATGGTCGGAGTCCCAGCGAACCGGACGTGTTACATGAAGTGCCAGTTCCGGGAAGAAGCACAGCAGAGCAGAAATCTTGTCAGAAACAACTTCTGTCGGATGATAATGGCCATTGTCCATCAGCGGCAGGCATTTATCTTTATGTGCTGCTGCGAAGGAAAGTGCAAACTCTGCGCTTCCTGCTGTATAAGATTCTACACCGATACCGAAAACCTTGGATTCAACGCATGGTTTTACAAGATTGGTGTCAAAGGGCTCGGAAAGAATTTCTTCGATGGATTCTTTATAACGCATTCTAGGTCCAAGTCTGTCGCCGGGGATATCTTTGTATCCGTCACCGGTCCAGATATTCATAACACATGGAATACCTGTCTGCTCTGCGAAATACTGGGAAATACGGATGCAGGCTTTGCCATGCTCAATCCAGAATTTTCTTGTTTCTTCATCCGGGCTGGAAAGTGTCAGACCATCTTTTACCTTAGGGCTGGAGAAGAATGTCGGATTGAAGTCAAGACCCATACCTCTTTCTTTTGCGAAATCCACCCATTTCTGAAAATGCTTCGGCTCAAGCTTATCTCGGTCAACCCATTCACCATCTTCAAAAATAGCATAGCATGCATGAACGTTGATTTTTTTCTTTCCAGGTGCAAGTGACAGTACCTTATCCATGTCAGCCATCAGCTGTTCCGGTGTTGTCGCTTTTCCCGGATAATTTCCGGTCGTCTGGATACCGCCTGTCAGAGGACCGTCCTGGTCAAAACCTTTAACGTCATCTCCCTGCCAGCAGTGCAGAGAAACCGGTATATTTTTCAAAGTTTCCACAGCCTTGTCTGTGTCCACGCCGATCGCAGCGTATCTGGCTTTGGCTTCTTCGTATCTTTCCTTGATAGTCATTGTTGTTTCCTCCTGGTAATAGTTTATGGAAAACGGATATTCTCAATCCATTTTGCTCGTTCTCTGTAACAGCCCGGTTCATCTGAACTGTTGCATTTATTTCAATTTTTCCGGATTATTCCGGTTTATAGATCTTGATGCCAAATGATTCATGGATCATAGTACGGGCATCCTCAACGGTATTGAATTCTCCTGCTTTCAGCATCTGAGCAGTAATATTGCCGATTGCAGTTGCTTCTCCAGGACCTGCATGAACTTCTTTACCTGTCGCTTTAGCTGTCAGTTCATTCAGATATCCTGCATTGGAACCACCGCCTACAACATGGATGCGGCTGTATGTTCTGCCTGTCATTTCTTCCAGTTCCTTAGCTGTTTTTGCATAGCATTCTGCAAGGCTGGTATAAATAACAGTCGCGATCTCACCCATAGTTTCCGGAACAGGCTGTCCTGTTCTGCGGCAGTAATCCTTCACTTCCTCAGTCATATTATCCGGGGAAAGGAAGCACTCGTCATTGGCATCCACTCTGGACGGGAAGTCTTTGGCTTCTTCTGCCATAGAACAGATTTCCGCGAAGCTGTACATATCATTAACTTCATGACGGACAGACTGGATCATCCAGAGTCCCATGATGTTCTTCAGGTAACGGAATCGTCCTGCATATCCGCCCTCATTGGTCAGATTCATTTCACAGCTCTTTTTGGAGCAGTCTGCAGTTTCTCTTTCCAGACCCATTAAGGACCATGTTCCGGAGCTGATGTAGATAAAGTCGTCATCATTTGCCGGTACAGCCAGTACTGCAGATCCGGTATCATGAGTTGCAGGTGCAACCACTTCCAGGTCAAAACCGACTTCTTTCTGTACTTCTTCAGAGAGATGACCAATCACAGTACCCGGCATGATCAGTTTCTGGAACATTTTTCTTGGATATCCCAGCATATCAATCAACTCATAATCCCATTCTTTTGTATGAGGGTTTACAAGCTGTCCTGTTGTAGCTTCTGTATATTCATTGGTCTTTACTCCCGTCAGAAGATAATGGAAGTAATCCGGTACATGAAGCAGGGTCTCTGCCTGTTCCAGATACTCCGGATGTTTTTTCTTGACAGCCATCAGCTGATAAATGGTGTTAAAGATTGCTTTCTGGATACCGGTTCTTGCATACAGATCTTCCAGAGAAATGATTTTATAAACTTCTTCATCCATACCTTCTGTACGATGATCACGATAACCAACGGTATTGCCCAGTACTTTGTCATCTTTATCAAGAAGTACAAAGTCAACACCCCAGGTATCAACCCCCATACTTACCGGAATCTTGCCCATCTCTTTGCATTTTTTCATTCCAATGATGATTTCTTTGAAGATACGGTCGAATTCCCAGCAAAGCTCTCCGTCTTTTTTCACCATTCCGTTCTCAAAGCGATGAACTTCTTCCAGCTCCATCTTTCCATTTTCCATGTGTCCCAGAATCAGACGTCCGCTAGATGCTCCCATATCCACTGCTAAATAATAAGTTGCCATTGTAAAACCCTCCTAAATATGTAAGATTTGCAAAATATTTTGTGCATTTTGCTGTTTTCACGTGTGTTCTTTCATATTTGATAATAACATATTACTATAGTATTCATCAAGAGAGAAGAACCTTGTTTGTCAAAAAAAGTGTCTTTATTTGCAATCTGCTGTAATTGATTTTTCCTTTTATCCTGTTTATCCATCAAAGATACCGTATTTTTTTCTGGGCCTTTTCCAGCGAATCTTCAAAACCGGAAGAGACCAGTGCCTGAAGCGCTGCTCCATACGCAGCTTCCTCACTGCATGCAGGAATCTGCATATGCATGCGGAAGATATCTTCCGCCAGTTCACACATCAGGGAATTACGTCGAAGTCCGTTTCCTGATCCCACCAGATTAACTGCTTTTGTCCCTGTTATCCGGCACATCTCATCATACATTTCTTTCAATTCCATGAGAATTCCCTGTATCATCCCCAGTGTCATGGCACCAGGATAGAAATTTTCCACACTGACTGATGAAATCACACCCCGTTCTCCGGGATTACTTCTTGTTCCCGAAAAAGTAGTCTTTATTTTCCAGGATGCCTCTTTTCCGTAAATATCCATAAACTCGCGGGCCTGCTGTTCCATCTTCTGATACATGTCTTCCGTTTGCTCTTTCCCTGAAATTTCCCGGTAAAACCGTTCCAGCATTGCATATGCCCTTCCGCCGCAGAGTCCGGAGCCGGCCATAAGAAACTGTTTGTTTGTACAGGGGCGAAGTTCTATGGAGCCACTCGCATCCACATATCTTTCTGTACCAAAAGAGACCTGACTCCCGGTGCCAATATTGATCAAAACTGTATTGGACAGATCTTTCACTGAACCGAGAAAACTTGCCTGATTATCTCCAAGAGAAGCAATCACCGGAATATTTTTGGGGAGCTCACCGGCTGTCACTCCTACAATCGGATGACCACATAAGATTTCCGGAAGATATGTAAGGTCCATATGAAGTTCTTCCAGTTCCTGTCTGCAGAAATCACCAAGTTCCAGATCGAAACAGCCCCAGCTTGCTGCCATATCCGCTGAAATAAAAGGGCTCTTCAAGCAGCAGAGCTTCATGGCAATATAATCACTGATCGTCACCATTTTTTTTGCATTATCAGGAATCATGTCTTTTTGCAGATGATAATAATGCGTTGTAAGGCCATATCCCGCCGATGCCGAACCAGTGGCACTCTGTAGTATTTCCGCACTGGTTCTTCCATCCGAAAAAAGTTCATTTCCGCTTCCATCCTGCCATGTATAGAGAGGACTGACAGCTTCTCCTTTCTGATCAATATACAGGAATCCATGCATCTGTCCAGTCATTCCAATACTTTTAGGATTACCATGTTTACGGATGATTTCTTTTACTGCATCTTCTGTCAGCTTCCAGATAATACCCGGATCCTGAATCCTGTTAAATGCGGAGTGTCCTTTTAAAAAGGATCTGTGCGGAATTGTCATGCTGTCCAGAAGTATTCCGGTCTCATCATCCATCATGATCAAACTGATTGTCGTTGTTCCGATATCAATTCCCATTACAGACATCGGTTCATCCTCCTGTTATTTATCTTTTGTTTATCCTGTATTACCCGTAATACCAAAGAAGGCCGCACACCCATTCCCGGTGTACGACCCCCTATGGTTAAATTACTCTATGTATCTAGAGAATTATTTTCATGTCAGTAGTATACAAATCATCTTATCAGATTAGTCATACAGGTTCGGAGCGATTGTCTCTTCTTCCATATTTGTTGCATCATACCAGTAACCATCTGTAGGAACATCAGAAACTTCCTGTCCGTTAGCTGCTGCTGTAAGAGCGTAGATTGCATAGTAGCCCATCATCAGAGGAGACTGTGTAACAGCACCAAGGAATGTGCCATCCTGAACAGCTGCTTTAATGATAGAACCAGCGTCAAAACCAACACCGATTACATCACCTGCTGCTGCATCGGAACCAAGAACGTTAAGGTTTGCATTAGCTGCAAGAACACCTTCTGCTGCTGTCTGGTTGGAACCGAAGATTGCGATACAGTTTTCTTTGGAAAGAATAGCCTGAGCCTCTGTGGAGCAAAGCTCTACCGTTGTCTGTGCAGGAACTGCTACCTGGATAACAACGTCTGCATCAGCTTCTGTTGCATCAGCGGTTGTTGCTGCGTTTACATAGAATTCATTACCAGCTACTGCAACTGTTTTTCCGTCTGCCTGAAGAAGTTCGATCATTTTGTTAATGAAACCGCCGCCGCGCTGCTGAATATTCAGAGCTGTTGCATCCTGGTTAACTTCACCGATGATAACCTGTCCTTCTGCGTTTGCTACAACATCTTTGATTGCTGCATACATATTTTCAGCTGCAACAGAACCAGCCTGTGCATTGTCTGTACAAACTTCTGCTACTACGGAGCCTTCCGGAGCATCAGCAACACCGGTATCAAAAGTTACTACCGGAATACCTTTGTCTGCACATGTCTGAAGAGCTTCCAGTACAGAAGATGTATCACATGCTGCAAGACCAAGACCAGCCGGGTTCGTTCCGATTGCTGTGTTGATCATGTTTACCTGGTCAGCAATATCAGATTCACTGTTCGGTCCCTGTGCTTTGTATGTAACACCAAGTTCCTCTGCAGCCATATCCATACCTTTCATAGCTGCTTCCCAGTATGTAGACTGGAAGGATTTTACCATCATCGGGAATTCATAAGCTTCGTTAGCTGTCAGTCCCTCAAACTGTGCTGCCGGATCCTCTGATGCAAATACCGGTGTAACAGCCATACCTGCTACCATTGCTGTACTGATTCCCAGTGCGATCACTTTTTTGATTGTCATTTCTTTGTCCTCCTTTTATTTATGTGCCTTGTTTTTATGCAAAAACGTTTACCGTTTCACATATCTCAATAATTTATTGTGCTCCTTTTTTCTCTTTAAGAATATCGATGAGTACCGCAACGATCAGCACGATACCTGTGATAATCTGCTGCCAGTTTGCCTGAAGTCCGATATAAGGAAGACCGGTCTTCAAAAGCATGATAACATAAATACCGACAAATGTTCCGAGTATGGATCCATATCCGCCTGATGCGGCAACACCACCTACGAATACACCGCCGATGGCATCCATCTCAAGTCCGGCACCTGTACCCGGCTGAACAGTAGGAGTAACTGCTGCATATGCTGTTGCTGCAAGACCTACAAACAGGCCGCAGACAACATATACCATAACATGATAAAACTTCACGTTGATTCCGGAAAGAGCTGCTGCTTCTTTGTTGGAACCAATTGCGATCGTGTAACGACCGAATTTTGTATGGTTCAGAACAAACTCCATCAGAAGAACCAGAAGAACCATCCAAAGGAAACCGATCGGATAACGGTCTGCGCTTCTTCCTGTACCGATGGTAAGCTTATAGATTGAATGGAACCATCCGCCTTCCTGTGTAAGACCCGGCCATGGAGTCGCACTGCAAAGAGATCCGATACCACGGGTGATCATACAGGTACAAAGAGTAGCCAGGAATGGAGGAAGATTCATAACACCGATCAGAACACCATTCACTGCGCCGAACGCAACACCCAGTAAAATACATACCAGCATTGCAACAATAACAGGACATCCATAGCTTCTGATCAGAGTTCCGCCGATCAGCGCATAACAAACCATTCCGGTTCCGATTGACAGGTCTACACCGGCTGTAATAAGCGGAAACGTAACACCGATTGCCATCAGAAGGTCATAGTAGGAAAAATCCAACAGGCTCAGCATGGTATTGTACTGCCTGAACTCCTTACTCATTATAGAGAATACTGCTGTCAATGCAATAACAACTAACAAAACAATAAATCTCTGATCACTTATAATACTTTTACTTTTCTTATTCATGACTGTCCTCCTTAATCGATATTTCGCGTAGCCTTGTTCATAATGCTTTCCTGGGTAGCTTCAGAAATATCAATATTTCCTGTTACTTTACCCTCACACATAATGATGATGCGGTCACTCATACGGAGAACTTCTGTCATCTCAGACGAAATCATGATAATTGATTTACCCTCAGCTGCCAGTTTGTTCATTAATTTATAAATTTCATTCTTGGCACCAACGTCGATACCTCTGGTAGGCTCATCAAAGATCAGGATATCACTGTCTCTTGTAAGCCACTTGGCAATAACGACTTTCTGCTGGTTACCACCGGAAAGATTTACAACAAGCTGATTTGCAGAAGGAGTCTTGGTTGCAAGTTCCTTGATATATCTCTCGGTTACTTTTTTCTCTTTGGCAGAGTTGATCAGCAGACCGCTGGTATACTGCTCCATCGTTGCCAGGGTTGTATTTTCAATACAGGATTTCTGTACGACACAACCATATCTTCTTCTGTCCTCTGACAGGTAACCAATACCATATTTAACTGCATCCTGCGGGCTGTTAATGGTAACCTCACGAAGCTGACCGTCTTTTCCCATAACAGAGATCTTTCCGCTCTGTTTCGGGTCTGCACCAAACAGTGCCCTGGCTGTCTCTGTACGTCCGGCACCCATCAGTCCTGAGAAGCCGAGAATCTCGCCTTTGCGAAGCTCGAAACTGACATCCTGAACCATCTTGCCTGCGTTAAGATGCTCTACCTTAAGGACTACAGGAGCATCCGGTGCAACCATGCTGTGCTGCTTCGGATCCTCGTAAATAACACGGCCAACCATCATGTTGATGATATCTTCCTTGGTACTCTCTGCTGTAACCAGAGTGCCTACATAACCGCCGTCTCGCATGACTGTTACACGGTCTGTGATGACCTTGATCTCATCCATACGATGGGAAATATAAACGATTCCCAGTCCCTTTTCACGAAGGTCACGGATGATTACAAATAAATCTGCGATCTCCTTCTCTGTCAGAGCTGCTGATGGCTCATCAAAGACAATCACTTCCGCTTTATGGGAAATCGCTTTTGCAATTTCACACATCTGCTGTTTGCCGACCGTAAGATTGTGCATCTTCTCTCTAGGATCGATTTCAATATTCAAATCATGGAAAAGTTTCTTTGAATCCTCGATCATTTTCTTGTCATCAATACGGAAGCCCTTCTTAGGCTCACGTCCGATGAAAATGTTCTGAGCGACTGTAAGATCACCCACCATGTTTAATTCCTGATGTACGATTACAACGCCTGCATCCTGTGCTTCTCTTGTATTATGGAATTCCACTTCTTTGCCTTTGTAGGTAATCGAGCCGGAATCTTTCTGGTAAATACCGGTAAGAACCTTCATCAATGTGGACTTTCCGGCACCGTTTTCTCCCATAAGAGCATGTACTTCTCCGCGTTTCACCTCGAAATTAACATGATCCAAAGCATGAACACCAGGAAAGGACTTATCAATGTCTTTCATAGTCAGAATAACTTCACCCATTGCTGTATCCTCCCTTCCTTAATTCTTTCTGCGTCTTGCAGAAACATCGGCATATACTGCTACGATTACAATGATACCGGTAATGATCATCTGCTGTCCTTTACCAAGGCCAAAGGCCATGATGCCCTGCTGTAAAAGAGAAATGATGCATACGCCGATAACTGTACCGCCGATGGATGCAAGTCCGCCGACCATGGATGTACCGCCCATAACGCAGCCTGCAATTGCTTCGTTGTTGTACTGGTCACCATATCCCGGCTGAACCGTTGTATAAGTAGCTACGAAGAACAGAGCTGCGATTCCTGCCATCGTTCCGCAGATGATGTATGCAAGCATACGCCATTTCTTCGTGTTGACACCGGAAAGACGCACTGCCTCACTGTTAGAGCCAAGGCAAAGGATGTAACGTCCCGGTTTCGTACGGTAAAGGATAATACCGCAGATAACAGCAACCGTCAGGAAGATCACAAGACCTACCGGGAAGCCCTTATAGGAAACAATGTTTCTGAACCAGCCATTATCAGGATCATTTCCTAACGGCCAGCTCACAGACTGTGTCTTGGTAAATACGGAAGCGAGACCTTTCGCAATGTTCATAGATGCCATGGATACAATAAACGGCGGAACAGACATGTAAGATACCAGCCATCCGTTAAAAAATCCAAAGCAGACACCAACCAGAATGCAGATCACCATTGCCAATGCGCATGGAACGCCATAGCTGGTCAGGCAGTAGCCGGAAATCAGTGCACAACAGAACATTACCGGCCCTATGGAGAAATCGATTCCTCCTGTAGCGATTACAAATGTAACGCCAAGTGATAAAAAGCCCAAAAAATATACATAGTTCAGAGTTGACTTGATGCTGTCAAGAACCGGGAATTTACTTCCCAATGCAGCTCTGAAAACTACGAACATAACAATCAGAATCCCCACCAGAAGAATTCTGTTCAGTCCGAGCTTTTTTATGATTGGATTTTGTTTCAGCTTTTCCAATTTTTTCCCTCCCTGTTTTTTTAAATTTCTATGTTTTTGCTTTTATAATAATAACTTGAAAATCTTCTGATGAAAATGGAAATTCTTATAAAAAAAGGTTAAAAATTTACGATACCGTAATTTTTTAACCTTTCAAATATAAATATTATATACTGTCAAAAGGAAACAGAAGTTTCTCAATTTCACTGGCATACATATTCTCCGGGGTCACCAGTTCAGAACCGGAATCCGTATTCTTTCCGACCTTTTCTCCCTTAAGCATCCGTACTGTTTCCTTCACTCCAAGATATCCCATCTTAAATGCTTTCTGTACTACAATTCCCTGAAATATCCCCTGCTCCATCAGTCCCACAGCTTCCTGGGAACTGTCAACTCCAACCACTTTTACACGATTCTCCGCACCGCAGTCCTTCACCGCTCTTGCTGCGCCTACAGAAGAATATTCATTCAGCCCTGCAATCAGTTTCAGATCCGGGTATTTCTCCAGGAGCCCCATTGTCAGACTGTATGACTTTTCATACATGGAATCACAGTATACGACTTCCACAATATTTTCCGCCTTGTCGCCCAGACCTTCCCGAAAGCCCTGTTCCCGCTCGAGCGCTGTAGAAACCCCTTTTACATGGCAGACAACGGCAATTTTGCTGTCTTCCCCGATCAGTCCGGCTGCATATTCGCCAAGTTTGCGTCCGGCTTCCAGATTGTCTGTAGCCACTGTCAGATCCTGAATCTCATCTTTGGTGTAAGAGTCAATATAAACCACAGGAATGCCTCTGGATTTTGCCTCTTTTAAAAGTTCTTCAGACTCGGTAAAGCTCGAAGGAGAAATCAGCAGTGCATCCGGATTCATCTCAATTGCCTCGGAAAGCAGTTCATTCTGCCGTTCCACATCCTGCTCCCTGTCAGGTCCCATAATCTCCACTGAAACGCCGTACTCTTTGGCAGCCATTTTCACCCCTGCCATCAGGGATGTCCAGAAATCATTGGTCCCATCCATAGTTTTGGGAATATAGACCAGGGACCATGTTTTTCTTTCACCGCGGTCACTCCAGATCCGGAGGCTCAGAAGCAATCCGGAAACAGCAATAAACACTCCCAGTATAATCATCCATTTTTTAGATTGTTTCATGGGCATCCTCCTGATTCATAGGTATGGTAATCGTCGCCATGGTTCCTTCTCCTACACGGCTTTTATAGGTAATTCCATAGTCGCTTCCATAATACAGCTGCAGTCGTTTCTGAACATTGTAAACGCCGACTCCATTGGAGTGATAATTCACTTTGTGCTTTTCAAATATATGTTCCAGCGTTTCCTCATCCATACCTATTCCATTATCTATGATCTCCAGTACAGCATGATTATCCTGTGCATAACCGTGAACGATCAGAAGGCCAATGCTTTCTTTATACTTCAGACCGTGGTAAATGGCATTTTCGATAATCGGCTGCAGCACCAGCTTAATGATCATGATATTGCTGATTTCCGGTGCAACATCAATCTGAAATTCCAGTTTATCTTTATAGCGCATTTTCTGGATGGTAAGATAGCTTCTGGCATATTCCACTTCCTGTCCTATGGGAACAAGTTCATCCTCATTGCTGATGCTCTGACGGAGAAGGCGTGCAAGAGATGCTGTCATCAGCACTACTTCTTCATTCTTTTTGCCCTCCGCCATCCAGATAATGGAATCCAGCGTATTATAGAGAAAATGCGGATTGATCTGGGACTGCAGGGCTTTCAGCTCACTTTTTCGTTTTTCTTTCTGCTCGTAAATATTCTGTTCCATCAGCTCCTGTATCCGGTGCGTCATGACATTAAAGGATGTTGTCAGACTTCCGATCTCATTTCCGGATACTACCTCCACGTCAGCCGTTTCAAAATCTCCTTCCTGCACTTTTGCCATGGAATCACGCAGACGCTGAATGGGAAGTGTGATATTCCGTGAGATCAGGCTGGACAGCAGAAGAGCGATCACTACCAGAACTGCTGCCATCAGGATATAAACACTCTGTGCCTGGCGGCTGTTTTTAAGAAGTTCTCCCACATTCATGCAGCCCACTATTGTCCACCCTGTCTTTTCGGATCTGGCCATTGTGTAAAGCTTCCCGGCATCACTGTTGCTGGTAATGACTGTATCAGATTCCGCATTCATGACGATATCGATATTTTCTGTCTGAAGTTCATTATAGAGCTGCTGCTGCTGGGGATGATAGACAACGCTGCCATTCTCATCCAGGATGAAAACATACCCTTTTTCCCCAATGCTGTTCTCATCACACAATTCACTGATGGCGCTGTAGTTCAGATCAATAAAGAAAACACCGTCCCCGCTGCTGCTGTCATTGAGGTTATTGGGTATTCTGCGGCTCAGAGTAATTACCCAGGGACGTTCCCCCTGAATAACATGCTGTACATGAGAGGAAGTCAGACTGGATTCTTCCTCACTTGCCATTGCATTCTGATACCATTCCTGTCCTTCAAGATCAAGATAAGGATTCTTCACCTGTATACCCTCATTAAAAAGGTAACTGCCGCCCTCGCAGAGGATTCCCAGATTCCGGATATCCTCACGGCTGTTCAGTACCGTGGAATACTGACTCAGAAGGCGCTTCCTGTATTCGGAACTTTCATTCTGTGAAAAAAGATAATACTGTACATCCTCACTTTCTGCGATCATGGATGCAATATTATCCATATAGTTAATATAAGAATCGATATTCTGTGTCATTTGATGAATAATGGTTCTTGTATATACTACCGAATTTTCAAAAATAGAAGAACGTGTATATCTCATGGAAACCGCGGTCACGATGATGACTGCACAGAGCACGAGAACAGATATCGCCATAAATATGGCGCTCTGAATACTCCTGAATTTCCCGAGAATGCGGCCGTATTCTTTTTCTTTCGTCATTTACGATACTCCCTGGCATACTCGGTAGGAGTTTTTCCTGTAATCTTTTTAAAAGAGATCCCGAAATAGTGGGGATCGGAAAAGCCTACTTTTTCTGCAATCTCATAGTTTTTGAGGGTTGTATTTTCCAGAAGTTCACGGGCTTTATCCATTCGTGTGCGGATCAGCACCTCCATAAAAGTTTCTCCTGTTACTTCTTTAAAAATTGTACTGAAATAACTTGTACTGATGCTTAAATAAGAACAGATGCTGTTCAGGCTCAGATTGGGATCCATATAATTATTCTGTATGTAATCCAAAGCCAGATATGCCTGACGCTGTCCGCTGGAGCTGTTCATGCTGGACAGATTCTCAAATACCTCTTGTGCGTACTCTTTTACCAGACCGATGGCCTGCTGAAAAGTACTCTGCTCTGTCACATTTCGCAGCAGAGCTTCACGCCCTCTGAGGGGTTCTTCCCTGTCTGCCTGGACAGAATCGCTGGCACTTCCAATAGCACGCACCATCTGCTGGAGATACATGCATGCACGGCTTTTTTCCACAAGAGCTCCCTTGATCTCCTGTTCCATACGGGACAGACACAGTACCATGGTTTCTTTTTTGCCGGTTTTCAGGCTGTCGGTAAGCTGTTCCAGCGTATCATAAAGGGAAATTTCTCCATTTGGCTTCTTCTCTTCCATATCCAGCAGAAGGCTCCCTCCAAGCAGATAACGATACTGAATAGCTTTCGCAGCCATATCATGGGAAAGAATCAGATCCTCCAGGTTTCGCACCCATGTGCCGATTCCCATGGAAACATCAATTCCGATTACTTCTTTCACTTTCTGCTGGATTTCCCGGCAGATACTTCTGATTTTATTGGAAAAATCACGGGTACGGGTACCCTGGAACAGGATGCATACACGGTTGCCGCCTTCCTGATATGCAATTCCCGCCGATTCCCGTTCCACGATCTCATTGCTGATATTATAAAGGACAAACGCCATCAAAGCACTTTCCTGCCGTTTTTCCACATCAACCTTGTACATATCAGAATAGAGGTCAATGTCAAAAACCGCCACTCTGTAATTGGACGCACCAAGTTCGATTCCCATACCTTTCAGCTGAGCCAGACTCTCATTCACATTCTGTGAACAGCTCACCAGCGCTTCGATTGCTTTTGAGCGAATGATCTGGGCATTCTTGCGGTAATTCTCAGATACTTTGGTAAGTTTCTCCATCTTGCGCTTTTCTTTCTGACGCTGGTCCACTTTTTCTTTCATCCGATTGATGACTGCGGTCAGTTCCATGGCCGTGATCGGTTTCAGCAGATATTCACTGACATTATACTGAATCGCCTTTTTGGCATATTCGAATTCTCCGAAGCCGCTGAAGATCACAATCACAATATCCGGATAATTATCATGCAGGAAATGACTCAGTTCCATACCGTCCATATACGGCATGCAGATATCTGTAAGTACGATATCTACCGGATGCTGTTTCACAAATTCAGCAGCTTCCTGCCCGTTCTGGCAATTTCCCACCAGTTCACAGTCAATACCTGCCCAGTCAATATTCTCCCTGATGGCATCACGCACCAGGATTTCATCGTCAACAAGTAATATACGATACATAAAATTCTGCCTTCTCCGTTCGTTTTCTTAATATCCGTCCTCTTTCCAAAATTGTCAGAGACACGGCATCTATTTCTTAATGTTATCATGTTTCCGTGGATTTTACAATATTTGTCGTTTTGCGGAGTTATAATATAAGAAAAACAGCTCCGGCAGACATTGTACGGTCTTTCGGAGCTGCTTTTTATGTATATCTTATCCTGATACTGATTTCTTCCTGCGCAGACACAGGGATGTACGGTCGTTTTATTTCACGATCACTCCATCTTCATCCCACAGGTCATGCCAGTCTTTGGCTCCTTCCCAGAGGAATACATGGCCTTTGATCAGACGGTTATTTTTATCCAGAGATTTAATGATCTCCATCTCCTCGTCAGTCAGCGGATCTTCCGTCACGCACTGCAGGTTCTTGGTGTAATTCTTCTCCTTCAGAGAGAACGGAATTGGTGTCTGGCCTCTCTGAACTGCCCATTTAATGCAGACAACCGCCGGATGGATTCCATGTGCCTCGGCAATTTTCTTCAGTTCCGGAAGTTCGATATCAGCGATATCCTCCGGCATCTTGTCACGTTCCGGACGTTCCGGAGAACCGATCGGGCAGAAGCCTACCACTTCGATATTGTGTGCGCGGCAGTAATCAAACAGCTCCGGCTGCTGGAAGCATGGATGAAGCTCCATTTCAATCGCTGCAGGCTGGATTCTGCAAAGTGGAAGCACTGCTTCCAGTTTCGGGATGGTCATATTGGACATACCGATGTGTTTTGTCAGGCCCATATCCACCAGACGTTCCATCTGTCTCCAGGTCTTCATAAAGCGCTCTACCGTAAACGGTTTGGAATCCGGATTACGGGAATCCACATCACAATGCGGTGCATGATAGTTCGGGAATGGCCAGTGTACATAGTACATATCCAGATAATCCAGTTTCAGATCTTTCAGTGTTTTGGCACATGCCAGGAGAACATCTCCGTCTCCGTGCATGTCGTTCCATACCTTGGACGCAATAAATAGTTCTTCTCTTTTTACAACACCTTCTTCAAAAGCATCCTGGAATACCTTACCGATCTGGTCCTCATTTCCATAGCAGGCAGCACAGTCAAAAGAACGGTATCCTACGCGGATGGCACCTGCAACGGATGCGGATACTGCATCCGGATCTGCGTGGTCACTTCCAAAGGTTCCCATTCCCACTGCCGGCATTTTTACGCCTGTATACAGGGTTCTCTGTGGTACTGTAGACGGATCAATAAATGTCATAGTTCAATTCCTCCTTAATTATGTTTCATAATCTGCACTTTCGGCAGAATTTCTTCCATATCTTCCTTTACAAAAAATCCGGTTTCTTCTCTCATGGCTGCCGCAGCTGAAATTGCACTGGCTTTGCGCAGGATTTCTTCCATCGGCAGTTTTTCACTGATTCCCAGGGCAAATCCGGCGATCATGGAGTCACCGCAGCCTACGGTGTTCACTGCATCGATTTTCGGAACCTTTGCCTGAAAAATACCTTCGTCACATACCACGATGGAACCGTCTCCCCCAAGAGAAACCGCCACGATCTCTATTCCTTTTCCATGGATTACTTTTGCAGCCTCAATAATCTCTTCAAAACTATCGCAGGGCTTTCCGGTCAGCATGCGAATCTCATCAATATTCGGCTTGATCATGGTCGGGCAGGCTTCGATTCCCATCTCCAGAAGTCTGCCGCTGGTATCCAGAATAACAGGTTTTCCTGCTTCCTTTACAATTTTCACCAGTTTCTGATAGGCAGTTCCGTCCAGACCTTTCGGCACGCTTCCGGACATAGCCACCACGTCTGCTTTCTGCACAAGCTCTTTGAACTTCTCTGTAAAACCGTCAAAGTCCTCCTGGGTCAGCGTAAATCCCGGCTCCAGAAACTCTGTCTGCACATGATTCACTTCATCCCAGATATTGATACAGGAACGGCTTTCTGCTTCTACATGATAGAAATCACTTTTTATGTGAAAAGGCAGAAGTTTTTCTTCTATATAATTGCCTGCATGACCGCCCACAAATCCGGTAGCAACTACTTCCGCACCGTAAATTGCCGCAGGTTTGGAAACATTCAGTCCCTTTCCGCCCGGTACATAGGCACATTCTTTAACGCGGTTCACTTCACCGACTTTATACCCTTCCACCACATAGCGCTTATCAATTGCTGCATTTAAAGTTACTGTCAGTATCATTTTCCAACCTTCTCCTAATCTTCGTTCACAAGCAGAATCTTGCCCTTGACAAGTCCAGGTGTCTTAAACAGCTGGAATGCCTCCTGAGCCTGGCTCATCGGCATTTTTTTATAGATCAGGCTCGGGTCAAATTTCAGCTGACCTGTTGCGAAATAATGTGCAGTCAGTTCCCATTCTTTGCCCGGGAACGGAGCACTGTAGGACATCCAGGAACCGGTCAGTTTGAATTCTTTGCGGTTCATATTCTCCCACTGCTTTGGTGTAAAGGAAAGATCTACATGAGGAGTTCCGATAAAGCATACATGTGCTTTATTTCCGGCAAGTTCAAATGCCATATGCATGGTCGGCACCTGTCCTGCCGTTTCAAATACATATCCGTATCCTTTTCCGCCGGTGAGCTCCATTGCAGTCTTCATAAAATCTTCTTTTGTCGTGTTGATCACTTCATCTGCACCCAGACGCTTTGCCAGAGCAAGACGTTCCTCGCTGATATCAAAAACGACCACTTTTCTGGAGCCGAAAATCTTAGCCCACTGCATTGTGAACATACCGATGGTACCGCCGCCAAGGATGGCAACATACTGTCCTCCCTGATAATCATTCTGCAGTAATCCGTGAAGGGCAACGGTAGACGGCTCAAACATTGCACCCTGTTCATAAGGAATCGATGCATCAAAAGGTACTACATTTTTTTCAGGAAGTACTACATAATCTGCATTGCTGCCCTGTTCTCTGGAACCAATGAAACTGTAGTGCTTGCACAGAGAAAAGTTTCCGTTCTGACAATCGTCACATTTCATGCACGGAAGCAGAGGAGCACCGGAAACACGATCTCCGACTTTTGTCTTCGTAACACCTTCTCCAACCTCTACCACATCTCCGGAAAATTCATGTCCCAGTACGATGGGATAAAAATGTACACCGTTATGCAATACACGCGGGATATCAGAACCGCAGATTCCGGATGCTTTTACTTTCACCTTCACATATCCTGGTTTCACCTGAGGTTCTTCCACATCCAGATAACGGACATCCTCATTTGCTACAACAACTGCTGCTTTCATTTTGATCCTCCTTTTTGAAAAGCATGTGCTTTTCTGTCACTTTTTAACTTTATTTACTTCTTCATCAGATTCTTCAGTGAATCATACAATTTCAGGTATGTCTGGTAATTCCGGTCATACACCGCTTTATTTTCAGGATTCGGCTGATGTTCTCTGGTTGTTTTGACAGTAAGCGAAACTGCTTCCTCGTAGTCTTTGTAGAATCCCACACCAACACCTGCCAGAATTGCCGCTCCCAGAGTTGTCGCTGTATCTGACGACGGTACCAGAATGGGCTTGCCTGTAATATCTGATTTAATCTGTGTCCATAAAAGGGAATTCGCAGAGCCTCCCATTGCGCGAAGAACCTGGGCATCTGCACCTGCTTCCTCAGCCACTTCCAGATTGTGTCTCAGAGAAAAAGCCACACCCTCCATACATGCTCTGACCATATGTCCTTTTGTTTTGGAAAAATCAAGTCCGTAAAAGACCCCTTTTGCATCCGGATTCCAGATCGGGGAGCGTTCTCCGGCCATATAGGGAAGGAAAACAACTCCATCACTTCCCGGAGCAGCCTCATTTGCGATCTCGTTCAGCTGAACCAGAGATGATTTGCCGTTTTGCTTCTGCATTTCCCGCTCATAGTCGGCAAATTCCCGTTCGAACCACCGCATGACACCGCCGCCTCCGGTAGTGCCGCCCTGGAGCAGCCACTGTCCGGGGACAACATGAAATCCCAGAATCAGTCTCGGATCTGCTTTGTAGGTATCCATACAGATACTCATTCCTCCGGCCTGACCACCCTGTTCCTGAGTTTCTCCCGGATGGATCACGCCGGCTCCCAGAGTACCGCAGGCAGCATCCAGGCCTCCGGCAACTACAGGAGTTCCTTCTGCAAGACCGCATTCCCAGGCAGCTTTTTCCGTAACAGTTCCTACTACATGATCGCATGAAACGATATCCGGAAGAAATTCCATGGGAATTCCAAGCTTTGTGCACATCTCTTCGTTCCAGCTTCCGTTTCTCATATCAAAGCAGTGAAGTCCATAGCCCTGAGATACATCCTGTGTCACAGCCCCTGTCAGTTTATAAGCAATATAGCTGTTAGACTGGAGTATCTTATCAATTTTTATATAAATATCCGGCAGATTTTCCTGATACCAGAGAATTTTTGCAGTGGTATAAGATGGCTGAAGGGAATTTCCCGCCAATGCAAAAATTTCATCTGCGCCTATCTCACTGTTCAGGCGGTCACAAATGGACTGTGCTCTGGTATCCATCCAGATCGGTGTATTCGTCAGTACCTGCCCGTCTTTATCAATTGCGATCGCAGACCAGCTCTGTCCGTCAATTCCCACTCCCGCGATCATCTCCGGGGAAATCTGACCGCTTTCCAGAACCTTATGAATGGCATGGCAGACTGCAGTCCACCATTCCTCCGGATTCTGCTCTGCCCATCCTTCTTCCGGATAATACACAGGATAATCTCCTGACGCAGCAGCCACCACATGACCTTCCCGGTCAAATACTGCCACTTTGCAGGCGCTGGTACCGATATCAATTCCTAATAAATATGGTTTATTCATATGTTCCTCCACACTTTACCACGGACTTGCCCATGATCATTTCTGTCTGCAGTTTCTCGGTGGTTGTCGCTGTTTCTCCGCCTTCCAGATGTTCCAGAATAATCCTTGCCACTTCTCTCCCGATTTCCTGCGTAGGCTGTGAAACAATGGTCAGTTTCGGACTGCATGCCCGTGCAAACTGCAGATTGTCAAAACCAATAACAGACATTTGTCCGGGAATGGAAATTCCCAGCTCATTCAGTCCGATCACAGCACCCATAGTCATTTCATAATTTGTAACAAAAACAGCAGTCATATCTTTGTTTCGGTCGACAAGTGTTTCCAGTGCCCGAACTCCGCTCTGAATTGTATAATCTCCATGATAGATCAGTGATTCTCTCACCGGAATCCCTGCTTCTTCATGAGCTTTATAATACCCTTTCATACGTTCCCGTGCAGTAAAGACATCTCTCGGTCCGCACACGATTCCAATGTTCCTGTGTCCGTTCTGTAAAAGATATTCTACTGCATCATGAGCGGCATTCTGATTGTCCACAAGAACACTGTCACACTCCAGGCCCTGAATTTTACGGTCGATCAGCACTACCGGTTTTCCTTTTCCCCAAAATTCCGTCAGATGGCTTCCTGTAATATCCACAGGCATATTTACAATTCCATCTACACGTTTGCGGGTGAGAAAATCTACCGCTTCTTTTTCCAGTATTCTGTCAGTCCGGCAGTCACAAATGATCGTGGCATATCCGTGGCTTCGCAGAATATCTTCCATTCCTGCGATGATTTCCGAACAGAACACATTATTCAATTCAGGAATCACAACACCGATCGTCTTGGTCGCATTTGTCTTCAGTCCTCTGGCCACCTCGTTGACCTCGTAGTGAAGTTCTTCGATAGCTTCTTCGATTTTTATGCGGTTCTTTTCTCTTACATTTCCACCATTGAAATAAGAAGAAATAGTAGCCAGTCCAAGACCGGTACGTTTGGCAATGTCTTTCATCGTTGCAGCCATAAAAATCACCTCACTCCATATCTGACAGCCTGTTATTATTCTGTTTTCCGTCACATCCGCAGACTTTCATGCGGCTCATAACCAGTTCTTTGACTGCCGCTATGCCTGCTTTGCCGTATGCTTTCGGATCGATCGTATCCGGTTTCTCTTCCAGGAGTTCTTTGACTGCTTTTGTATATGCAGCACGAAGTTCTGTGGCAAAATTCACTTTACAGATACCGCGTTTTACACAGTCTCTCACGTCTTCATCCGTAAGACCGGATGCCCCGTGAAGTACAAGCGGAATATCTACTACTTCTCTGATCTCGCTGAGACGTTCTTTGTCCAGAACCGGTGTTCCAACATAGAATCCATGTGCTGTTCCAATTGCAACTGCAAGAGAGGTTACACCTGTACGTTCAACAAATTCTTTTGCTTCCTGCGGATCTGTATTAGTATCTGCTTCAGCTTCCAGATCATCTTCTTTTCCGCCCACTTTACCAAGCTCTGCCTCACACGGAATGTCCATTGCTGCAGCTACATCCGCTACTTTTTTGCTTACTTCCATATTTCCTTCCAGATCCAGTTTGGAACCGTCGATCATAACGGAGGTATATCCTGCTTTCATAGCCTGCATAGCAAGTTCAAAGCTGCTGCCGTGATCCAGATGCAGACAAACCGGAACAGATGCTTTTGCTGCTTCTGCTGCTACGATTGCGGAATATGTTTCCAGAGTTCCATATTTAATTGTGGATGGAGTTGTCTGAATCATGACCGGAGCTTTCAGTTCCTCGGCAGCCTGAATAATGGCTTTGACCATTTCCATATTCTCGGCATTGAACGCACCAACTGCATAACCGCCTTTCTGTGCATTTAATAACATTTCTTTTGATGTAACTAATGGCATAATTTCTTCCTCCTGTTTTGTTTGTGTCTGTTGCCTGCCCATACGTCTGACCGTACAGTACAGTAATTCTGTCTGCAGTATTTTTTGTGTACGTACCATGCTGTCTCAGAAACCGAAACGTTTCAGTTTGAGTTCATATTACCTCATTGTCATCCTTCTGTCAACCATAAAAATTTCATCTTTTCCCGGAAAATATTGCCTTGCTTTCCCTCAAAAATCAAGTTATGGTATAGAGTAGCGAAAAAAAGATTCTGTTTCGTAAGTTATGTCAGATCCGACATAACCGGAGTCGCTGAAAAGAAAGGAGAACTAAAAATGTTAAAAGGAATTCCTGAAATTTTATCCCCTGAATTATTAAAAGTTTTATGTGAGATGGGTCACAGTGACCGTCTTGTTATCGCTGACGGCAATTTCCCGGTAGAATCCATGGGCAAAAATGCGATCACGATCCGCTGTGACGGACACGGTGTTCCGGAAATTCTGGATGCAATCCTGCAGTTATTCCCGCTGGATACATATGTAGAACATCCGGTTAATCTGATGGAAGTTATGCCTGGTGATGATGTAGAAACTCCGATCTGGGATACTTATAAAGAGATTATTGCAAAACATGATGAGCGTGGTGCTGCATCAGTCGGCAATATCGAACGTTTTGCTTTCTATGACGAAGCAAAAACTGCTTACTGTATTATTTCTACAAGTGAAAAGGCTCTTTATGCAAATGTTATGCTGCAGAAGGGTGTTGTAATTAACGGATAAGGTGTTTCATATGGGGTGTTTTTGAGCGCCATTGGTTCGGCAGATTTTTCTGCGGAGGCAATGGCGCTTTCGTTTTGTGGGATTTTGTTTCGGATTTCGTTGGCTTCGTTAGCTTTCACCGGAACATTATTCCAGGGCAGAAAACAGTGAGGTGGAAGGCGTGAATTATAATGAAAACATCCTGAATATTTCCTGATTACAGAAAAAGCCCCTGCTGTCATATAACGGCAGGGGCGCTGTAATTTATAAATTACTTATTCTTATTTATCTCTCTTTTTAAAGTGATATACCAGTAAAACGATCACTGCCACGATTACCACAATGAGAATCCAGAAGAATGGACTTCTCACTACGCTTGACACGCTTGATACCTGACCGGCAGATACTTCCTGGCTCTCTGCTGCAGGTGTTACTGTCTCATTAACCGCCCCCTCTGCAGGAGTCGGTTCCTCAGTTGGCTCGGCAGTCGGTGTCGGCTCTTCCGTGGGCTTGGCTGTCGGAGTAGGTTCTTCCGTCGGCTCAGCAGTCGGTGTCGGTTCTTCTGTCGGCTCGGCTGTTGGTGTCGGAGAAGCAGTTGGCTCAACAGTAGGAGTCGGAGTTACTGTGACAGAAGGAGTCGGAGTAAGGTCTGCCTTTCCGGCAGCCAGAAAATCACCTTCCTGTGCTTCCTCAGCTTCACTGTCCTCAGTACCTGGTGTTTCAGCCTCAGTGCCTGTTGCTTCCATATTAACAATTTCACCATTTACCGCATTACTGTCTTCGGTTCCATATGGCTTCATCAGATTCATATTGACCCAGCCTTCTGTACCATCTTCCGTACGAACCTGAGCCCAGTGGCTTCCGTCTGCTAATTCGGCATCTTCAAAAACACGAAGTTTCGATCCGGCAGGAACCCCACTGTTTCCTGAAATCCTGCCATATTTCTCACCGGGACCCTGATACAGGTAAACTATGCCTGCGTCATCTCTTGGCTCCACATCATAATCTGCGTTATAATCCACATTATCTGCACCTGCCAGATAAAGCTCTGACTCTATAGCTTCTGATCTGGTCACTACTCTGAGATCATCTTCCGGAACATATCCGTACATTCCGCGATACTGTGTATATCCCCAGACGCGCTGATTCTCATCAGTCTTCTCTCCCTCAATATGAACGGCTGTTCCATTGGGAATCTGTGCATTATTCAGTCTGGTGCTGCCGAAGCTTGCACCGGCATAAAAATCAACACCACCATCCGGCGATTCCACAACCATATAATAGTCTGTTATAATATCCGGCTTCTGAGATTTGCCTGCTTCATCTGCATAGACATTCACAGTCAGCATAAGACAAAACAGCAAAGTCAGAAATGTTCTTACACATTTTCTCATAACTTCCCCTTCAATCTTTTTCTTTATTTTAATTTACGCTTATTTTCTCAATTATGCCATTTCATGATACTGTTACCATTCTAACACAACTATGCAAAAATAGTAATCCCCTTTTTTTACAAATTTTAGGAAATACTTCGACATTTTCTATAATGAGATCTGAATGAAAACACCTTTTAACCCTTCATCATATAATTCCGGCGGAATAAGTTCTGTCAAATAGGAAATTCTTCTGAATTTCCTATTTGACAAAACAGGTCCTCCGGATATTCCGGAGGACCTGTAAACCGCTTGCTGATTATTTGTAAAGTGGTCCGTAATTCTTGCATGCTCTAAAATCTGCGCCTTCTTTATCCATACCGAATGCATTCCATGCAGCCGGACGGAAAATCTTTTCTTCCGGAACGTTGTGCATACAAACCGGGATTCTAAGCATAGAGCACATAGTGATCAGATCTGCACCGATGTGGCCATAGGAGATTGCGCCGTGGTTAGCACCCCAGTTATTCATTACATCGTAAGCAGTCTTGAATGCGCCTTCGCCTGTACATCTTGGAGCAAACCAGGTACATGGCCATGTGTAGTCTGTACGTTTCCAAAGTTTATCAGAAACTTCTTCCGGAAGATGTACTGTCCAGCCTTCTGCAATCTGAAGAACCGGTCCAAGGCCTTTTACAAGGTTCAGACGGATCATGGTAGCCGGCATTTCTGCTTTTGTCTCAAATCTGGAAGAATATCCGCCGCCACGGAAATATCCAAGGTCTGCGAAGTTCCAGGTAGTATTTTCCATAATTGCATCCTGGTCTTCCTGAGTTACTTCATACCATGGTTTCATCACGCCATTGCCGTCAGCATCTTTTGCAGCACCGTTAGCATCAAGACAGCATGCACCGGAGTTGATCAGATGAATAAATCCGCCGTTTTCTTTTGCAACGCCTTCAAGGTCATAGCCTGTAGCTTTCTTAACTGCTTCCGGGCTCCAGTATGTACGAACATCTGCGAACATCTGAGCACGGTTGGTAAGAAGTTTCATAAAGAGCATTCCAAGACCGTTCAGTACGTCGTTCTCGGTTGCCAGAATGTACGGCTCTCTTGCTCCGTTCCAGTCAAAGGAAGTATTCAGCATAGCTTCCGGGAAATCACAGTTCGGATAGAAGTCTGTCCACTGTCTCTGTCCCTGGAAACCAGCAGCAAGAGCATTATGTCCAACCATCTCTTCTTCGCATCCGGCCGGAAGATTCTTGTTGCCGTTCATAAGGTCTTTGATGATAACTGCCATCTTAACTACAAATTCGAACTGCTCTTCTTTCTTCTCATCAGACATCTGCAGTTCTGCCGGGTTCTTATCGAAACCGATCTTGCATTTTTCTTTTGCCCATGCAAGAGCTTTCTGATATTCTGCTTCATCGTAGATACCTTCTGTCATACGACGAATGATTTCTACCTCATCAACAGATTCTACACGCATTCCAAGTTAAGACTCAATGAAATCGGAATCGATGATGGATCCGCCGATACCCATACAGATGGAACCGATCTGTAAATAGGATTTGCCTCTCATGGAAGCTGCTGCAACTGCTGCACGTCCGAATCTTAAAAGTTTCTCTTCAACGTCAGCAGGAATACTTGTGTCGTCTGCTTCACAAACATCATGTCCGTAAATACCGAATGCCGGAAGACCTTTCTGTGCATGTGTAGCAAGAACGGATGCAAGATAAACTGCACCAGGTCTTTCTGTTCCGTTGAAGCCCCATACAGCTTTGATGGTCTGAGGATCCATATCCATTGTCTCGGAACCATAGCACCAGCAAGGAGTAACAGTTACTGTAATGTCAACGCCTTCTTTTCTGAATTTATCAGCGCACGCTGCGGATTCAGCAACACGTCCGATGGTGGTGTCTGCGATAACAACTTTTACAGGCTCGCCATTGGAATATCTGATATTCTCTTCAAATAATTTAGCTGCGGATTTTGCCATGTTCATGGTCTGCTCTTCCAGAGATTCACGAACCTTCAGAACACCGCGGCGTCCGTCAATTGTTGGTCTGATACCGATTACTGGGTAGCTTCCGATTAATCTGCTTTCTGCCATGATAAAAAATACCTCCGTTATTTATATTTTCTTCTTTTCTTTATAATTGAATTATACGATTGCAAAAAGAAAATTACTTGTGTTATAATAGCAAAAAATAGTACAATATTCACTTTTTCTGCAATGTTACGAAAATGTCTGTAAAATTTTTATAAACTTCAGGAAGGAAGGTGTTTTTTTGCATGATTTAGACCATAATGAAGACCGGCCAAGAGGGACTTATGATTTTCCTTTTGAGTTCCACCATGTGGAAAATACGCACCCGAGTTATGTCATGTCCTACCACTGGCATGTGGAATACGAGATCATCCGCATTCTCAAAGGCACTCTTGCTGTCACTTTAGACGAAAAAAGCTTTACTGCCATGTCGGGAGATGTGATTTTTGTCCATAGCGGAATCCTGCACAGCGGCATTCCCTCTGACTGTGTCTACCAGTGCCTTGTTTTTGACGGAAACGTATTTCTGAAACACAATTCCGTCTGCGCAGGATATATGCAGAAAGTAATTCATCAGGATATTTTAATTTATCATCATTTTACTGAGAAATATCCGGAAATCCAGGCTGTTCTGGACAGCATTTTTGACGCCATGTGGAAAAAAGCACCCGGTTATGAGCTGATTGTTCTTGGACAATTTTACCACTTTTTCGGTCTTGTTTTTAGTAATCATTACTATCTGGACGGCATCACCAAGGCACGCAGGGATTACAAGCGTATTCTGCAGCTGAAACAGGTACTGGAATTTATCGAGCACAACTATGCCGCTCCTCTCACCCTTCAGCAATTGTCTGCCTCCGTGTCCATGTCACCCAAATATTTCTGCAGGTTTTTTTCAGAAATGACCCACCAGACTCCTATGGATTACCTGAACCATCAGCGGATCGAACAGGCATGCTATCAGCTGTCCACGACGGACGATTCCATTACAGAAATCGCCTATCGTAATGGATTTAATGATCTCAGTTATTTTATCCGCACATTTAAAAAATATAAAGGAATCACCCCCGGGAAATACAAACGTGCATGAACAAGAAATGCGGAAGTATCCTTCCAGATGCTCCCGCATTTTCTTTTCGCTGCAAATGTGTCACTCAGGGAAACCCGTCCTGTTGATTTCATCCAGGAATTTCCTTCCGTATTTACCGTATTTATGTTCTCCAGACAATTGGAACAGTTTCCGCAGTAGTTGGAACTGTATTCCCCGAAATACCGCAGGATGTATTCCCGAAGGCATTCATGAGTGAAACAGTAATATGTCATTTTTTTCAGGCGTTCTCTGTCCCTCTCCAGGACCAGTTCTCTTATTACCGGATGATACCGCCCCTGAGACGCGTACTGAAGTGCCTTGTAATACTGATTCATTGTCAGAGAACTGTTCAGATAGGCAGCGGAAATTCCAGCCTGATTCAGACTGCTCACCTGATCCTTCATCAAAGAAATCAGAGGTGAGATCACCAGGGTAATTCCCTTCATCATCAGTGCCGGAATCTGATAACAAAGTGATTTTCCGGCCCCGGTAGGCATAATTCCCAGCACATCCTTACCTGCAAGAATATGATCGATCAGCATCTCCTGACCATCTCTGAACTGATCATATCCGAAATATTTCTTCAGAATCTCATATTTATCACCATGATTCACATCCATCACTCACTTTCTTCCCACATGTTCTCCAAGTTTCACTCTGGTCTCAATGCCTTTTGACGAATTTCTCAGGATATCTTCATCCGGTAAAACTTTTCCTGCCTGAGTCATGAGGATGATCGTAGATCCTCCAAACGCAAAATTCCCCTTTTCTTCTCCTCTGTGTACATTCCTGTTTCCGGGACGGTTTTCAATCTTTCCCACAAGAAGGGCTCCTACCTCCATCTGAAGAATCGTTCCAAAATTCTCGGAGCAGAGCAGGGAATACTCTCTGGTATTTTCTTTGTAAATCGGAAAATGGTCGTTCGCAACGGGATTGACGGTATGAAAAACGCCCTGGATCCTGCGGCTGCCGGATACTTTTCCCTGATCCACATAAATATATCTGTGGTAATCATCCACACACAAGCGGAATACCCAGAGATATCCGCCGGCATAAGCTTTTGCAAGTCTGCCGCTCTTCAGCAAGCTCTGCACCGTATACGGCGTTTGCTTGATAAAAAAAGAGAAACCTTCTTCGATTCTGTAAACACTCAGCCTGCTGTCACAGGGACTGATCAGGATCTCCGGTTTTTCCTCAATTACGCGTGCACAGGGAGCCAGCTTTCTCTTAAAAAAATCATTATAGGAAGTGTATTTTTTCTCCTCATAATCCGTCATGTCAATAGAATTGCTTCTGATAAACGGACGAATCAGCAGCCTGGACATCCCTGAGTCCAGAATCTTTCCCCCCAGTTTCGAAATCATGGGAGAAACCAATGGCTTTAATAAAATTCTTCCTGTTCTGCTGCGATACAGCACCTCCAGGAAACGATCCTGCAGGGAATTCTCTTCTGTAATATTTCCTTCCCGGTCTGCTGTCAGATGCATTGCCAACCTCCTGTTTTCTTATAAATTTTCTATATGCTTCCTGTTCAGCAGCCAGGAACCAGGGCATGACTGCATGCAATGATTCATGACCGCCAGACAGATACATTACTCATAAAAATGCAGCAGTCTCCACCAGCTGCGCCAGATAAAAAGAATCACCAGTACAGCAGCTGCCACCAGTATCACTAACAGTAATACTTCCTTTGTTGACGGTTTGCGGAATTTAAAATCTGTGATAAACAGTATGCCGACCAAAGCCACCATGATATGCAGAACAACCAGAAACATATCATGAGTGGGAAACAGCGGAGACACCAGAAATAAAAGCGGAAGTACAACCGCCATGGATGTGATCGGCAGTCCCTGATAATACTTTCTGGCAACTTCTGTCGATTCCTGTCTCTTTGCTTCCATTACATTAAAAAATGCCAGCCTGATCAGCCCTGCAAGACCATACAGTGTCAGAATGATCATGCTGTAAATGTGATCCATTCCGAGCTTGAAGCAGATGATCATGGGCAGAATCCCGAAGCAGACTATATCACACAGGGAATCAATCTGGATTCCAAAGCTTTTTTCATCATCTGTCCTGTTTTTCTTCGTCCGTGCGATTTTTCCGTCAAACATATCGCAAAGCCCTGATAAAGCCAGGAAGAAAATAGACCACCTCAGGTGCATCGTTGAAGCGCAAAAAATACCTGCCGCTGCCGATGCAAAACTGATATATGTAAGTACTACTGTATAATCATAAATTCCTATCATTTGTACCCTCCCCCTTTTGTAGCATAATAATGATGTTGGGATCAAAAGGTATTTTGACCCCTCTGATACACGGATTTCTCCGCACTTTGTGCTCCCGAAATCCTAAAACATTCGAAATCCGCCCTATTTGGGCTACTTTCTCATGTTTTTGCGGGTCCCAAAGTCATGTTTTTTCATGCAAGCATGAAACACATGACCTTTTGACCCTTGTATCACACTTATTCCGGTATCTGCGCACGCCGGAACATATAATAAATCTGTGCAGTCATCGTAAACAGTGCACTGATCAGTATCTGGCTGTAATAAGCCATTCCCCTGGAAATGACCATTGCAGGCAAAGTCAATGATCCGAACACAGAAGCAAATATCTTCAGGAATAATGTTTCACTGATTCCCATTCCTCCCGGAAGCGGCAGCATGTCCACAGAAACCGAGATTGCAGCCTGTAAAAATACCACATCCCACATAGAAGTGCCGTTCAGCGCAAAAGACCGGTACACCAGACATGTCACAGCAAACAGTGCCATTCTTTGTACAAAGGTAATCAGTATCACATTCAGGATCACTTTTTTATGCCCCCGAAGATATGCTGCGGTTTCCCTGTATATTTCCATGGATGCCTGAAGCTTTCTTCTGCGCTCTTCCCCGTGTTTCATCAAATGTAATTTTTCAAAAATATGCGTACCCGCAATTATGATCTTTTCAGCCATCACCGGATGAAAAACCAGAACCGTCATAAAACTCACACAAAAAACGTTCAAAGACAGCCCCAGATAATAAACCGGAAGTATTTCTTTAAGATAATGGTGAAGAAATCCTCTTCCAAAGAATAGAATACCAAGACCGATCACCACCAGCACCAGTTTATAGGTAATGGTGATAATCATCAGTATTACCGTTGATACCGGTATGGGAATTCTTTCTTTTTTCATATAATAAATCTGCATTGGCTGCCCGCCGCTTGCCGAAGGTGTAATACAGCTGAAAAAAAATCCTACGGAAGAAAACAGAAAACAGATCCGTTTTTTCAGATGTATCTGAAATGTACGCATCATATACCAGATGATAATAGACTCACCCCAGATAAAAAATGTCACAAGGGCTACCCCCGGGATCAGCCATCGGATATCTGCATGCATAATGGAATCTTTTAATGCTCCAAGATCTTCTCCGTGAAAAACACCATAAACAGTAAGGGCAAATACAGCCGCCAGCAAAATGGTATTTCCTATCACTTTCTTTTTTGTCTGCATTTATTTTGTACCTTTACGGAAAAATACTCCGTACACTTTGTCTGTCAGTTTCTGATAAGTTCTCCATACTGTCTGTTTTTTGCCTAATCTGAAACAAATCTGTGCGAGAAGAATCCCTCCTGCCACATCCCATATCACATGCTGTTTGGTTGTCAGTGTTGAAACACAGATAAGAATCGCCATAAAGCAGGATCCTCTCCGGTACCAGACCGGTACATCTCTCCTGTCTCGCAGACCTATGTAACAAAGCCAGCTTACCAGACAATGAATAGACGGAAACAGATTATCCGCCGCATCTATTGAATACAAAAAAGTCATAATCTGATTAAAAAATCCTGTAGATTGTACAACCGGACGTGTATTAGTCGTTGGAAACAGTAAATAACATGCAAAACAGGCGGTTCTCGAAAGGAAATCACAGGAAAAGAACTGGCAGACTTCTTTTTTCCCCTGACGCGCGATCAGAATATAGTTGACGATCCAGAACAGATAACTTCCAAAATAGATCACCACAGACGGCGGCCAGAAAGGAATGCAGTCATCAAATCTGCTTTCAATATTGTAATGCTGCCAGCTTCCGGCGATGACTCGCGAACCATAATAGACGGTAAAATTGAATAAGACGGCAAAGACAAGTGGAAACAGACTGTATTCAGGAACAATTGCTAATAATATTTTTTTTACTTTTTTCATACACTCTCCTTCCATGTAAAATCTTTTCACTAATTAAGAGTATACCAACTTTTCTGTAAACTCTCAAGGCAATCCCAATATCTTTAAAAAATCTTAAGATATTGGTAATCATTCAGTACCTTCCTCATAATCATCCGGCATCAGTTTAAATCATATTCATCACTTTTCTTTAAGCTTGGAAAATCCCCTGTTTCTCGCATATGAAACAGGGGATTTTCATCAGATCACTTCTATTTTTTTCAGAACATCTTCTACTTTATGCACCGGAATGATTTCCAGTTTTTCTTTGACTTCATCGGCCACATCATCCAGATCTTCCTCGTTCTCTTTTGGAATAAATACTGTAGTAATTCCGGCTCTTACAGCAGCCATCAGTTTTTCCGGCAGGCCGCCAATAGGCATGATCACTCCCCGAAGGGAAACTTCACCTGTCATAGCGATCTGAGCACTGACTGCATTCTGGGACACCAGAGAAGAAATTGCGGTTGTCAGTGTGATTCCCGCGGAAGGTCCATCCTTGGGCACAGCCCCGGCCGGCACATGTACATGCAGATCATTTTCTTCAAACAGCTGTGCTTTATCTGGGAACATGCTTTTTACAAGACTTACTGCAATCTGTACAGATTCTTTCATCACATCCCCGAGCTGTCCTGTTATAATAATCTGACCGCTTCCTTTTGTAAACAAAGCTTCAATAAAAAGAATATCCCCGCCGGCCTGTGTCCAGGCAAGACCGGTTACGATTCCAGGCTTCTTTTCCTCCAGTATGTGGTCATGGATCATAGGTTTCTGATCCAGAAATTCTCTCAGACGTTTTGTACTTACAGTCAGGGATTTCTGCTCTCCTTTCACAAGCTTCACAGCAGCTGTTCTGCAAAGTGTGTCAAGCATCTTCTTAAGACCTCGTACTCCGGCTTCCATCGTATAATCAGAAATAATCGCATGAAGTACCTCATCGGACACTTTCAGATTAGCGGCTTTGATTCCCATAGTTTTCATTGCACGGGGAAGGAGATGTTTTCTGGCAATCTGTACCTTCTCGGATTCCGTATAACCAGGGAACTGAATGACTTCCATACGATTCAGGAGCGGCTCAGGGATTGTGTCTGTGGTATTGGCTGTACAGATAAACAATACATCTGAAAGATCATAAGGAACATTCATGTAATGATCTGTAAATGTGGAATTCTGCTCCGGATCCAGAACCTCCAGCAGCGCGCTGGCAGGATCTCCGCTGTAATCATGGGAAAGTTTATCCACCTCATCCAAAACCATGACCGGATTGGATGCACCGCTCTTTTTGATTCCGTCCATAATCCGTCCGGGCATCGCCCCTACATAAGTACGCCTGTGGCCGCGGATCTCTGCCTCATCCCGGACACCCCCAAGACTGACACGGACATATTTTCTTCCAAGAGCTTTTGCAATGCTTTGTCCGATACTTGTTTTTCCGGTACCGGGTGCACCGACAAACAGGAGAATCGAGCCTGACTGTTTTTTGTTAAGAGCCATGACTGCTATCTGCTGGATAATCCTGTCTTTGGCTTTTTTCAGTCCGAAATGATCCTCATCCAGAATCTTTTCCGCCTCTGTGAGGTCAATGTCAGAAAACTCCGCCTTATCCCAGCACAGTCCTGTCACAAAATCAAGATAATCGTACAGCATTCCATATTCATGACCGTTTTCGCCTTCCTGTTTCATACGGTTCAGAATTTTTTCCGCTTCAAACCTGGCGGTATCATTCATATTCGAATTCTGGATTTTCTGCTGAAACTTACGCAGATCAGATACATTCTCCGGATGCATTTCGTCCAGCTGCCTCTGCAGAATCTCAATCTGCTTCTTGATCGCCTCTTCCCTGTAGAGCTGTTCATGAGTCTCAGCCTGCTCCTTCTGCACTTCGTTGCTTACTTTTGTCACCTCAATAAACTCATACAGAGCTTTTTCCATCAGGGCAGTACGTACGGAAATCTTATCTGCTTCCATAATTGCATATTTTTCTTCTGTGGAGATGCTCAGATGATAGGACATGGTGCAGACCATCTCGGCCAAACTTTTCCACTGGGATATATAGTTTCTTGCCACAATGCCCCACTGGAACCCCTGAACAAACTGTATAATTGCCGCTTTTACCGCTTCATAATGCTTTTTCTGTTCCGCCTCATCCATATCCTCAATATCCGGACGGTCTGTTGCAGTCAGTGAAATTGTTTCCGTTGTTACATCCAACGTATCAACCATGACACGGCTGACCGCCTTGATCCCCACATTGCCGTCTTTGTCAATATTGTCGATTACTCCGCTGGCTCCGATGAAATAGAAATCCTCTGCTTTCATTTCCTCACGCTGACGGTCTTCTTTCAGCATAAGAAAAATAGCTTCCTCGCCTACAACGGCATCTTTCCTGACAATTTCCTTAAAATATTCCTTTTGAAAATAAAATGTCACACCCGGCAACACAATCAAATCATGAGTTGGAATCACTACCATAATCATACCTCCTGTATCTGTCCCAGTTTTGTCAGCACTCATTCTAATTGAGTGCTAACTTGATCTGTAAAAAAATACGCTTCAACTGAAGCATAGCTATCCTGCAAATATGTAACTGTTTGATTTTAAATTATATACCAAATTTTCATAATGTCAATCTTTTTTTGAAACCCGGTCCAGAATCTTTTTCAAATCAGAGTCGCTATTTGGTTCATTAATCTTTCGCCTGGCCCTTAATACAAGGCGAAAGCCAAATGAACTAAATAGCGCTTCTTCGGAAAACCAAATGAAACGGAGCCATTGCAGCACCCACTGATCTCTATGCCGCAACAGCTCCTTATTGTTTTACATTACCCGGTATTTATTACAAAACTTCGTTCAGAACCGACAGGCCATACTCTGCCAGGCTGTGGTCTTCTTCACCTGTACCGCCGCTGACGCCGAGTCCTCCGATAATCGTATCTCCCACCTTGATCGGAACACCGCCGCCAAAGATAACGATCTTACCGCCGTCCATCTTGTCAACACCGTAAAATGTACCGCCCGGCTGGGCAAGTTTACTCAGCTCCATCGTCGTCATTTTTACTGCAACGGAAGTATATGCCTTTTTCAAGGCTACATCAAAGCTTACAAGAAAAGCACCATCCATTACATGGACTGCAATCGGGTTTCCATCCGGACCGCAGATGGCGATAACTGCCTTTTTACCCCGGCGGTTCGCCTCTTCTTCGATCTTTTCGATCAGCTTTTTGGCACTTGCCAGGGTGATTCTTCCCTGAATTCCCATGCGCTTCAAAACTTCCTGGATCACAGCCTCACTGGCTGTACCATTCTGATTTTCTCCCATAGATGTCACCCTTTCTGTTTCTGAAGCCTGAGGATGAAGTTTGCCGGCTTCTTTTGCATCGACATATCGCGCCAGCACATAAAGATAATCTGCCAGCCGGTTCATGAATTTCTTCGTTCCGGTATCAGCGCCGAATTTCACACTGACAAGTGCCAGTGCACGCTCCGCTCTTCTGGCCACCGTGCGGGCAACATCGATTTCCGCGGATAACCGGCATGCTCCCGGAAGAATAAATTTTTTCGGACGATCAAACAGTTTTTCCATGCGGTCGATTTCCTCTTCCAGGATTTCTGTCTTATCGTCATTGATTTTGTAATCTCTGTTATAAGGGTCTGCCACTCCAGCCATCACCGTAATCAACGTACCCTGAATCTTCTCCAGAGTGCGGATCGCTTCCTGATCCTTCAGCATGGTTTTCACCAGCCCAAGATGGCTCGTCAGCTCATCTATGGTTCCCACAAGCTGGATACGGTCATCCGACTTGGAAACGTTTTTTGTACGGATCAGGTCTGTAGTGCCTCTGTCTCCGTTCCTGGTATAAATGTTCATAACGGCATCCCCCGAAATACAACCGATTTGTCTCCGATAATCCCGCAAAAAACTGATCATTCTCAGTTTTTGCTCTCATATATGGATTTAAACGGCATTTTTTTAATTGCTCTCGCACTGTTCGCACCAAGATTCCGGCATTGCCAGAAAGCCGGAGCAATCAGTTCAAATACATTTTTTCCTCTGGGAAGTCTTTGCATCTGCATGGCAAGTCTGGCTCCGGTCATCCCTATTCCGGCACCGAGCATGGATTCGTTTGCAGCATCATAAGCAAGGGTATCCAGATCTCCCTCATGATTCTGCACCTGAAAAAGAACTCCTTCTTCTTCAATTCCGGCACAGACTTCCCTCAGCAGATCCTCATCCGGTTCCTGTACATATATGATAATTGCAGGTCTATTCACAACCATACCCGTCCCTCACATTCCATCCGGTTCTTTTGCTTTGTTAATATGTGTTTCATCCCAGATACGATAAAAGCAATCCTGTGGCTACTGCATTTCTCGGACCTTCTACTCCGCGGATATTTCCACGGCCGCAGACAATCCGGTAATCAGACAGAACTTCCATCAGCATCTCCGGTATCTCAAAATCCTCTGCCGATCCACCAACCAGTACTACATTGGGGATCTTCCGCAGATCATGATCCGGTGCTACGATTTCCAGTGCCCGAAGCGCATTTCTCACAAAGACTTTCTTCTTGGCCTCCCGGCGTACTTCCAGAATCTTCTCCATGGGGATATCCTCTTCCACCTTCAGCATTTCACCTGGTGCAAGGAGAACCACATGGCCGTAATATCTGGGGTCAATGGATTCCTCGAAAAACTGCATGGATCCATTTTCCAGACGCATGTGAAAAAGGCTTTCCACCTTACCCATCGGATATTTTTTGATCTGTTCCGCTGTTGTTCTGCTGTGCAGACCCAGCTCTGTCTGGATCAGCATGGAGACCAGTTCACCTGCGCCTGCCTGATGTGTTGTTTTTACACTTCCATCCGGCTGAAGTACCGCAGCATCTGTGGACCCGCCTCCCATATCAAGAATCGCAAGGGGAAGCTTCGTGCCGGGTGTGGTCATTGCACCAAGAGAAGCCATCACAGCTTCCACTCCTGCAACAACTGCTTTCACATGCAGTTCCTGTTCCAGTCTCTCTGCGATTTTCTGCATGGGAAGATGCTGGGTCTTTACCATGGCAGCAATTCCAACCGCTTTTTCCATACAGGTTTCCCCTGCAAGAGAGCCTGAGATCTCCACCGGGGCCAGAGTATCCACCGCCAGGATATCCGTAATCCGGATATCACTGCCGCCTTCATGCTCTTTTGCCACATCCGCCATGCTTGTCTTGATCCTGCGGAGCATATTTCCCACATTGGTATCCTGCTCGCCGTCAATATCACGGATTTCTCCGGCGGACGCCAGAGTTTCCATTATTTTGTCTGCTCCGGCATCAATATTTACATTTGCTTCCTTATCTCCGTGAAAAACAATTTCACCGGCAGGAAGCACATTTTCTCTGATGTTTCCATGAGGGGTACGGATCACAACCGCACTCCGCTTGCCCACAAGGCTTTTGGCAATGGGGGTTACGGATTTCGTCTCCTCTGCATTCAATCCCAGAAGTGTGGCAATTCCATATGGATTTGAGAGCATCCGGATACTGGTACCGGGAAGTGCCACCTCAATCGCTGCCAGTTTGCCTTCCGGCACTTTGCTGATATGACGCACCTCATCCACGATCGGCATCTTTTTGCTCAGACGGTTTTCCACAAGAACCGCTTCATCTGCCTGGAGAATCAGTCCCCGGACATCCAGTTCCGGGATGTGCTGGTTCAGTCTTGCAGCAACCTCCTCATAGGAAAACTTGCTTGCAGCCGCCACAATGTACGGCACTCCAGGTTTTCCCTTCCAGATATTCTCCAGAAAAAGAAGTTGTCCAACAGCCTCTCCCGCACCTGCCGGTGTCGACGGGTTGTGCCCGATCATGGAAGATTCCGTAATGATGGTCTCTGTAATCGTTTCCATCGCCGTATCGCCGATGACAGGTGCCGCCTCATTCAGGCGCACAAGATCAAGGGCACCAAGAGGCTGACGGATCCTGTCCATTGCTTCCTCAAGCGCCGCCTTGATTCCCAGAACATTTGGAAGAGTCCCCTTGGTTCCGGTGGTCATACGGGAAGCACTGGAGAGAAAACGGAAGCTTCCGTTCTCTCCCACTGCGCCGATACATACTTCAGTTGTGGAATTTCCTATGTCAACACCTGCAATCAGTTTCAAAGAAGAATTCCCCTTTTTTCATAAATTTCAGCAGCTTCCAGCACCAGTTTGGCACAATGAGGAGCATGATATTTTTCCAGAAGTTCCTGTGCCATGAGAACCAGCTCTTTCTTGGTAGAACGGTTCGGGCGAAGCTTGTTATACATGGTTAAAATCACATCATCCGGGACATTGGAAAGCTCTGCCGCTCTCTCAAAGTTTGCTTCCATCTGAGGATTGTCGGCAGCAGCTGCCACCTGACCCTGTCTTTTCAGCATTTCCGGTGATATTTTGATGTCTTCAGCAGCAACATTGCCGCGCTTTACTTCATCCAGTGTGATCTGGGAAAGTTTCTTCCCGGTTTTGGATGTAATGGTGTCGGCTTCGTTCTGCCCTAAAGGATAGTTGCTCATTTTGTGCCCTCCCATACAATCATGCCTTTCTCCGGGTCAAGCTGCTCTGTCTCAATAATATGCATCAGCGCCGCTTTTACCTGGAATTTTGCACGTACCATAGGGTCGTTGGTGCACTCAATGGGAGTAACCTTTTCCCCTTTTACATATTTGGCTGCGTTCCTGCCGATCTTACGGTAGGTTTCAAGGTCCATCAATGGTGCCTGCGGGAAAAGCTCCAGATTCGTCAGCGGATAAAGATCCTTCTGGTGAATCACAGTTGTTCCCTTGGACTGGATTCCGATACCGATTCCGGAACCGGAAAGCTTTGCTGCCTGCAGCGCCATGAATCCTACATCAGAAGTATCCAGAACTTTCACCACACGGGAAACCATTCCTTCTTCTTCGATTCCGGCTTTTACATTCCGAAGCACCTCATCCAGCGGAATTCCTCCGATGGTTTTGGTGATCTCTGTCTGGAAAGCAGCCCCTACACCAATGACAACTTCTTTCGGGTCTGTACCCTGTTTTGCTCTTGCCGCTCCTTCATAGGAACGTTTCGGACGCATTCTGGTCTTCCCGGCAAGACTCTGAGTTCCCTGGGAAGATGTGGTCGTCGGCTGTGCACCACTTCGCTGCAACTGCTCCACGACCGCTCTGGTTATGGCTTGTATCAGTTGTTCATTCACTTCCATAGCAGGGCCTCCTAAAATTCATTTACATCAATCCTGTGAGGAATCGCTTTGATTTCCTCCCAGCGTTTGCCGGTAACACGATAACCGGTTCCCGGTCCCATATAATCGTTTGGAGTATTCACGCCGGACATTACCTGGAAATTCTCATCCAGAATGGCTGCCGTATGCATATAGTCACCGATGACTCTCTGCTTCAGCATATTCAGGATATTCTCAGCAAGCTTTGTGTAGCCGCTTTCTGCAAGGGCTTTTACCACATCAACGCCTGTGATTCCCCGTTTCATCATGTCATCAGCAGCCATCAGGTCAGAAGCGACATCACGTTTCAGGGTATCTTTGCTTCCATGTGCATACGTGACCGCTTCCACCTGTTCGTCGGTTACTTCCGTAAGTCCAAGATATTTAAATACTGCCTGCACTGCCTTGCCTGCTTCACGGCGGACACGGATCACATCTTCTTCTGTTACCGGACGAAGACCGCCGTCCACCTGCATATCTCTCTGCATGACATTGTAATCGTCAAAGTCTTCCGCATCAAAGTTGGAACCTGCAAACATGTTATCGTAGTTCGGTTCTGCCGCATATCCGGAGAAAATAAAATCCGTACCCGGCATGAACTGAAGCATGGTTCTCGCAGTTCTTCTCATATCAGAATTGGAAAAACTCTGGTCATTGGATGACGCGCATTCCAGTCCCAGTAGAGCTGCCACCAGGTTTTCACCCATCACTTCACGGATACCTGCAGGTACACCGGCAGCAACACCGATACAGCTTACAGAACCGTTCTGGATCCCCTGGCTGCCTGCACCCTTGGTCACATAAAGACAGCGGCATTCCAGATACAGCATGGATTTTCGTTCACTGGAACCCATCAGTACCTCTGAACCGGCTCCGGAGGTAAAACGTACCTTCAGGCCGCGGGATGCATAAGCAGAATTCAAAAATGCTTTGGAATACGGTGTATCATCACCGTCAATAAATACCTTCTCTGTTCCATATACGGAAAGTGTCTCCGCATATGTGGTAAGGCCGCGGATACCCAGTTCCAGCTCTGTTGCTTCCTCTGCAGAGCACTGAGTCAGTACGCCGGGACGTCCCACCTGGGAACCGATCAGCAGTGCCATAGCGCTGAACGGTGCATATCTGGCAACACCCATGGTGGTCTCTTCCTCACTAAAGCCGCGAAGTGCGCCTTCTGCAGCATCTGCAGCAATCTGCACCGGATCATCCTTCAGATTGGTAATATGAGCCTGGTTTCCGGGTACTTTTCTTGCACGCATTTTCTGCATGCCCATCATCATCTCTACTACATTCAGGTAGTTGATGACTTCTACCATTTTGGCAGGCGTAATGCCGGATACGATTTCCAGGATCTCCTTGCGGGAGGTCTGAATATCCACAATCTTTCTGGCAATCTCCAGTGATGGAATTGCCATAGAGGTTTCCGCCCTGTCAATACGGATCGCATAGTCAGCGATAAACTGATCCAGAAAATCGAAATCCGCGCGTTTCTTTCCGTCCAGTTCTGTTATGATTCCATTTTCTACAATTATGGAAGGTTTTGGATCATATGGACTGTGCATTGCTACAAAGCCCATCTCCGGCCATTCATCAATAAATCCGTCTTTATTGACAGCACGCTGATCCAACGCCTCGATTCTTTTCGATCGTTTCATATTGTCTACCCTTTTCCAAAAAAGCCCGGTGTTAAAGCCGGACCTTTTCCGTTTAGAATGACCACAATTTGGTATAAATCTTTATGATATCTTCCTTGGTAGGAATTCTCGGATTATTTGCTGTGCAGGCATCTGCAAGAGCAGCATCTGCCATCTTGTCAACAGCAGCAAAATAAGCATCCGGAGTAATCGTTCCGATTTCCTGTATGGTCATTGGAATATTCATCTCTTTCAGCATAAACTGTATCCAGTTTACAAGAGAGCGAACGCTCATAACTTTATTATAATTACTCAATCCGAGAATATGAGCAATATTCGCATATCTCTTCACTGCCGGAAGATACTCCTTCTGGCTTCTGCTGTGTTTATTGATGTTCGCATTAAATTCCACAATGTGCGGAAGAAGCATCGCATTGGCTCTTCCATGGGGAATATGGAACATCGCACCAAGCTGATGTGCCATACTGTGAGTAATTCCAAGTCCTGCGGTATTAAAAGAAAGACCTGCAAGACAGGAAGCTACATGCATTTTCTGGCGTGCGTGCATATCACTGCCGTCAAGATACGCACGAAGCAGGAAAACGCCGCAGATCTCAATGGATTTCTCCGCAAGCGCAGAAGAAAATTCATTGTGCTCTGTACTTACATAAGATTCCAGCGCATGGGTGAATACATCCATACCGGTATCTGCTGTAATGGCCGGCGGCACACTCTTCACCAGTTCCGCGTCCAGGATTGCTTCATCAGCCGTAAGACTGTCAGAAACAAGAGGATATTTTACTCTTGCATCTGTATCGTTGACAACCGCAAAAGAAGTCACCTCAGATCCTGTTCCGCTGGTGGTAGGAATGGCAATCAGTCCTACTTTACCATAGTTATTGATTTTTAAAGCAAATTCACGGATCGCTTTTGAAGAGTCAATGGCTGATCCGCCACCGACTGCTACAATCGCATCCGGCTGAAACTCAAGAAATTTTTTAACACCCTCCGCAATTTTCCCTACCGGTGCATCCGGTACCACGTCACAGAAAATATCATACTGTATTTTGCCTTTTTCAAGTGGCGCAGTTATCAAGTCAACCATTTTGCTCTGTACAACAAAAGGATCTGTAATAATCAGAACTCTTTTGTATGGAAGAACACGAAGTCTGTCCAGAGAATTATCCCCAAAATGAATGACTGTCTTCATTTCAAAGGTTTTCATATTAAATGCTCCTTTATCTGTGGATGATTCGCCGCATTGCAAATCTCCTGTCATCTGTTATGTTTCTGACGGATACTTACATTCAACTCCCAGTTCCTCAAAATGCTTCAGCCATTTTTCAGATGGTTTTATATCTGTCACAACCACATCCACATCCCGCAGATTTCCCGCTACAGAAAACGCGGTCTGATCAAATTTTGTACTGTCGATCACCAGGAATTTTTCCCGTGCGGAAGCCACCATTGCTTTTTTGGTTGTTCCGAACGGTTCCTGAGATTCCATGATGCCCCAGTTATGATCCAGGGCTTTACAAGAGAAAATCACCTTATCAACGTAATAAGAACGGATTGCTTCTTCCGTTTTGGATCCAAGGAAAGCAAGGTATCCTTCTTTCATCACTCCTCCGGTGGAAATAATATTCCATCCGGATACATCAGATAATTCCAAAAGGATCTCCACGGAATTTGTAATCACAGTAAGGCGTTCTTTTTCTTTCAGCGCCTTGGCTACAAAAACTGCCGTAGTACTGGCGTCCAGAAAAATATGATCACCTTCCTGTACCAGTGATGCTGTGATTTCAGCCATTTTCTGCTTTCCCGCAACATTCTGGTTCTTACGGACGTTAAAGGGCAAATCGATACTTACATCCTCGTTGATCACTGCACCTCCGTAACTTTTGGTAGCAAGCCCCTCTTTTTCCAGTTTGTCAAGGTCCCGGCGGATCGTCTCCTCCGAAACATCAAACATCTGGCTGAGTTCACTGACAACTACCCGTTTTTCGAGCTGCAGCTTTTCAAGGATCAGATTACGTCTTTCTAATGCCAGCATTATGTTTTTGCCCTCCTTTACTAAGGATGGTAATACTTATAAGATGGAATCAATCATACGCCTGTCAGGATGAGCAATAACGGAAGAATCCAGATACATACCCTTTTCTGCGACAAGCTCTTTTGCTCTTTCGATAGAAGCCTCTACTGCGGAAACCTCACCGGTAATCAGCATGTAGGATTTACCGCACATACCTTTTGCGATACGGAGTTCGATCAGATCTACAATTGCTGTCTTGGCAGCCTGATCTGCCGCCTCGATAATAGAGGCAGCATCGTAGGTTTCCAGGATTCCCAAAGCGCTGATATCTTCTACGGAAGTGGTTCCATAGATAGCCGGGAAAATTGATTCATGAGGATTGCCCAGCACGAAGCTGTCAATACATTTGTCTTCATATGTAGTAACCGCTGCATCAACGGCTGCTTTTACCGCACTTAAATCGCCGGTGACAATTGCAATATATTTGCCCGGACATACGGTCTGCGCTTCCACAATCTCCACTTCAGATGTCTTAACCATGGCATCTGCTGCAGTAATACCTGTGGCTGTGGTTTTAAATTCAATCATTCCGATTGCTTTACTCATGTTCTGCACGTCCTTTCTACTTTGCTGCAATTACAATATGGCGGTCAGTAACTTCTGTTACTTTTCCGCAGATGCTTGCATGGATACCAACACTTAATCCGCCTGCCGGCTGTGCAATCATCTGTCCTCTGGTTACTTCATCGCCTACGCTTACAATTGCCTGTGCCGGCGCACCGATATGCTGGCTTAAAAGGACTTTTACCTTCGGAACTCCCACAAGGGTCTCATCCATTGGCGCATCCTTGTCATATCTGGTCAGAGCCAAACGTGCCATTAATCGTTCTTCCGGAACTTTACGGTACTCTCTGGATGACTGAACAGCTTTTGGCTGAACACCCTGTGGAGGTCTGACACCTGCTTTTCGGAGTCCACCCTTCATATCAGCAAGGAGTGTTCTCGGTGCCAGGCTCTGCGGACAGGAATACATCTCGCAGACACCGCAGGAACTGCAGAAGCTTGCATCCAGGTATGGATTCAGATCTCTGAAATCATTGTTGGATGCTGCTCTCATGAAACGGGCCGGATCAATCGGATGTCCCAGATTATTTCTCGGACAAAGATCCGTACAGGTATTACACTGGCAGCAAATGGATGCTGCGCGTTTCAGATCTATAGCAGAAGTTCTTAACTTCTTCATTACAATAGGATGATCCTTTGGAAGGACCAGAATTGCGTTCGTAGTTTTGGTTACCGGTTCTGAGCCGCTGCCGATCCGTCCCATCATCGGTCCGCCCACAAAATAAACAGGCTCCTTAATGGTCACTGTGCCAGCCTGAGCAACTACCTCATCCAGTGTACAGCCAAGAGGGACTCTGACTGTGACAGGATTGCTGACTTCAGCTACAACGGATACATATTTGTCTGTTACCGGTCTCTGTTTTTCAACAGCACGGTAAACATTGTAAATGGTTTCTACGTTAAACACGGCTACGCCCTGCTCAATCGGGAGTCCGCCGGGCCTTACTACTCGTCCGGTTGCCTCATAAATCAGGACAACCTCGTCTCCCATGGGATATACTTCTTCCAGAAGGTGGATCCGCATGTTCGGGAATTCTTCAATATGCTGCTCTAACGCTTTAACTGTCTGTACATAAGATTTCTTGATTCCAATGATAGCCTCGGAAGCACCTACTGTTTCCGCTATCAGGTTGAATGTTTTCATAATCTCATAGGCATGCTTTTCAAGAAGCTGCCTGTGTAACTTCAGTAAAGGTTCGCACTCTGCACAGTTCATGAGAATCGTGTCGGCTTTGTCCGTAAGTTTTGCATATGTCGGGAAACCAGCGCCACCGGCACCTACCACACCATTCTCCTGCATAATTTTCTGTAATTCTTTGATTTCCATGGCGTTACTCCAATCCTGCACCATCATCAATGATACCGACAATCGCAGCATCAACCGGTGCTGTTTCTACGCCGCAGCCAATTCGTGCTGCGCTTCCCTGTGCCACCAATACATATTCTCCGATTCCTGCACCGATCATATCGATTGCAACAATCTGATTGTGGTCAGCTTTCATATGATTCACTGGCTCAACAATCATAAATTTCTGTCCGATTAACTTTTCACTTTTGCGCGTAGATACTACGCTTCCGACTACTTTGCCTACAATCATATGAGCCTCCGCGTTTTTATCTGAGAAATTGTCTTTTAAAAACAACCCCCTAAATCCTCCTAATGCCGGTGACATTTCTGCCACCGGCCTTGGCATGGAGGAATGTTTATTTAATAATGGTTACTGTATTGCCAGTGGCAATCTGTGCTGCATTTGCTTCATCAGTATCAATATGCATTTCCAGTGTAAAGCTGTCATGTACGCGGATTTTCACATGATTGAAAATTGTACCGCGCTCATTATCAGCCTTTACAGATACGATATCACCGTCTTTGACACCGGCTGCCTGCGCATCCTTCGGAGACATATGGATGTGTCGCATAGCCACAATACAGCCTTCCTGAAGATAAATGGCACCCTTTGGTCCTACGATGGCAATCGGAGCACTGCCTTTTACATCGCCGGATTCGCGAACCGGAACTTTCATGCCAAGCTTGATGGCATCTGTTGCGGATACCTCTACCTGAGATGCTTTACGCACCGGTCCGAGGATTCGCACGTTTTCAATTGCGCGAAGCTTTAATCCTACAATCGTGACTGTCTCATTGGATGCAAATTGTCCGCCCATCAGTTCTTTTTTCTTTGTGAGCTGATACCCCGGGCCAAACAATGCTTCCACATGCTCCTGGGTCAGGTGAATGTGTCTCGCGGAAACTCCGATCGGAACCATAAATCCGTTGGTTTTCTTTTCGCCCTTATTAATGGCGTCAATAACCATTTTGGTAATTAACTCGATATTATTCGCTTCCAAGAATACACCTGCTTTCTTTCCTGGTTATGTATTTCACTGAAATTTCTGATTATTTCAGAACCGGAAGAATTTTCTCAACGTCAGT
>JALEHU010000114.1 GCA_022770365.1 Blautia sp. | reverse complement strand
TACGTGACTTTCATCCGCAACCGGTCCCAGATTTCCTTTTTCCCAGACACTGTAGAACGCTCCGAGGGCTTCATCTGATGCGGAAGTCGGAAGCTTCATAACAAGATCTGCAGCACAGTCTCCGGAGCAGCTATCCAGAGTATCAAACACTTCTGCATCGGTAAAATCAAAGCAGATGACAGACAGTGAAGTACATCCATAGAAAGCGCTGGCGGAGAAGCTTTCCACACCGTCACGAACATGGATTTCCTTCAGGTTTGTACATTCTCTGAAAGCAGTAGCACCAATTTGTTTTGCATTGACTACCAGCGATTCCATACCACAGCCTCTGAAGCAGTCTTCACCCACATAGTCTGTTTTTCCTTTGTACCATACCTGAGTAAGTGAGCTGCAGCCATCAAATAAATAATTGTCAAGCATTTTCGTTCCGTTTACAAAGACCACCGTTTTCAGTGACCGGTTGTTATAGAACGTGCCTCTTCCGGTATTTTCAAGCGGTCCGTAACAGATCACCGTTTCAAGTTGCTGACAGTACTCAAGGGCAGAGTCTTCGATGTCTGTTACTGTTTCCGGAATCACAAGGGAACGAAGATGCAGCCAGTCATCCTGATTTGTATCTATATCTGTATCCGTGTAATCACGGGCACATTCAAATGCATTCCTTGCGATTCTCTTTACTTCGACACCGCCGATCGTGCGCGGAATGACAACGTCGATATCTGTTCCGGTATACTCTGTGATGGTTCCCGTTTCCGCGTCAAAGCCGAAATATTCTTCTGAAGCAGGATTAAACGGCATTTTTGCAAACGCACTTTCTTCACTTTCACGTACGAGTGCATCATACCACGGATAATCCAGAACATCATTCCATGCGGCAAGCTGTTCATCCGTCGCATAATCACTCATCCGGATACCGTCAAGCCCGATTCCGGACAGTGCTTCCACATTTACTTCAAGATCTGCAGGAATCACCAGACTTGTAATCTGAGTTCCTTCAAAAGAACCGGCTCCGATCGAAGTAACAGATTCCGAAAGCGTTATTGCTTCCAGATTCTGACAATTTTTAAAGGCTCCGACTCCGATTGTCGTAACAGAATCAGGAATCTTTATCTCTTTTAGATTCTGACAATTTTCAAAGGCTCCGGCTCCGATTGTCGTGACCGAATCAGGAATCTTTATCTCGTTCAGATTCTGACAATTACGGAATGCTCCATCTCCAATGGTTGTTACGGAATCAAACAGATCGACGGTTTCCACTACACTGTCTGCAAATGCTTCACTGCCGATATAAGTAAATACATCATTATACGGAACTGAAAAATATTTTACCGTCTGATTGCCCTTAAATGCACCATCTGCCAGACCCGTCACCGGTTTATACTCGGAGCCGTCAACACTGTATTCGTCATATGGACGGATATTCGTCATTTCACCTGTGTAACCTGTCATATAGAAGGATGCCCCGTCAGGACTTTCCGTATAAGTATCAAGATAATTGTCGCAATATTGAACGTCCGGATTCTGGTTGCGCCATACACGGCAGCTGAGTCCCAGATTATCTACAATCTGCTGAACATCCAGCATTTCCTGCTTCGTACATTTGGTATTCAGATCAATATCCGAGAGTAATGTACATTCTGCAAATGCAGACTCCGCAATATACGGAAGCTCTGCTGCATCGATATAGACATAGCTGATGCTGCAGGATGCAAAAGCATTTTCTCCGATATACTTTACAGTAGAAGGCATATAAACCCTGTTCATCCACTGACAACCATTAAAAGCACTGTCACCAATATTAGTCAAACCTTCCGGCAGATTTAGTGAACCCTCAACAGCCGCATAAACAAATGCTTCATCTCCTATATATTCAAGACCTTCCGGAAGCTCCAGTGCAAACCCTCTGTAAGAATGGCAAAAAGCACGATCCCCTACACTTTTCAGTGTAGATGGAATTTTTACATACAGCAGTGTCGCTGCGTCCATAAATGCTTCATCTTCAATTGTTGTCAGTCCTTCCGGAAGTGTTATGCAGCAAAGATAACGATTTCCCTGAAAAGCATTGGGTCCGATGGAAGTGACCGGAACCCCGTCAATTGCTTCCGGTATATCCAGTCTTGCGGAAAAACCACTGTATTGGGTGATTGTGCCGGTTGCAGCGTCAAATGTGATATTTTCAAGGTCAGAGACCGGTTCCTGTCTGACTGCATTCTGGCCGCTTGACTGTACACTTAACATGCTGCCGGCCGCTTCAAGAGCTGCAGTATAGGCTTCCACCTGGTCATCCGGAACATAGGCAACCGCATCCTGCGCAAGTTCTGTAAATGCACCCGGAGCAATTACCGGACATTCGCCCTCGAATGTTACGGAAGTAATTCCGGTACAGAAACCGAACGCTCCTTTGTCAATATAGCATACTCCGGATGGTATGATAATTTCTGTAAGTGCAGGATCACTGGCAAAACAATTCTGTCCGATGACAAGAAGGCTCTGCGGAAGAGAGACACTTGTAAGTGAACTGCACCATCCTCCCGCGCTGTTTTCCAGCTGTTTCACTGTTTCCGGAAACGTAATGGATGTAATATTATCCACGCCGTTGAATGCATCTGATCCGATAATATCAACCGTACATCCCTGGATGGTATCGGGTATCACGACGTCTCCGCCTGCACCGCTGTATCCGTCCAGTGTATAATCGACAGTATCAAATGACCATACAGATTCATCCTCCGCCTGAACTGATACACTCAGCATTATCACCAGCAGGATCATCGGTATCCATAATTGTTTTTTCATGCTTTATTCCCTCCTGATCTTTCTTTCACTGCAGACATCCCGTAGATTTCTGCAGTCATCAGAATTTTCCTCCGCTTCCTCCATGTGTCGTTCCGGAAGAACTGGTGTGTGTGGTGCTTCCACCGGAACTGCTGTTATTATTAACTTCGATTTTTCGAGAAGTCACAAATTTTCTGATAAAACGGTCAGAATTCATTGTCAGTACAAAACTTCCGGGAACTGAATAATCTTCCGCATCCGCTTTGCCTCTTACAGATTTCAATTTTCCCTTTTTTATAAAAGCGATCACGTAACCGAGACCAAGTCCGACTGCCAGATCCACCAGTATCAGGAATGGATCAAAGGGCTCTTTCGGCATATTTCCCTCATGATAGGGTTCTCCTGTTTTTGCCTGTGTGATGAAATCATCGCAAAGTTCTGCAAATACGGAAAAAGCATCCGCATATTTCCCATCACTCAGATCCGGCAGGAATTTTTCGGATATGTAATCAAGTCCCTCATCTGTGAAAGCTGTGATCCCAAATCCGCAGGTACTGATCCACCAGTCTCTTTCCTCCATGCTTACCAGGAGAATGATGCCGTCGCGTTCAGTTCCCATTCCGTATCCGTTATAATCATAGAAATCATCGGCATACTCCATGGCAGATTTACCGTCGAGTCCATCCACTGCCGCTACAACAACATCGCAGCTCTGACGTTCACTAATCTCATCCAGCTGCGTCAGAAGACTCTCTTCTTCCTCATCTGTTAAAAGATCCGTTTCATCTGTAAGCCGCGGCAAAAGTCTCTCATCCGGTATCGCTTCCGCTCCGGCCGGTACCGTCCACACTCCCGTTAATGCAAGAAGGGCAGACAAAAGAACCACTTTTATTCTTTTTTTCATGATCTTCCCCTCCTACACCAGTGTCATGATGATCTGGATGATACAAAGCAGAGCGCTGATTCCAAGTCCGCATCCCGCGGCAAATTTCCGGAACTGTTTTTTGTCAAGCGGCAGATCTCCTACCATTTTTCCTGTCTGGCCATTCATTGCAAATATATATTTTTTCCCTGCCCAGGTAGTATTGAGAATCCATACAGGATAAAGTGCATACCAGTACCGTGCATTGCGGGTCTGAATGTTGGTATGAGATTCTGATACATTCTGATATCCCTGAACGGTTTCACGAAATGCATTTATGGCACTGCTGCGGATCCTGTTGTCTGCACGCCTGATACATTCCTCCGCTTTCATATCATAGCGGTCAGCAGCATATCCGGCAAGATAAGCCGGATTAAAAGGAACAGCTTCCGAAAAATGATAAGGCTCTATGGACTCCATCAGTGCATCGTCCATTTTTTTGGAACAGTCAGTGGGAACATTTTTGAAGCTTACGCTGCCGCTCCTGTGAATTTCATAATAATTATGCTCCGTGTACTCCATACTGCGGTCCTGCCATATGCGTATTTTCTCTGCATTATAGGAAATATCTCCGTGAACCTCTGCGTCAAATATCCAGAATGGTACATAGATACCCTTGATTTCATCGATGTGATTTTCTGCTTTGAAAACTTTCGGCAGGAAACTTTTGCCTTTTAAGTGTTTGTAATAAGCTTCTTTTGCCGCTTTTTTGTCTAATTTAAACGGAATCACGTAATCCGGTTTTAAATCTCCGGAAAACTGTCCTTTCATAACGACAGGGTTGCCGCAGAACGGGCAGGCAGAAGCACCTGTTGTTTCATCAGCAATGATTTCACCGCCGCAGGACTGGCAGGAATATATTCGCATTCCTTCTGTTTCGCCATCCTCCCACTGACCGCTGCCGTTCGCCGTCCAGTCCGCACTGCCGTTATCTGGATCCACGCCATCGGCTCCGCCCTGAGCCATCTGATAATCTGCGATACTCATTTCCGTATCGCAGTAAGGGCATTTCATCTTCTGACTGCTGCTGTCAAATTCCATAGCACCGCCGCAGGCAGGGCATTTATATTCAATAACCTCAGACATCCGGTATCATCTCCTTCCCGTACACTTCCTGTCATTTTATAAGCTGCTGCTTTGGTGCAAAAACTGTATGTGTACAAGTTTTAAGATATCATTTTTATCTCATATCATTCCCATCGATCGGATCGCCGCACTGCGGACAGAATCTCGGGATCTGAGTTGGATCTTCCGGAACCCAGCCGCATTTATCACAGCGGATGCCATATGGCTGCTGAGTGTACATGTTATTTCCGTTCATTCCATTCATCTGCTGATGATATCCGCCCTGTACTGCATTCATCTGCTGACCATAGCCGCCCTGCATGCTATTCATTTGCTGACCGTACATTCCGCCCTGCATTCCGTTCACCGGCTGACCGTACATCCCGCCCTGCATTCCATTTACCGGCTGACCGTACATTCCGCCTGCCTGCGGAGCGTAACCCATTCCGGTAAGCGCGGCAACGATCTGATTACCGGTATTTTCCATTTCTGACATTTTCATGCGGTCATGCTCATCAACGGAAGAACTGTTCAGTCTGAAGTCCATATCATCAAACCAGGGTGAATTGATTCCCAGTTTAATGGAATAATCATAAGAATATTTATATCTTGGAGGATTATAATCCTTCAGATTTCCTTCATTATCACGGTACTGTTCTTCCCTGCGATTCTGTTCAATATTCAGACGGCAGCTTACCACCTGTGAAAGATCCACAATATCCGGATTGTTTTCAGCACTGAAGCGTAATGCTACTGTAAACTGTCCCTTTGTATCATCAATAAATACATGATAGCTGTCTCCCGCAAATTCACGGGTAATCTGAAATGCCTGAACCTTTGCTTTATTTGCTTCTCTGTATGCCAGCTGTTTTTTAATGTCCTCCACTGTACTGTGACGGCGCTCCTCAAACCATGGAGAAAGTTTCTTTGCACAATCCTTGCAAAGATTTCCGTCGTCAAGCTTGCGGTTTCCAAGAAGTCCGATATCACCGCCGCAGATATCACATACTTTTTTCTCAAATACTTTACCAAATAATCCCATAAACAATTGTTCCTCCTTTTATAAGACTTTATAAGATTCTTTTTTCACAATTTCATTCATGAAAATAATCTTGTTTCATAAATCAATACTATTTCATAAAATGAATCTTTAAAATCAATCTGCATTTAGATAATGTCTCCGTCATCAAACGGATCTCCGCACTGCGGACAGAATTTCGGCGGATGCTGTTTATCTTCCGGCTCCCATCCGCATTTATCACATTTGTACTGAGGAACTCCTGCAGGTTTTGGTCTGCCGCACTCCATGCAGAATTTCCCTTTATTCAAGGCACCGCAGCTGCAGGTCCAGCCTTCCGGGGCTGCAGGTCTTGGTGCACCGCAGTTCATACAGAACTTGCCGCTGTTTTTCGCTCCGCAGGAACAAATCCATTCATCCGCAGGTTTTGGTACGGGTTTGGGATTACCGCAGTTCATACAGAATTTACCGCTGTTCTTTGTTCCGCAGCTGCAGATCCATTCACTGCCAGTCTGTACGGACTGTCCCGCAGAGAAATTCTGCTGTCTCTCGCTCATCATCTGCTGACGCTGCATTTCCTGATTTCTCGCCTGCTGTTCCGCTCCCATCTGAAAGAGAGTCTGTGCATTCATGCCGCCTGCCTGGGAAGCCATATTCATGCCCATAAAGCCCATCATGGCACCGTTTTCATTGGATGCCGCCATTTTCATGGCATCTGCCTGAGCGCCTGTCAGTGTGGCGGCTGCCATCGTTGGATCCCTCATAATGGCAGTTCTCTGTGCCTGTTTGATCATTTCCGCGTCTTCCGGGGGAAGGGTAACCTGATTCACACCGACGGAAACAATCTCCAGCCCGCGAAGCTGCGACCATTTTTTGGTAAGTGCTTCATTCATGGCTTCGGAAAGCTCCTGAACATGACCCGGAATCGCGCTGGGCCGTATTTGAAGTTCTGAAATCCTTGCAAAAGCAGGCTGAAGCGCTGTCAGAAATTCTGCTTTCAGCTGGCTGTCAATTTCCGCTCTTGTATATTCTGATTCCACATTTCCGCAGACATTCGTATAGAAAAGCACCGGGTCTGCGATCCTGTAGGAATAGATTCCATTGCAGCGCACAGATACATCAATATCAAGACCGATGTTCCTGTCTACAACTCTGAAGGGAATCGGACTCGCTGTACCGAATTTATTATCTACCAGTTCTTTGGTGTTGATATAATACACGCGCTGGTCCTTGGGTGCATCTCCGCCGAAGGAAAAACGCTTTCCGATATTTTCAAATGTCTGAGCAATTCCTTCTTTCAGATCACCGGTAAAAATACTGGGTTCCGTGGACACATCATAAATGAACTCGCCCGGCTGCGCACAGAGTTCTGCCACACGTCCCTGATCTACGATCAGCATGCACTGTCCGTCCGCTACTGCGATAACGGAGCCGTTTGTGATAATATTATCCTCTCCGCGTGTATTGGAAGAACGTTTGCCTGTTCGTTTTCTTCCTTTTTTTACAAGAATGTCCTTATCCATTGCTTCACAGTAAAAATAGTCTTTCCACTGATCTGCCATCACGCCGCCGACTGCTCCGACAGCTGCTCTTATTAATCCCATGGTGATTCCTCCTTCATTTACGGACGTACATCCGCATTGGTAAATACACTGTCATCTTTCAGATAATGGATCTCAACAACCTCTTCTCCGTCCAGATCAACTAAAGAATACGTAAATTCCGTTGTCTCATCAAAATCTTCGGTATATGCCGTACCGCTTCCATTCGCTCCTTCTGTCCATTGAAGAACGATCGAATCTCCTTCAAAACCGATGGTTCCTTTCAGTTCATTCTCAAATGCAGTTCCTTCAAATGTACCTGCAATCCCAGTCAATTGTTACGTCAGACCATCCCCAGTTGATGTTCATGATCCTGTCAAAGATCTGCTGTCCGTTGGTACCGTCATAATACCATGGATTCCTGCCTTTTTTGCCTCTTGTGCCTCTGCCTCAGCAGCTTCCTGTGCTGCCTTTGTTTCTTCGTCAGGAGTTACGGCAATCTCAAATTCTCCGTCAGGTGTTTCGGATACCCAGCTCATTTCATCATCAAAAATATAACCGTCAAGATTCAGATAATCCTGTAAATAATCTTCCGGGAACCAATACTCTTCATCCGGAAGTTCTGTTTGTATCTGTGTGATTTCTTCCTCCGTATCAAGGTCGATATAATGAATCGTCACCTGTCTTAACTGCATCTCCGGGGTTGGTTCCGGGGTTGGCGTCGCTTCCACAGGAACACGGAAATAATATTGCTTGTCATCAATCTTCACTCTGTAGGAGTTTTCTCCGTCCTCGAATACACGAGAAGTATTTCCTTTGTCCTGTCCGATACAGATATCTCCAAGTATGACATAATAATTCAGTTCCATCACAGTTCCGTCATTCAGTGTAAATGTTACGGAACTGTCTCCGTTCATTTCATACGGTCCGAATTCCACTGTACCATTCTGTTCCTCACCGGTACTTGCTGTTGTGTCATATATACTGTAGAGCTGCCACTCACCGGCAAATGTTTCCGCTGCTTTGATTTCCTCATCTTCCGCAAAAGTGATGGACGCCTCGTCATCGGGTGGAATCATGGAGAAATCCTCGGTGGTAAAGTAAAGAACATGGTTGGCAGATTCGATGTCCGTCTCCTCATTAAAGTTTTCGTTATATCCGTTAAACTCGAGCGTACCGTCTGCATATATATGTATCCCGCCCATATGGGTTCCGTTCAGGTTGGGATCTTTTTCATTGTCGATAGCGTTCAGACTGACAAGCCCATTCAGAAAAGTGACCTCAAGAGCATACTCTTCCACTGTTCCGTCCAGATACTTGGCTGTCCATTTGCCTGTCGCACAATCCAGATCCTTATCATTTCTGGCAAAATCATCATTGATCACGAGATGAATGTCCGAATACAAATTACTGCTGATCATATGCCGTGCTGCTGAAGTTATGCCTCTGTCATACACGACAAATGCATGATAGTCACCAACGAAATCCTGACAGGTGATTCCCTCTGTCACAGTCAGCTGAAATTCTTCCGTCATAGGGTCATAAAACGCACCTGCCGATACAGTCCCTGCAAGTACTGTGATCACTCCTGTGAGAATCGCTGCTGTAATTTTTCCTTTTTTCATCGTTTCCTCCTTTCTTCTAAAAACGGTTATTCTTTTTCCGAAGTTACATGCTGTCCAGGGCTGCTGCCAGATATTCGCCGGACACAGAAGAATAAAAAAATCCGTCTATGACACCGTTTTTCTTTGCATCCTTGATCTGTTCAGCCAGTTCCTGATCCGCATTTTCATCGCACAGCAGTGCAATTTTACAATCCGGGAGTTCTGATCTTATCCTGGCAATTGTCTTCATACGTTCTTCCAGTGTATAGTGCGGCACTCTTGTCACTTCCATGAGAAGAATGTCGGCATCTAAAGAACTGCAAGTGCTGAAAGGCTCGTCAGGATCACTGGTCAGAATTCTCTGTGCCATTATTTCACCGCGTTCATTCAGGTATTTAATAAGTGCGCCGGACAGAAGTCCGTTCTGTGTACTTATGACGCCAATGCGCAAGGATATCACCTCCTGTACATACTGCTGTTTTTTTCTATTGTATGAATTGTTTATATAAATTCATATACTAAAATTAGTATACTTTTCTATGTTTTGGTAATTATGCACAAGTCCGGGACTTTTATAAATAAAAAAACAGGCACTGTATACCCAATGTAATACGATGCCTGCTTTTTATAATTCATATCATTTTACAGCCTTTAATAGCCTCTAACAGTCTTTAATAGTCTTTTAATAACCTTTAATAACGAGTCCGCTTTCCCTGGCTGCAACAGCCAGCTGCGTGCGTGATTTAAAACCTGTTTTTTCCAGCATGATTTTTACATATTTTCGAACCGTCCATGCAGAAAGATGAAGCTCTTCTGCAATTTCTTCATCTGTATCACCGCTGGTCAGTTCACGAAGAATTTTCAATTCACATTCCGTAAATTCCGTGCTCAGAGCATTTCCGACTTTTAACTTAGGAACAGAATCCGGATAAACAGATTCTCCGCTCATTGTGCGGTCCATAATAGAAAGAATGACTTTCTCCGAAGGTTCCTTATACCAGAAACTGTCAACTCCGGCTTCTCTTGCACGATTGATAAAATCACATTCCGGCTGGCTTGTCACGATAATTATTTTAATCTTCGGATGATTCTTTTTGATCCTGGCTGCCGCGTCAAGACCGCTGGCATTCAGAGCCGTACAGACATCCATAATGATCAGATCCACCTGCTTTTTCAAACAGTAGAGTTCTGCCATGGATGCACTTTCGATTGCTCCTGCCATCCGGTATCTTTCGCTGTTTTTCATATAGATTTCAAACAGAGTCCTTGCCATCGGATCATCTTCCACAATCAGAACATTTGTCATGATAACCTCCCTCCTGCAGTCATTGGCAGTGTGATATTCAGCACAAAATGAGGACGTGCTGATATTTTCATTGCTCCTCCCGCTTCTTCAAAACGGAGTCTTAATGCCTCCAGGCCGCCGCCCTCGGTAATCTCTCCCGCCGGCCTGCGCCCGTTGTTTGTAAAAGTTATTTCAAGCTTATGATCTGATTCATACAGTTTAATAGAAAGCTCATCCGCTCCTGCATGGCGTACTGCATTCGTCAGCGCTTCCGTAGCTGCCGCTACGATCATTTTCACTGTTTCCTCATTATCGGGAAGCTCTCCCTCAAGAATAATCTTAACTCCTGCAAAGTCTGCAGCATCTGCAAAATAATTCCATGTTCTTCTGAAATCCTGCGGTATCGACTCTTTTTTCAGTAAAGCCACTATATAGTCCCATCGTTTCAGAATATCCGCTTCCTGCAGTGGAGCTGCCTCATGGAGAAGATAAGACCTGGATGCAAGCAGCGCCTGACCAATTTCATTATGGATGCGCATTTTAGCCTCAAGCACTTCCCGGCTTTTTACAAAGGAATCGATGTTTTCTCCATATTGTCTCAGCCGGCTGTTCATATCAGCCAGCTGCCGGTTGTTTTCCTTTAAATCCTCAGATAGTTCATACAGCTCTGTTGTATCTGCTGCTGTAATCTGTACTACGGTATGATTTTCTGCAGTCAGTATCTTTTTCCCAAACGTCCAGATTGTACTGTCACTGAGACGAATACTGGGTGTATTTCCCTCTGAGATACTCTCTGCATCTTTACTTACGCAACCGCTGTACAGGATATCCCAGAATTGTTCCGCATCCTGAAAATCCATTCCTGTAACAGCATGGGATAACATTTCCATTTTACGGTTTGCCAGAAGGATTCTCCCGTTCGGAGCAGAAAAACTAAGCCCTGTCGGCAGATTATCAATACTTTCTTTAATTGATGAGACTGTTATGGAGTTCCTGTAATACTGTAATATTCTGTATAATGATAAAAAGGTAAAAATACCGATAATCAGTATCATTAACCCTGCAGCTTCTGCTGGAAACTGAAACAGCCAGTTCCATCTCTTTTCGGACGGGAGCTCACCGTATACTACTATCTGCTTATTAACATATCTGAGAAAAATCAGTTCTGTAAAGGTCAGCAGAAAAACCGGCAGAATATATTTGACCAGATATTTCGTTTTTCCCTCAAAGGAAGCAATCAGGCAGCCGATCTGTATCAGAGACAGGAAATACAGAAGCATCATGAGTATGCCTCTGATATTCTGATGTACGGTATATAATGCTGTCATATCCGGTCCTCTCCTTTTTCCAGATGAAATTCAACCCAGAGAATATCATCAGATTTTCTGGCAGTTACCCTGCCTCCCAAAGCCGCCCATTCTGTTTTTTCCGGAAAACATACTTCACAGCTGCAATCCATCTGAAGCCGCATAAAAATGTTTCCGCCGGAGATCCTCAGTTTTATGAAAAGGGCATTTAATCCGCATAATGTCTGTTCAAATGCCTGCTGCACCATGTCATAAACAGCAACAAGGCAGTTTGTCCTTACTTTTCCTTCGCATTTGCTGTCCAGAGAACATAAAATTCCTGCCAGACGCAGATTGTCAAGGGATTCCCTCATGCAGAATTCCATTTCCTTCGCAGGAATATCATCGGTATCTTCCGATATCAGCAAAAGATTGCTTCTTCGTTTTATGTAGGCACTGATGATACAGATCTTTATCAGATTCTCACGGATATCGGATGAGGAAGATTCTTTGCAGAGAAGTTTTTCAATCTCAGTGATCTGAGTGTTTACTTCTCTGGAAATACGATCATACAGACGGTTTTTTTCAGCTATCCGAAGACTCTTTTCCTGGAGATCCAGTTCCGCTTTAATCAGATCATTTTTATGAGCAAGCTCTTTTCCTGTTTCTTCCAGTTCTTTCGTGTAGCGATTAAGATCGGTGACATCATCCCACCAGAATACATAACCGTTGGAAATCGGGGCACTTCTGAGCCTCTTGTTTTCAAGATTGACAGAACCTGACAAAGCCAGGCGCATCATCGATTCGTCCACGGGCTCTGACGTATCGGATGTGTAGCAGGGATGAAATTCTTCATCTGTAATACGCGCTTCTATCGTGGAAGCGCCAAAAAGGAGTCCATACTTCGAGTTTGTGCGGATAAGGCCGCTCTGTATACTGCTCTCCAGCAAAAGAATAATCACAAAGCAGCTTACAGTTGTGAAATCCATATTAAGGATTCCAAGACAATAGAGAAGCCATACGACAAGCGCTCCGCCAAGGACAAGAAGCGGTGTTCTTTGAAACCATCGGTTTCCCGGTGCCCGGCATTTCACCAGAAGCATAACGAGAGAATAGATCCCAAGAGATATGGACCAGAGGATCACCAAAAAATAACAAATCTTGTATGTATAATTGTTATAATCATTGATTCCTTCCGGAAAGCCAAATACGAGACGGTGTACATCATTGGTAAAAACCAGTCCAATGAGAAACAGAGCAGGCAGATACAACAGCTGCATTCTCTTTGGTTTTTCATAGGAATCCCCTTTGCCGATGTATTCCTGAATATAAAAGCAATATAGCGGAATCAGTATGATAGGTATATAATAGGCGTACCATAAGTAACGGCATATACTTGTATCATAAAAAAAATAATATTTCGCTGCCCGGATATATTGCCACAGGATCAGTTGAAAAGCCACAGAAAGCATATAGAAACGTACAGATTTCTGCATGACCCTGCGCCTGATGGAAATCAGCCAGACGATTGCGATTCCCATATGGATCATTTCTCTGCTGAATCGCAGAAATGTATCCGGTATGATCCCCGGTAACGTGATCACATATCTTACAATATAAGCATAAACCAGCAGAACACCAAGAATGCCGGCAGATAGCAGCTTTTTTTTGTCTAACCTGTTCATGAAAACTCCTCATCTACTGTCTGTCAACAATAGATTCTCCATAGTATTTCGGATATCTGATTCTATCTTAGCGTATTCATGTTTTCATTACAAGGATATTTTTGAATAA
>JALEHU010000085.1 GCA_022770365.1 Blautia sp. | reverse complement strand
AATGTCCAGAATGATGTCATTGCAATGATTGACTCTAAAGGAAACGAAGTGGTAAGATATACTTATGACAGCTGGGGCAGGGTGATGAGCATCACCGGAAGCATGAAAGATAGCCTTGGCGAGAGAAATCCGTTCAGATACAGAGGATATTATTACGATACAGAGACGGGACTGTATTACCTGAAGAACAGGTATTATGATCCGGAGATCAGAAGGTTTATAAGCACCGATAGTATTGATGTTTTAGAAGTACAAAATGATTTGTATGATAAAAACCTTTATGCGTATTGTGATAATAATCCGGTAATGAGACATGATCTTACTGGAAATATATGGGGATTTGTTTTGTCTTTGGGAATAGGAGCATTATCAGGAGCCTTGGCAGTTACAAAAATAGAAGTGGTTGGTCAAGTGGTTGGAAATGCTGCTATCAGTATGGGAAGCTATGCAATTTCAGAAGGAGAAAATGCAACAGTTCAAGGTCTTATAGGCAGCGGTGTGATTGGTGCAGCAGGAGGGTTTGTAGGTGGTTCCGGTTTAAACTTAGATAGGCAGATGGGTGTTAAAGCATATTCAGATATGAGAGTACAAAGGTGTGTAAGCCCTAGAAAAGTTGCCATGTATGCCAGCAAGTCAACAGCAGCAACATCTAACATAAGGGTTGCTGCTGGAAGATTTGCCGCTTCAGTTGGTGTCTCTTCAGCGATGAGTAATGTTAAATCCTTCCTTGGGAACGCGATAAGCAGTTGCTTTAATTGGTTGAAAAGAAGATTTAAGTGATGGGATGTACTCCGGAATATTCAAGGCTGCAATATAACAGAAAGATCCAAAGAAGTTTTAATCATGGAGATGGTGGACATATTGGGAGATATGACCATCATCTCTACAAAGGACAGCAGGCAGTGTTAAAAGGAGAAGAAGGGTGTGTGAAAAATGAAGAAGAGAGTACGTGAGAAAGAAAAGTACAGAGAACTCATAGAAATAGGGATCAGAGCTGCATGCATTACGGTTTTTATCATTCTCATGGTAATTACGAAGAATGAAGTACTGCTTGTATGGGGAGTGACTCTGCTGCTCCAGGAGATATTTTTAGTCAGGGTAAATGAGATGTGTAAATCGCAGGATAAAATTTTTCCGGAAGAAAGTTATAGGCATCCAAAATATTTTTTATTTCTGTTCCGGCACGCAAGATTGGGTACTACTCGTGTGCCTAAATTGGTGATAGTAGAGATGTATATTACGATACTAATGTCAATTTTAGCGGATATATTATTATTGATGATTACATTAAATGGGATTTTTTCAGGAGAGATCCATAGGGAGTTACTTTGGACTGTTCTTACCATGTGGGCTTTATTGGATATATTGTTTTTCATGTTTTTCGATGTACAAGCGAGTGTTGTGTGTTTTTTATACAAATTTAAACGTATAACAAAGTCCAATATGAAGTATATGATTGCCCGGACCATATTAATGGATCAGTCTGAAAAAGAGCCAAGTGCAGTCTTTTTGGGAAAGTGTATCATACTTTCGAAACAGAGAAGGGGAAAAGTCGCAAAAGTAGAAATGATCAATGAAAAAAAGGTATTGGAAAAAGCTTTACTTGTAAGAAATAGGACTTACCAAGAGGGGGAAGTGTATGGATTATTTGAAATATGCGGAGTAAAGTACATTGACTGAAAGGAAAAGAAGGTATCTATAAAAGATCAGATACCTATGGCTCCTATTGCCTGGTATCGTTATGAAAAGTTAAGAGGGCACCAAGTTTTGAATGCATCTTGATATAAGAGGGAGCGGTTTCTACCGGCCGCTTTCTTTTTTGTACCCTTTTTAAGGAAATATTGAAAATGAATGGAGATGAAAGTTTATGAAATACAAGATTTTAACAATAATGGCTCTTACAGGCAGTGCTGTGGCGGAGTTATTTGGCGGATGGGATATGGCGCTGCAGACACTGGTCATTTTTATGGCAGTTGACTGGATTACCGGCGGGATCATCCTGCCGGGAGTGTTCGGGAAAAGTCCAAAATCTCCAAATGGTGCTATGGAAAGCCATGCAGGATGGAAGGGGCTTTGCAGGAAGGCAATGACATTGTTCTATGTGCTGGTTGCGGCACATCTGGATGCTTTGATGCATACGGATTATTTGCGTGATGCAGTTTGTATTGGATTTATCGCCAATGAGGCTCTGTCCATTGCGGAAAATGCCGGGCTTATGGGTCTGCCCATGCCCCTTTGCATCAGGAAAGGAATTGATATTTTAAAAACAAATGCAGAAAACGGGGTGAAGTGAAATGGGGTAGTATGATGAGCTGAACCGTCTGACCCGTGAGGACAACCAGGTTCTGAACAAGACGGTGACCTACAGCTAGTATAAGCCACGTTAATTACTGCACTGTTTCGCTGAGCGATATTGGTGCCTGTCAGTCAAAACAAAGCGGAAACTTAATGAAAATAGAATAAATAATTAAGAAACCGATTTTTAGAGAGACAGGCACCAATGGCCGTGGAAAGCAAAGTGGTGCCGCACGAAGAGACCCTGAGATGTGCGGAACTGTTTGACCGGATTTACAGTGAAAAAACTAACTGACTGGACTGCAGTGCGCAGCGTTTATTCTTCTTCCGGAAGAAGCTTCCGGAAGAAGCGGTAAAGCAGGCAGGAGTTAATAAAAGCAGTCAGCCCGAATCCGAAGAAGAACCAGCAGCAGGCATAAAGGGGCATAAGCTCGATATCCTGATAGGTCATATACATCGGCAGCAGTGAAATAACAGCCATTGCCAGTGTGGTTGGAAAATGGATAAAAGCCAGAAGAAAAGCATTTCTGGATAATGCACGCAGTGTATTGGCAAAAGCTGCGATCACAGGGAAAATATACAGTGTGAAAATGATAAGCAGGACGAGAATGGCGCAGGAGCCGTAGAGAAGAATCTGAGAAGCTGCGCCATTGTTTCCTATAAGAAACAGCATGTTTGTGATCAGCACAAATCCGGCGGCGGCAATCAGCAGCCAGACGATCAGTGACTGAACAAAGTTTTCCTTAAATGCACGGAAGAATGTTTTGATAGTTCCGTTATTATTGTCTTTGACTGTGCGGAGCATACAGTGATAGAGAGCGGTAAGCGAAGGCCCGATTGTGACAAGCGGGATGCTGCACAGGATGAAAAGCAGGTTTGCAATGACGATATCGCCGATTTTATTCAGGAAAATATGTACAATATTATCTTCATTAAGCAGATTCATAAAATCCTCCGGTTTATACAGTGAAAAGTAAACATGATCAGTTTATTAATATTCCATGGAAAAGCCCCAGTCGGGTGATCAGGCTGTTTATCTATGCTGAATTGTAGCACGAATTTCGGGATGATGTAAAGCGTATGGATCGATTGAAGCGGGAAATATTGTTTTAAAACATAGAAAAATGTTGGAAAATAATAGATAAAAATACGAAGAAAGATAGCAGATTAATTGTATATAATGCCTTGGTAATAAGAGAAATGGAAAGGAAAATGGAAAAAATACAAATAATAATAAATAAAAAATTAACAATATACTGGTCGAAATGGACAAATATCAAACATTTTTCCATATAATGTAGACATCAAACCATTTATCATTTTTCCATGTGCAACTATAATGAGTATACCAGTCAGGGAAAACAAACAGAAGCCCCTGGCAACGTTAGAACGAGTCCATAAGGAATAAAAAAGGAGGAATTGGTATGAACTTAAAAAAAGCATCAGCATTATTTCTGGCAGGTATGATGGCTGTATCAGCAGTGCCGGTATATGCAGGAGAAAGTGACGTGACTCTTTCCGTTTCCATCTGGGATTCCAATCAGGAACCGGGTATTAAAGAGATTCTCGCTGATTTTACCGCAAAGACAGGAATTAAAGCAGAAATATCTGTTGTAAAGTGGGATGAGTACTGGACGATGCTGGAAGCAGGCGCACAGGGCGGTTCTCTTCCGGATGTATTCTGGATGCACTCCAATGAAAGTGAAAGATATATGTCCAATGACATGCTTCTGGATCTGACAGATAAGATCAGTGCAAGTGAAGTTATCGATCCTGCAAATTATCCGGAGGATATCTGGGGTCTGTATACATATGACGGAAAATATTATGCAGTGCCGAAAGATGTAGATACCATTGCACTCTGGTATAATAAAGCAATGTTTGATGAAGCAGGTCTTGATTACCCGACAGCAGACTGGACATGGGAAGATGTGGGAGAAGCTGCTAAGAAGCTTACCAAAGAAGATGGTTCCCAGTATGGTATGGCACTTAGAAACGATAACAACCAGGCCGGATATTATAATATGATTTATGATAATGGCGGTTTCATTATCAGTGATGACAAGAAAACCTCCGGTTGGGATGATCCTAAGACGATTGAGGCTATGCAGGTTCTGGAAGGATGGATCAATGACGGTGTAATGCCTTCTCTTGAAACAATGTCTGAGAACGGAGAAGACGTTTTATTCCAGTCCGGTAAAGTTGCTATGGTATTCCAGGGATCCTGGATGCTGGCAGCATACAAAGACAATGAATACACAGCAGCAAACTGTGATGTTGTAGAACTTCCGAAGAACGGCCAGACAGGCAGAAGATCTTCTGTATACAATGGACTTGGCTGGGCAGCATCTGCATCAGGCGAGCACACAGAAGAAGCATGGCAGCTGATTGAATACCTTGGCTCTAAAGAAGCTCAGGAAAAACAGGCAGAACTTGGTGTTACCATGTCTGCATACAAAGATACCTCTGATGCATGGTCAAAATCTGCAGATTTTAATCTTCAGGCATACCTGAACATGATGGATGATATGGAAATCCGTCCATATTCCAAATCCACAGTAACATGGGAAAATGAAGATAATGAAATTCTGAAGGGTGTTTACACTGGTGAAATCACCATGGAAGATGCCTGCAAACAGATGGCAGAACAGATGAATGAAAAATTAGCTGAGGAATAATTCCTGATACAATATGTACTGAAAAATAACAGGGAGCCGCTGCACCATTGTGCGGCGGCTTCTCTTAGTAAAAGGAGTGAGGCTCATGGCAAAAACAAAAGCAGCAAAAACAGGAAGAGAGAGAAGTGAGTTTCTCTGGGGATGGTTGTTTATTCTTCCTACCACAATCGGTTTGATCGTACTGAATATTATACCGATTTTCCGGACGATCTATCAGAGCTTTTTTAAAACAGGTGATTTCGGAAAAGGCAATATATTTGTAGGATTGAGTAATTATCAAAAGGTTTTTGGTGATGGAGAAGTCTGGCAGGCATTGATCAACACCCTGAAATATGCGGTTGTGGAAGTGCCGTTTTCTATTGTGATCGCACTTGTTCTTGCTGTGTTTCTGAATCGTAGAATGAGAGGCCGTTCTGTTTACAGAACAATCATTTTCCTTCCTATGGTAGCGGCACCTGCGGCTGTGGCAATGGTATGGAGATGGCTGTTCAACTCTGATTTCGGTCTGATCAATAATGTGTTTAAGGTACATGTGAACTGGGTTTCCAGTCCGCAGATTGCAGTATTTTCTGTTGCAGTGATCGGCGTATGGTCGATTCTTGGTTATAATATGGTATTGTTCCTTTCCGGTCTTCAGGAAATTCCGAGGGATTACTATGAAGCTGCAGAAATAGACGGAGCAACCGGTATCAATGCCTTTTTCCATATTACCATTCCGCTTCTTTCACCAACAATTTTCTTTGTGCTTGTTACCCGTGTGATCGGTGCTCTTCAGGTGTTTGACCTGATCTATATGGTAATTGACAAATCCAATCCGGCTCTTTCGAAGACACAGTCACTGGTATATCTGTTCTATAAGTATTCATTTATCAATAAGAATATGGGTTACGGTTCTACCATCGTAGTGCTTCTTCTTGGAATCACCATGATTATTACGGTATTCCAGATGATCGGACAAAAGAAATGGGTATTTTATAATTAAAAGGGGGATTTATCATGGATGGTATGGAAACAAGAAGAAAGCTGGTCAACGTATTGATTCATGTTATTCTGATCATTGTGTCAATAACAATGCTGATACCTTTTTTGTGGATGGTGCTGACCGCATTTAAATCCGTTACAGAGGCGACATCTGTAAATCCGTTTACGATTCTTCCAAAGGAGTGGAGAACAGAGTCATTTACCTCAGTTATTGAAAATATGAATTTTCTGCTGCTGTATAAAAATACACTTCTTCTGATTTTCTTCCGTGTGCTCTGTGCGGTACTGACTGCAACGATGGCAGGTTATGCATTTGGAAGACTGACATTCAGAGGACGTGATCTGGCATTTGGGCTGGTATTGTTCCAGATGATGGTTCCGGTGCAGATCTTTATTATCCCGCAGTATCTGATGGTCAGCAAAATGCATATGCTGAATACCATTTTTGCACTGGTATTTCCGGGTATGGTTACTGCTTTTGGTACATTCCTTCTGAAGCAGGGGTATATGAGCCTTCCCAAGGATCTGGAGGAAGCGGCGAGACTGGATGGCTGTAATATCGGACAGACATTCCTGTATATCATGGCTCCGCTGACCAGGTCCAGTATGGTGGCACTTGGAATTTTTACAGCCGTATTTGCATTTAAAGACCTGATGTGGCCGATGATCGTCAATACCGATAAGGATATGCTGGTTCTTTCCTCAGCACTTGCAAAAATGCAGGGACAGTATGTATCGAAATTCCCGGAACTGATGGCTGCATCTCTTCTGGCATGTATTCCGATGATCATTATTTATGTAATTTTCCAGAAACAGTTTATTGAAGGTATTGCTACAAGCGGCGGAAAACTCTAAACAGGAGGAGAAACGATGTCAGTTATATTTCACAAGAATACGCAGACATTTCATATCTGCAATGCATATGTGAGCGATATTCTCTGCATTATGCAGAACGGGCAGATAGAAAACCTTTATTACGGAAAGGCAATCAGGGATAAAGAGGATTTTTCCTATCTCCATGAGGAGGGAATGCGTTCTCAGATGTCTGTCTGTGTGCCGGAGCCGGGGATTCTTTCCATGCAGTATACCAAACAGGAATATCCCGTGTACGGCAAGGGAGATTACCGCAGTCCTGCCATGACCATACGTCAGGAAAACGGCAGTGAGATCGTGGACTTTAAATACGTATCTCATGAAATATTCCCGGGTAAAAAACCTCTGAAAGGTCTTCCTGCTGTATATACAGAAAGTGAGGAGGAAGCAGATACACTGGAGATCAGACTGCATGATTCTGTAATAGATACAGATCTGATTCTTTCTTATACGGTGTTCCGTGATTATCCTGTCATCACAAGAAACGCCAGAATCGAACATAAAGGAAACTCAAAAATCCGTCTGGAAGGCATGATGAGTGCAAGCGTGGAGTTCCCGGATATGGATTATGAGATAGTACAGCTGTCTGGTGCATGGAGCCGGGAACGCTATATAAAAACAAGAAAACTGGAAATGGGAATTCAGGCAATCCAGGGTCTGGCAGGAACCTGTTCCAGTGCGGAACAGAATCCGTTCCTTGCGCTGAAACGCCCGGGTACAACGGAGGATATCGGTGAGGTATATGGCTTCAGCCTGGTGTACAGCGGAAACTTCCTGGCTCAGGCGGAGGTATCCACTTTTGATATGACCAGAGTGATGATGGGTATCCATCCTCAGGGATTTTCCTGGGAACTGAACTCCGGCGAAGAGTTTCAGACGCCGGAAGTTGTCATGGTTTACAGTGACAGGGGGCTTAACGGAATGAGTCAGACCTACCACCGGTTATTCCGTACCAGACTGATGCGTGGAAAATGGAGAGACCAGGCACGTCCGATCCTTCTGAATAACTGGGAGGCAACCTATTTCGATTTTGATGAGGAAAAGATTCTGCATATCGCGAAAAAAGCAAAAGAAGTGGGAGTGGAACTGTTTGTCCTGGATGATGGATGGTTCGGAACAAGAAATGATGATTATCAGGGACTTGGAGACTGGTTTGTAAACAGGAACAAGCTTCCGGACGGCATAGCAGGACTTTCCCGTAAGATTGAGGACATGGGGCTGAAATTCGGTCTCTGGGTAGAACTGGAAATGGTCAATAAAAACAGTGATTGTTACAGGGAACATCCGGACTGGCTGATCAGTGCGCCGGACCGGTTTGAATCTCATGCAAGGCATCAGCATGTACTGGATTTCTCCAGGCAGGAAGTGGTAGATTATATTTATGATTCCATCACAAAAATACTGGAAGAATCCTCAATCTCCTATATTAAGTGGGATATGAACCGCTATATGACAGAACCGTTCAGCCGTACTGCGAAGCCGGAAGACCAGGGAAAGACGATGCATAAATATATTCTCGGGGTATATGATCTGTACCGCAGGCTGACGGAACGCTTTCCGGATATTCTTTTCGAGTCCTGTGCAAGCGGAGGTGCAAGGTTTGATCCCGGTCTGATGTATTACGCACCGCAGACCTGGACAAGTGATGATACAGATGGCGGAGAACGACAGAAAATACAGTATGGAACATCGCTGGTTTATCCGATCGTCAGCATGGGTTCCCATGTTTCCGCAGTGCCGAATCATCAGCTTTACCGAAAAACACCTCTTTCTACAAGAGCTAATGTTGCATATTTCGGAACGTTTGGTTATGAGCTGGATCTGAACCTTTTGAGTGAAGAGGAAATCGAAGAAGTAAAAGAACAGATCTGCTTCATGAAAAACTATCGTCATCTTATTCAGGTTGAGGGTGATTTCTATCGTATCATGAGTCCGTTTGAGGGAAATGACACCGCATGGATGGTCGTTTCCAGAGATAAGAAACAGGCTGTGGCAGCTTTTTACCAGAGACTGAATAAAGTCAATGCATCGTGGCTTCGAATGAAATTCCGGGGACTGGATGAAGAACAGCTTTATGAGGTAAAATGGGATGAGCAGGTTCTTCGTGCTTATGGAAATGAGCTGATGTATGCAGGAATTCCGATTGACAGGGAAATTCTTAATAAAAAAGGCGGGGATTTTGCATCGGTTCTTTATACCCTTGAGGCTGTGCAGGAACTGTCATAGAAACAGGCAGGTTATCAGGTGCAGGTATTCTGAAACTGATGCACTGGTTTGGGAGCAGAAAGAACTGCAGGGGACAGATGTTTCCGGTACAACGGTAAGGAGGGATTTATGCTGCGGACAGTAGGGTATACAGATTCGGGTAATTTTCGGGCGCTGGATAATCTTCAGAAGTTTGTGATCGATGTGAGCCTGGTTTATTGCGGGTGGGAACAATGTGATCCCGGACACAGATTTGGTCCGAATAAGCGTTTCACCTATGTGCTTCATATGGTTGAGGGAGGCAAAGGAGTATTCGAGATGAATGGCCAGTCGTATTATCTGGAGAAGGGTGACGCATTTCTGATTCCTGCGGGAAGAGAGGCCTGGTACGAAGCAGATCATGAAGACCCCTGGGCTTACCGGTGGATTGGTTTTGAGGGAATAGACGCAGAGGTATGCTGTGCAAGAGCAGGGTTTACACTTAAAAACCCGGTTAGAAAGATTACATGTCTGAATGCTGCAGAATGGTGTATTGAGGGTATGATGAAAAATCCGCAGGATCTGCCGGAAAATAAAGTGCGCCGAAATGGACTTCTTCAGATTTTGTTTGGTGAACTGATTGCTGATTACAGAAAATTATGTATTGAGCGGGGAGAATTGCCTCCCGAGTATAAGACCGGTTCTGTTTATGTGGAGCGCGCGGTAGAATACATTAATGAAAATTACAGTAAACATCTGACAATCAATGAACTTGCGGATATGATCGGTGTAAACCGGAGTTATCTTGCTACGAATTTTAAGAAATGCATGGGCTGTTCACCACAGGAATATCTGATTAATGTACGGGTGGAACAGGCAAAATCTCTGTTGTACAAAACAAATACCCAGATCAGCGAAGTGGCTTCAAAAGTAGGATATCAGGATCCTCTGGCTTTTTCGAAGATCTTTAAAAGGAAGACCGGATATAGTCCGACAGAGTATAAAGAAGCCAAGAGCAGTGTGGTTTTTCGAAAGGTGAAGGGCGAATATATTGGAGTTCATCTGTGAAGAACTGTTTCGAGAGTACAGT
>JALEHU010000086.1 GCA_022770365.1 Blautia sp. | reverse complement strand
TAAAAGCGGATTTGCCACTGTTTTAAGTGTTAACTCTCGAGAGATAATTATTTCTCATGTAAATGACTCCAAACACTCATAAAGCGCATGAATAAGCCATTTTATTTGAACGAGAGTTAATTTTCGTGGAAGTTCACATTTTGTGTTCCGTCATAATTGTGACGAAACGACAAAATCAGCTGTTTCGGGAGTTTGGGTTTCGACATACTAATATGGCATTTTTTACTTCAGCAATCAGTATCTTACAGACACTTGTTGTAGCTATCGGTGCCGGTCTTGCCGTATGGGGTGTCATTAACCTACTGGAAGGATATGGGAATGACAACCCCGGGGCCAAGTCGCAGGGAATCAAACAACTTATGGCCGGAGGTGGGGTTGTCCTGATCGGTACACAGTTGATTCCGCTGCTTGGCGGTTTGTTTGGCTAACTGTAAGAGAGGAGGATAACGTCCATGTTCGATGGCATTTTTGACGCAATCGAGGAGTGGATGAGGGAACTTCTGACGGGGATGGTAACGTCCAACCTGACAACGATGTTTTCCGATGTCAATGAAAAGACAGGGGAGATTGCTGCACAGGTTGGGCAGACCCCGCAGGGGTGGAATGGCAGTATATTCAATATGATACAGGGACTTTCTAATTCAGTCATTGTGCCGATCGCAGGTATGATCATCACGTTTGTCCTTTGTTATGAACTGATCACGATGCTGACCGAGAAGAACAATATGAATGAGATTGATACATGGATGTTCTTCAAGTATTTCTTTAAGATGTGGGTGGCAGTCTATCTTGTGACCAATACTTTTACCATAGCAATGGCGGTATTTGACGTAGGCCAGCATGTAGTGAATGCAGCCGGAGGTGTCATCAGTTCGAATACTGCCATTAACATAGATTCCATGGCAGAAGCAATGGAAACAGCAATGGAATCTATGGAGATTGGGGAACTGGTCATACTGGCGTTAGAGACTCTGCTGGTAAGCCTGTGCATGAAGGTTATGTCAGTGCTGATTACAGTCATTCTTTATGGACGTATGATTGAAATATACATCTATACTTCGGTTGCGCCAATCCCATTTGCAACTATGTCCAATCGGGAATGGGGGCAAGTGGGAAATAATTATTTCCGTGGGCTTCTGGCTCTCGGATTCCAGGGATTTTTTATGATGGTATGTGTGGGCATTTATGCAGTGCTGGTATCCGGTATAGAGATCAGTGACAATATGCATTCAGCATTGTTTGGAGTGGCTGCATACACAGTGATCCTTTGTTTCAGTCTGATGAAAACAGGCAACTTAAGTAGGGCAATTTTCAATGCCCATTGAGAGGAGGGATTTGCCATGGCTTTTGTATCTGTACCAAAAGATCTGACAAAAGTAAAGAATAAGGTTGTGTTAAACCTTACCAAAAGGCAGATTATCTGCCTGGTGATCGCGGCGGCCATGGGGCTGCCTTTTTATTTCCTGACAAAAGACTATATAGGGACAAGCAATGCGGCAACAGGAATGGTATTACTGATGCTCCCGGCATTTTTATTTGCCATGTATGAGAAGGACGGGCTACCGTTGGAAAAGATACTTTGGAACATCATTCATGTGAAGCTTCTAAATCCGTCTGTCCGGCGTTATGAAGTAGAGAATTTCTATGAGCAGGAAAAGAGCAGGGTTCAGAAAGGGAAGAAGGGAGGCAGACAGAGTGGCAAGAAATGAATATGACCAGATGCCTGTTATATCAGGACATGAAGCCCTTGAACGGCAGAGAGGAACCAGGAAACCCGGAAAAAAGCTGAACAGGCGTGAAAAGAAGGCTTTAAAAAGGGGAGAAAAGAAAGAAGCCCGGTTAAGAAAAAACAGGAAAAATCAGAGAAAAAGGCGACAAAGAAGGCATGCAGAATTGCTGCCTGTGAAGAAAAAAAGAACCTCCGGGAACAGAAAAAAGCGGCAAAAAGGAAGAAGCCTGGGAAAGATGTTCCGAAACCGGTTAACGGAACAGGGGATATGTCTGTGAAAGAAAAAAGTAAAAAGGCATCACGGGCAGAGGCAAAGAAAGCAAAAGAAAAACGTCTGTCTGCACAGAAGTCCATTCCTTATCGGGAGATGGGGAGGGAGGGAATCTGCAGGGTACAAGACAAATACTATTCCAAGACCATCCGCTTTTATGACATAAATTATCAGTTGGCACAGAATGAGGATAAAAACGCAATCTTTGAGAACTGGTGTGATTTCCTGAATTATTTTGACAGTACGATACATTTTCAGATTTCCTTTGTCAATCATCACAGCAGTATGAAGGAATTTGAATCGGTCATCCAGATCAAGCCTCAGAATGATGCCTTTGATGATGTCCGGATGGAATATGCCCAGATGCTGCAGAACCAACTTGCAAAGGGAAATAATGGTCTGGTAAGGACGAAGTATATCACATTCGGTATTGAAGCGGATAACATCCGGGAGGCGAAGCCGAAGCTGGAACGTATCGAGGCGGATATATTAAACAACTTTAAAGTGCTAGGTGTATCTGCGTATCCGCTAAACGGGGAGGAACGGCTCCAGATTTTATATGAAACTTTTAATCCGGAAGAAAAGGTGCCATTCCAGTTTTCCTATGACAGGCTGATCCGCTCCGGGCTGAGTACAAAGGATTTTATCGCGCCTACCAGTTTTGTGTTCAAAAACGGTAAGGATTTTATGATGGGAAATATCATTGGCACGGTGTCCTATCTGCAGATACTGGCACCGGAGCTGACAGATAAGATGCTGGCAGAGTTCCTGGATATGGACAGGAACCTGATCGTGAACCTGCATATCCAGTCATTAGACCAGATGAAGGCGATCAAGTTGGTAAAAAGTAAAGTAACGGATATTAACCGTATGAAAATTGAGGAACAGAAAAAAGCGGTACGCTCCGGTTATGACATGGACATCATCCCATCTGACCTGAATACTTATGGTGGGGAAGCCAAGCGTCTGCTGGAGGATTTACAGTCCAGAAACGAGAGGATGTTCCTTGTAACTGTGCTTTTCCTGAATACTGCACAGTCAAAGCAGGAGTTGGATAATGCAGTATTCCAGACATCCGGCATTGCACAGAAGTATAACTGTTCTCTCCGCCGTCTGGATTATATGCAGGAGCCGGGGCTGATGAGCAGCATTCCGCTGGGGTTGAATCTTATCCCGATTAAACGGGCATTGACCACTACCTCTACAGCCATCTTTGTCCCGTTTACCACACAGGAGCTTTTTATGGACGGGGAGTCCCTGTACTATGGTCTGAATGCCCTCAGCAACAATATGATCATGGTTGACCGGAAGAAACTGAAAAATCCAAATGGCCTGATCCTGGGTACACCTGGTTCCGGTAAATCCTTCTCGGCTAAGAGGGAGATCACCAATGCCTTTTTTGCCACACAGGACGATATTATTATCGGAGACCCGGAGGGAGAGTATTATCCCCTGGTCAATGCCCTTGGCGGACAGGTCATCCATATTTCACCCACAAGCCATGACTATATCAATCCAATGGACATCAACCTGGATTATTCGGATGATGATAACCCGCTGGGCTTTAAGAGCGATTTTATCTTATCACTTTGTGAGCTGATCATGGGTTCCAGGAACGGTATTGAGGCAGAAGAAAAATCTGTCATTGACCGATGCCTTCCGATCGTGTACCAGAAGTATTTTGAACATCCGGTGCCGGAAAATATGCCAGTGCTTGGGGATTTGTACCAGTGCCTGCGGGAACAGAAGGAAGTACAGGCACAGCGTATCGCAACTGCACTGGAAATCTATGTAAACGGTTCTTTAAAGGTATTCAATCATCGTACCAACGTGGAACTGAATAACCGGATTGTCTGCTTTGACATTAAGGATTTGGGAAAACAGCTGAAAAAGCTGGGAATGCTCATTGTCCAGGATGTGCGCTTTGTTTCTCGTTAATCTACGTAGAAATACGTAACAAAGCGAGACGGATTTCCTTAAGAAATCCGAACTCTATATTTGATTCGGCAGGGGCAGTTCCTGCCTGACCTCGTGTGAGAGGTTACAAAAATTCTAATCTCCGACGTGCACCCATTGTGTCAGATGGGATGTACGAAGCTCGGTGAAAAGCGGGGAAGAAGCTTGAGATAGCTTGGATAACTGCAAGAAGCTATAAAACAGTCATGTCTAGTATGTTTTG
>JALEHU010000081.1 GCA_022770365.1 Blautia sp. | reverse complement strand
GCCATATCACTTGCCTGATTTTTCATCTGCCGCGTTGTCGTCAATCGACGATGCCACCGCATCGCCTCATTCCTCCGCCTTGCATATGAAGAAATCATTCTGCGTGATATAGCTAGTCATTTATTTTTCACTGTACTAGAGAAAATGCTGAAATACTTAAAGATGGAAGGGTATTAAAAATGGAAAATCATGAGATCATCATCCGGGAGGCAGAGGAGAGAGACGCAGAAGCACTGCTGGCAATTTATGCGCCATATGTGAAAAATACGGCGATTACTTTTGAATATGAAGTACCATCTTTGGAAGAATTTGCAGAAAGGATCCGGCATACGAAAGAACGTTATCCATATCTGGCTGCAGAAGTGGACGGTGATATTGTCGGATATGCATATGCCAGCCGCTTTCATGGACGAAAAGCCTATGATTGGGCTGTAGAAACGTCCATTTATGTGGACAGGAACAAAAAAGGTCTGGGAATCGGCAGAAGGCTGTATGAGGTGTTGGAAAACATTCTTGCACAGCAGAATATTCTGAATCTCAACGCCTGTATTGCATACCCGTCTCAGGAAGATGAATATCTCACCAGAGACAGCGTGAAATTCCACGAGCATCTGGGATATCGTCTGGTGGGAGAGTTTGATCAGTGCGGGTATAAGTTTCATAAATGGTACAATATGGTGTGGATGGAGAAGCATATCGGTCCCCATCTGGAGAATCAGCCGGAAATAATCGGTTTTCGGGAGATTCATCCAGATGTGAAAAAGACATGCGGGATTCAGTAAAAATGTTTGGCAGGCATTCATATTCCCCGTAACCGTTATATTCCCGGCAAAGAGATTCTTCTGTTTTCCCTGGAACCGGAAGAGGTTTGTTTCCGCATTTTCTGCGGCGTGTCACCGTATAGTTTCTTAAATGTACGTAGAAAAATCTTATAATTGCTGATTCCGTGATTTTCCATCAGATTGGTGATGGAATCATCGGAATAAAGCAGTTCATCATGGAAACGCATGACGCGGACATCATTTAAATATTCCAGAAACGTCTGTCCTGTATATTTCTTAAAAATCCGGCAGAAATATTCCCGGCTGAGTCCCAGATTTCCCGCTGCTTCATCAAGAGTAAGTGCTTCCCGGTAATGTTCTCCCACCCAGTCCATGGTCTGGATAATCCGAAGAAAATCACGGTGAACAGCTTTCTGGCTGTCCTGAGCCAGCCAGTGGGAATAATTTTTATAAAGACAGTATAACAGATCATGAAGCCGTGCTGTAAAAAGCAGTGGATATCCGTCTTCCTGCTGTTCGTAAATATGAAGCATTTCCATCAGAAATGCAGCTGGAGAAACAGTACAGTCGGATGTATCGGCATCTCCCGGTATCCATGTGACAAAATGTAGGAGAGCATAATTGGGAAAAAACTGCTGAAGTGATCTGGCGGAAATCTGCAGCAGGATATAGTCGGTCTCGTCTCCGTGAGTCTGCGTCATATGGATATCATTGGAATTGATGATCAGGATATCTCCGGCAGACAATTCATAGGTTTCCGCCTGGATAACAGCAGTCATGCTTCCGGAAATGATCAGCAGGATTTCCAGATATTCATGCCAGTGAGCCGGTATCGTATAGACTGCGGAATGTACATAGTCAAAATGGACAGGGAGCCGGCTGTTTTCACGGATCATTTCATAAGTGTAAGCAGACATGGATGGATACCTCCTGAAATATCAAGTTTTAAGTGCAAAAGAGTCCTGCTCTGTTTGACAAATTAAATTGTACGTCAATTCTGACAAAACTTTCTTCTTACATTTTAATAAAAAAAATTAAAAATATCAATATCAACCAAAAAATAGTTAAAAAAATGAATAGAAAAGAGCATGAGAATCCTTCATAATAAAAGAAACAATAAATCAACCAATAAATAAACCAAAACAAAGATAAAAACTATTGGAGGGCTATTATGAAACTTAGAAAACGTTCATTTCCGGGATCTGTATCGGATGCTGTAACTGAGCGGGAAACTGCCAATCGCAGACTGGCAAGAAAAGCTGCTGCAGAAGGATTTGTCCTTTTAAAAAATGAGAATCATTTCCTTCCGCTGAAAAAAGAATTCAAAATCGGTCTTTACGGTGCCGGTGCTGTCAGGACGATCAAGGGCGGAACCGGATCCGGTGATGTGAATGAACGTGACTGTGTAAATATCTACCAGGGAATGTTAAATGCCGGATACGAGGTCACCAGTAAAGAATGGCTGGATTCTTATGATGCTCTGTACATTCAGGCGAGAGAAGACTGGAAAAACGAAATTTTTAGAAGTATGCCTGAATATGACAATAATTTTTTCCGTGCTTATTCCGCTGCACAGTTCCAGATGCCCTGCGGCAGTGCAATTGATGTGGAAACAGCAAAAGCAGACGGAGCTGAAACTGCAATTTTCGTCCTTAGCCGTATTGCCGGAGAGAATGCGGACCGTCATACCACAGAGGGAGATTATCTGATCACTGCAGAAGAAAAATCGCTTCTGTCACAGGTTTGTGAGTCTTATCAGAATGTAGTCCTGGTTATCAATACAGGCGGTCTTGTGGATCTTACTTTTGTGGAAGAGTTTTCCAACATCCATTCCGTTTTGCAGTTTATGCAGGCAGGACAGGAAGGCGGAAATGCGTTCGCGGATGTGATCTGCGGCGACGTGACTCCTTCCGGTAAGATGACAGATACCTGGGCTCTTAAATACGAGGATTATCCGAATGCTTCTTTCTTCAGCCATAACAGCGGTGATGTTTATAAAGAAGAATACAAAGAGGGCATTTATGTAGGCTATCGTTATTTTGACACATTCGATGTACCGGTACGTTATTGTTTCGGTTATGGACTTTCCTATACAGAATTTGAGATGAAAGCCGGTGCTGTCTGTGTAAATGGAACAGGTACTGCGAAGCCGATGGTATCTGTGCATGTAAACGTGAAGAATACCGGTGATACCTATGCAGGCAGGGAGGTTGCACAGATTTATGTATCCTGTCCCCAGGGAAATCTGCCGAAAGAATACCGCCGTCTTGCCGGTTTTGGCAAAACAGCACTGCTGGCTCCGGAAGAAAGCCAGAATCTGGAAATTTCCTTTGCTCTGTATCAGCTGGCTTTCTACAGCGAAGAAAAGGCAGCATGGATCCTGGAAAAGGGAACCTACGGCATCTGGGTCGGCAATTCTATTGACAGCGCATGTCTGGTCGCTTCTCTGAAACTGGATGAGGATGCAGTCATGGTTCAGTGCGGACATATCTGTGAGAAAAAACAGGAACTGGAAGAAATGCTTCCTGATGCATCCAGAATGCAGGAAAAAGAAGCCGCATGGCTTGAGAAGGCTGCCAGCCTTCCATCAGTGGAACTGAAGGCTTCTGATATTGTAACCGAAACCATCCAGTATGCTGGCATTCCGGACGAACTTCCGGGAAAAGCAGGCGAGATTACCGAGAGTCTGTCTCTCGATCAGCTTGTTGCGTTTGCAACAGGAGATGTGAACTCCGGACAGAGCGAACTCGGCTCTGCAGGACAGACTGTTCCGGGAGCAGCAGCAGAAACTGTTTCCACCGCAGCTATGGATCCCTGGAATGTAGCAAGCATGGTTCTTGCTGACGGTCCTGCCGGTATCCGTCTGAAGCAGTCCTATCAGGTATATGAAGGAAAAATTGAAGCAGGCGGTTTTCTGGAAGCGATCGAAGGCGGATTTTTCGCTGAGGAGCGGGAAAAGAGAGGAACCACTTATTATCAGTACTGTACTGCAATTCCGGTGGGAACACTTCTTGCACAGACCTGGGATGTGGAACTGATCAAAGAAGTAGGCGAAATGATCGGACATGAGATGGCTCTGTTTGAAGTAACTCTATGGCTTGCGCCTGGTATGAATATCCACAGAAATCCTCTTTGCGGAAGAAACTTTGAGTACTATTCCGAGGATCCGCTCCTTGCCGGTATGATGGCATCTGCCATGACTCTCGGCGTACAGAAAGTGCCGGGATGCGGAACGACCATCAAACATTTTGCCTGCAACAACCAGGAAGACAATCGTATGGGGTCTGACAGTGTGATTTCCGAGAGAACACTTCGTGAGATTTATCTGAAAGGCTTTGAAATTGCAGTAAAGAATTCTCAGCCGATGTCAATTATGACTTCCTACAATCTGATCAACGGTGTCCACGCGGCCAACTGCTATGATATCTGTACAAAGGCTGCCAGAGATGAATGGGGATTTGCCGGAGCAATCATGACAGACTGGACAACTACTACAGATTCCACTGCCGGTGTATGTACCGCTTCCGGATGTATGCGTGCCGGAAATGATATGGTAATGCCGGGAGACCCATCGGATCACGAAAACATCCGCAGGGAACTGAAAGAGGGAACTCTGGATATCCGTGAACTGAAACGCTGCGTATGCAATACCGTCAGAGTTGCCCTTCAGTCCAACCAGTATGAAGGTGCAGTAAGCTATCTGGATCAGTTTGAAGACCTTGACAGCTATATGACTTCAAAATAATAGTCAAAAGTAAAACAGAAGTAAAGCAGAAGGGGCTGTCGGGAAATAGATAGTTCTACACAGGGGCAGATGTGATCCATGCGGATCACATCTGCCCCTGAAATTTATCTTTTAAAAAGAAAAAGATGGCTAACGACAACCATCTTTTCTCCGTTCCATGTTATAATGG
>JALEHU010000022.1 GCA_022770365.1 Blautia sp. | reverse complement strand
TGGAAAACTATTATAAAATGTAACAGCCGAAAAAACTATAAACATAGCTTTTTCAGCTGCCGATTGTTATCCACTAAAATAAAAATTTAAAATTCAGCACTTTGCACAATGACTTTTATATACCTGTGAACAGTAACGAGAAAACAGTCGATGAATTCTGAAATGATTGTGAATAAAGTATAAAAAATTGAACAAAGGTAATTGTTCTGAAGTTGCTATCTGTGAAAGTACTGAACAGATACGAACAAAGATGGAAAAGCTGCCGCTTGAGGAAAAATGGAAAACATTGACATTACATATACAGCTGAATACAATTAACATTAAGTACTTTAAGAAAATATTTTCATACAAATAAAGGGGGAGTAAATAAAGATGAACGGAAATGATAACGTCCGGCTGATTAAACGTCTGGAGAAGCCGGTCGGGAAGGTGGATGTTGTTTTGGATACGGATACTTACAATGAGATTGATGACCAGTTTGCGCTGGCATATCTGATTCGATCAGATGAGAAGCTGAATCTGAAAGCAATTTATGCGGCTCCTTTTCATAATGATAAATCTGATGGACCGGCAGATGGTATGGAAAAAAGCTATCAGGAAATTATGAATGTGTTGACGCTGATGGGACGTGAAGATCTTAAGGAAATTGTTTTTCATGGAGCAGCAGAGTATCTTCCCTCTGAGACGGAACCTGTGTTTTCTGATGCTGCGAAAGATCTGGCAGAACGTGCAATGGAATATACGGAAGAGCACCCGCTGTATGTAGTGGCGATCGCTGCGATTACCAATGTTGCTTCCGCTTTATTGATCAATCCGGAAATAAAAAACCGGATTGTTCTTGTGTGGCTGGGAGGGCATGCACTCCATTGGCCGGATAATAAGGAGTTTAACTTATGCCAGGATGTGGCGGGCGCAAGAATTGTGTTCGGGTGCGGTGTTCCGCTTGTGCAGCTTCCATGCATGGGAGTTGTGTCTGCATTTACCGTCAGCGGACCGGAGCTGGAATATCATCTCAGAGGGAAAAACAGGCTTTGTGATTATCTGGCAGATGTTACAACTGCTGAAGCAAAACGGTGCGGAGCCGGTGATGTCTGGACCAGAGCAATCTGGGATGTGACTGCGGTAGCATGGCTTCTGGACGGCGATTTTGAAAAGGATTGTCTGATCCACAGCCCGATTCCGGAATATGATGACCGTTATTCTTTTGATCAGACACGTCATTTTATAAAGTATGTATATCATATACAAAGAGACCGGTTGTTTGAAGATTTGTTTAAAAAGCTAACCAAATAAATTTGTATGAATAATACTATCGGTAGATTTTGCGTAAAAAAATACCGGCTGCAGATTTGTTATTGCAGCCGGTTCTTTTTGCGCAGAATAATTTACGCTTGTCATACATGTAATAACAACTCAGGTTCGATCCGTTTGATATGTGATTCCAGAGTCGTGCGGTCAACAAGTGCCGGGACGACGCCCTGTCTGGCAACGCAGAATCCGGCCGCATAATTGGCGATGCGGATAGATTTTTCCAGTGAATATCCGTCTGTCAGACAGGAGGCAAGACAGGAAATAAAGGCATCTGCGCCTCCGGTGGTGTCTATGGGGGTAAAGTCAGCCGCAGGAAAATATCTGGCAGTGTCATTGGTTTTCAGATAACATCCCCGAGAACCAAGGGTGATGATAACGTTTGGAATGCCCTGACTGAAAAAGTACTCTGCCTGGTCTTCAACCGTGCCGTATTCCGGCGGACTGAGCAGCGAGGCTTCGTAACGGTTGGGAATAAAATAGTCAATATAGGAACACAGATCTCCCGGCATGGATTTGATAACGGTGGGTTTTAAAAAGGTCTTAGCTCCATATTGTCTGGCGGTTTTTGCTGCTTCGAGAGTTGTCTCGTTTGTCAGCTCGGTGGAGATGAGACAGCATCCGGAATTTTTGAATAAATGCTGGCGCTGCCGGATGCATTCGGGGGTCAGATTACTGTTGGCCCCTGCGAGGACACTGATTGCACTTTCTCCGCTTTCCTCGATATAAATATAGGCCTTTCCGGTGGGAAAATTCGGGTTTCGCTGGATTCCCTGTGTAATTACGTGTTCTTTTTCCAATTGGTCAAATATCAGATTGGAGTCAATGTCATTGCCGATCTCTCCAATCAGAGAAACTTCCCGGTCAAGTTTGGCTGCACCTACAGCCTGGTTGGCGCCCTTTCCGCCAAGAGAGAAAGTGGAATTCAGGATTCTGGTCGCTTTACCCGTCTGCGGCAGTGAATCTACATTAAAAGTCAGGTCTGTGTTGATACTTCCTACTACAACAATTTTTTTGGAACGGAGGAAGAAAGGTACATATAAGCTGTCTTCGGTATCAAGCGTGTAATCTCCGGAAAAAGAAAAAGTTTCTTCAGTGACCGGGATCTTTTCACATTTCCGAATCATTGCTTTTCCGATATGATAGCCGAATTCCTTATACGGAATGCTGATACTGGAAATATGAGGGTAGGAAATGGCTTCCCTGACTTCGTCCTTCAGGCTGACAACAGACAGATCGGACGGAATGGAGTAATGAAGCCGGTCTATATCTTCATACAGAGCCAGAGAAGAGGAAAAGTGTGAACTTACTACTCCGGAGAACTTGTGTCCCAGCAGTTCGGTGAGATAATCCGGGTTCCTGATGGAAATTTCCATAGAGTTGTGGTATGGAATGTGGTTGTCAAACAGACATTTCCGGAATCCTTCCAGAACCATCATGGAACGCTGGCTGTCAGGTTTTATCAGACAGGCAATTTTTGCGTGCTTATAGTCGATTAGTCTCTGAGTGAGCAGGTATCCCATTTCCTCGTAATTGATTTTAAAAGAACGGGGATTGTCTTTCTCCATGATGTGGATGAAAGGAATATTCTGATCAGTCAGGTAATGCTCCAACTGGTGGCTTTCAGCATTGACGGGTTCCCAGATTACACCGTCCACACGTTTCTGAGAGAGGGCGTTGATGTGTTTCAGCTCAAAATCCGGTCGATTCTGGCTGTCAAAAAGGAGAATGCTGTAATTGTGCTCGGCTGCCGCTTCCGCAATTCCTGAAAGCATGGAATTGGTGCGGGGCATGTTGGATAGTACAACTCCCAGTATGAAGGTTTTGGCGGTGGAAAGGTTTTTTACCATGCCATAAGGCGTGTAATTATATTCTTTTACAATTTTCAGTACTTTGTTGCGGGTTTCTGCAGCGATGTTCTGGTCTTTGTTATTTACGATCTTCGAAACAGTGGAGATGGAAACACCTGCCAAAGCGGCGATTTCTTTGATTGTCATAGGCAGCCTCTTTCTGTGAAGGTATTTTTTATTTGCTGATAAATACTGAATTTAATTTTTCTGTCATTCTGCTTCTTTATTATGTGATATAAAAAATGAATTGTCAATCTTTAGATTGATAGATGCACCTAAAAAAATAATTGAAGAAAAAGTTTTATTAAACATAAATGATAAAAATATTGATAAAGTCAAACTTGTATCATATAATGATGATGGGGTCAAAAGGTATTTTGACCCCTCTGATACACGGATTTCTCCGCACTTTGTGCTCCCGAAATCCTAAAAACATTCGAAATCCGCCCTGTTCGGGCTACTTTCTCATGTTTTTGCGGGTCCCAAAGTCATGTTTTTTCATACAAGCATGAAACACATGACCTTTTG
>JALEHU010000083.1 GCA_022770365.1 Blautia sp. | reverse complement strand
AAACGAACGCAACAGTAATGAAGATGGCGTAAACTGGCAATTTAAAACAAAGGATGCGCGTATAAAGCTCACATCTTTGTATCCTAAGTTGTAATTAGGATACAAAGATTAGTTTGAATATCAATGTGTCAGTACACTAGTTTTTCATATTATTACAGACCCTTCATATATTTATATATATACAAGTTATTGATCTGTTGTAGTAACTACTTGACTCATCAGCATATCATAAACCTTCTTTTGTTCTGATACCATTTTCGTTGAAGCATGGTATGTAGGAACAATTGTTTCTACCAGATCAACAATTTCAGTGCTGTTACTATAACATGATTCAGCTAATAGTTCAAGTTGTTTAAGAAAATTCTCCTCATCAAATGGAATCGGTTTTCCAATATGAATCAAATCATTAGGTGTTTTTGTCATCCCCTCTTCGGCCATCAGCTTTTCTTCATAAAGCTTTTCCCCGGGGCGTAATCCTGTATACACAATTTGAATATCTATATCCGGCTTATATCCTGAAAGCTTAATCAGATTTCTCGCTAATGTATCAATCTTCACCGGAGCTCCCATATCCAAAACAAAGATTTCCCCGCCTTTTGCATATGTTCCTGCCTGCAATACAAGGCTTACTGCCTCCGGAATTGTCATAAAATAGCGAATAATATCAGGATGCGTTACTGTAACCGGACCACCTTTTTCAATCTGCTTTTTAAACAAAGGAATTACAGAGCCATTACTTCCAAGCACATTTCCAAAACGTACAGCAACAAATTCTGTACTGCTTCCGCGTTTCTCAATCTTATTATACATATTCTGGCGATATTCATCACCATCTTCAAAATGCCCAAACAGTAATGGAAGCAGGTCTTCTTTATTCTCTTTGCCGATCTTATCCATGGTCTGGATAACCATCTCACACAGTCGTTTGCTGGCACCCATAATATTTGTCGGATTCACAGCTTTATCTGTGCTTACAAGTACAAATCTCTGGCATCCGTTCATCAAAGCCGCATATGCAGTTTTATAGGTTCCCATCACATTATTCTTAATTGCTTCACACGGGCTTGTTTCCATAAGCGGAACATGCTTATGTGCAGCTGCATGATATACAATATCAGGTTTATACTTTTCAAAGACACTGTTGATTCTTCTGCTGTCTCGTACGGATCCTATCAATACTGTCAGATTCAGTTTCGGATATTTACTCTTTAATTCCTGTTCGATATCATAAGCATTATTCTCATAAACATCAAAAATAATCAGATGTTTCGGCTCATGAGCAGCAATCTGTCGGCAGAGCTCACTACCGATGGAGCCTCCTCCTCCGGTTACCAGAATCGTTTTGCCGCTGAGATATGTAAAGATTTCTTCCATATTGACTTTGATTGGATCACGTCCCAGAAGATCTTCTACAGCCACATCTTTCATCTGGCTAACAGAGACTTCCCCATTGACAAGCTGATACATTCCAGGAAGTACTTTAAGTTCACAGCCTGTCTCTTTACAGATATCAAGAATGTCTCTTTTCTCTTCTGCTGAGCTGCTTGGAATTGCAAGAAAAATCTGATCTATTTTATATTTTTCTGCGTTGAGAAGAATATCATCTCTTCCTCCTACAATGGGAATTCCCTCTATATAACGTCCCCACTTATTCGGGTTATCATCCACGATGCAGCAAACTCTTGCTTTTGTCTCTTTCGCGTGATTCAGTTCACGAAGGATCACCTGACCTGCTGCACCTGCGCCAATAAGCATTACACGATGAACAACGCCTTCCCTGGATTGATTCCTTCGACTCCTTTCAAGGAGTATAAAACGATACGAAAACCGGATTCCTGCAATGAGCAGCAGCTGTATTCCTGTACCAATAATATGATAAGATACAGGCATGCGAATCACTCCGAATGTGATTCCAATCATATGAAAAACAGATGTTATTAAAGAAGATACAACAATCCTTACCAGTTCACTGTAACTGGCAAAGCGCCATACACTGTTGTACAGACGAAGAAACCAGAATACAAGAATTGAAAATACAGTATACCAGGGCGCAAACTTCATATATCCATGAAGATAATCCACCGGTATACTGGAATATCGGCAGTCAAAACGTACCCATAACGCTAACATGTATGCAACATTCACGGCTATAGCGTCATACACCATCAGATAGCACGCGATAACCTGCCAGTGTTCCAGGCGCCTGCGTGTTCTTCTTGTTTCTTTTTTTTCTGCTTTATCAGAAGTTTCTTTCTCAAACATAATGTCAGTCCTTTTTCTTTATTTCATACTCTTCTTTTCATAGTGCAAATCACTATGGTATTTATTTCCTGTCATGGATTTTTCCGAAAATTTTCGAATTCGGCCAGACTCAGTCTAATTATAATGCCCTGTTGTTTTTTGTCAAGTACGGTTTACAATAATGTCTCTGTTTATTCACGACATTTCGTTTCACTTTAGCAAAAAGATCCGTCTTTATTCAGCGGTATGATTACAAGACATGTCCCTTGGCTTTAATTACGGTAATCACTTCCTGGACATATTTCTCACAGACTTCTTTGCTTTCTGCTTCCACCATGACACGGATCACCGGTTCGGTACCGGATTCTCTCACCAGGATCCTTCCTGTATCGCCAAGCTGATCAGCTACAGCCTGAACTGCCTTCTGCACATCTTCATCCGCCTGTGCTTCAGCCTTATTCTTCACGCGGATGTTCTGCAGAACCTGCGGATAAATAACGAGTCCTTCTGAAAGCTCACTCATCTTTTTCTTCTTCGCCATCATGACTTCCATCATCTTAAGGCTTGTCAGGATACCGTCACCGGTGCTTGCATATTTCGAGAAGATAATGTGACCGGACTGTTCGCCTCCGATACGGCAGCCATTGTTCATCATATATTCATAAACATATTTGTCTCCGACTGCTGTCTTCGCATAATCAATTCCGGCTTCATCAAATGCTTTATAAAGTCCGAAGTTGCTCATAACCGTTGTGACTACAGTATTGGTCAGGAGCTTTCCTCTTTCTTTCATATATTTGCCGTAAATATAAAGGATATGATCACCGGAGATTACATTTCCTTTTTCGTCAACACAGAGGCATCGGTCAGCATCACCGTCATAGGCAAATCCCACATCCAGACCATTTTCAACAACAAATTTCTGAAGTCCTTCTATATGAGTGGAACCTGCATTGGTATTGATGTTATAACCGTCCGGTTCCGCATTGATCACATAGGTTTTGGCTCCCAGTGCGTCAAATACTGATCTGGCAATATTCCAGGAGCTTCCGTTCGCACAGTCAAGACCTACTTTCACTCCCTTGAAGCTGTACATGCCAAGAGAGATCAGATAACCCACGTATCTGTTTCTTCCTGAAACATAGTCAACGGTACGGCCGATCTTATCTTTATGGGCAAATGGTACTTCTGTCCATGTTTCACCAAACAATTCCAGCTTACCGTCAAGATAATCCTCTACAAAGCCGATGGTTGCTTCATCCATCTTCTCACCCTTGCTGTTGATCAGCTTGATACCGTTGTCATAATAGGGATTGTGGGAAGCGCTGATCATAATACCGCAGTCAAAATCATCCACTCTTGCCACATAAGCTACGGATGGCGTGGTTGTAACGTGAAGCAGATACGCATCCGCTCCGGAAGCAACAAGGCCGCCTACCAGGGAATATTCAAACATGTAACTGGAGCGTCTTGTATCCTTGCCGATGACAATGCGCGCCGGTGTATCATCACCTGCTCTGCGTCTCACTTCCCCATAATACCAGCCAAGGAAACGTCCTACTTTATATGCATGATCTGCAGTCAGATTCTCATTTGCCTCCCCACGGAAGCCGTCGGTTCCAAAATATTTTCCCATTGTCTTTCCCCTTTGTATTTTTACATCCGTAATATTTACAATTTCTTAAAAATTGATTTCCTATTTGTAAATTCCGTAAATATTTTATCATTAAATTACAAGAAGCGCAATACCACGTTCCGGGACAGTATGTCTGTTCATGTAAAAAAAATGGCAGTTTATGTTTTCTTTTTTACATTATTTTCACAAATCCCTTAAAAGGCTGCCGCACTTTTGTACGGCAGCCCCTCCATTGATCAGTCAGTTTCTCTCTCAATGTCTTCAAATGCATCTGCGCCAAAGAACTCCTGTATTGTGACTCCCAGCCCGTCACAGAGTTTGACGATGGTGAATATTCCTGGATTTTTTGTTGTGCAGTGTACTATATTCATAATTGTGGTAATTGGCACGGTGGATCTGTAGGACAAACTATAGTAAGACATGTTTTTCTCTTCACAGAGTGTTTTGATTCGATCCGACAGCAGGTGCTGCTCTCTCATTCGTATACCTCCATTTCCTTATGTATTCTTTTGGCTGGAATCTGTATCTTTTAAACAGATAAATACATTTTAAACTTTTTTTCCGCCTGGTTATTACCTTATACATTAGTAATACGAATGAAATTGTAAAAAATCACATATTTTTATTATAAGTGTGTTAAATGATGATGCATACAAGTCCGCCCTTGCTGTCATTCACGATCTTCTGCATGGTATCCTGAAGTTTCACCTGGCTTTCCTCTGTGATGGATGCGATCTTGCTACGTATGCCGTCCTGTACCAGCTGTTCGATGGATTTGCCGAAAATGTTGGTCTCCCAGACACTTTCTCCCCGCTGGCCGCTCTGTCCGATATATTGAATCAGGTCTTCGGCCTGCTGCTGAGTTCCTACGATAGGCGCAATCTCTGTCTCAATGTTTGCTTTGATCATATGGATGGAGGGACTCTTGGAACGGATTTTCACCCCGTATTTGCTGCCCTGTTTGATGACAGTCGGTTCTTCCATTTTAATCTCATTCAGTTCCGGAACAACGACTCCATATCCACTGCCCCGAACAGACTCAAGTGCTGCCTGGACTTTTACATACTGTTCGCGCATGGCGGACAGGTCTCGTATTGTGTGGATCAGGTCGTATTCTCCCTCTATATGAACTCCGCACATTTCACTGAGAAGCTGATAATAGTATTGGTCATCGATCTGTATCCGGATACGTGCGCTTCCATCGGAAAGGCTGACATTTTCCAGGATGGTATCCTTGACATACGGTCCGCCCAGTTTCACAGATTCCCTGGTAATGTCACGGATATGGCAAAGCTTTTTCATGTTGTCCCTGATCTGGGAAATGATCTGTTTTTTCAGTTCATGATCCATGGGGAGCATTTCCAACCATTTAGGAATGAAATACTGAATTTCACTCACCGGGAATTCATAGAGTATATTTTCAAGGATTCTTGGTATGTCCTCTTTGCGAAGCTGTTCACAGTTGGCGGTCATGGCTGTTACATTGTATTTTTCCTGCAGTTCCCGGGCAAGATTTAATGTTTCCTCTTTGTATGGTGTCTGTGAATTGATGAGGATCAGGAATGGCTTTCTCTGCTTTTTCAGCTCAGCGACGGTCTTTTCTTCGGCTTCCAGGAAGTTCTCCCTTGGAATTTCCCCGAATGTTCCATCTGTAGTTATAACAAGGCCTATTGTTGCGTGCTCCTGTATGACTTTTCGGGTTCCAAGCTGGGCTGCCTCATGAAACGGGATGGCTTTTTCGAACCAGGGAGTTTTGACCATCCGCTCACGGCCGTCTTCAATATGTCCTGTGGCATCTTTTACCAGGAAGCCGACGCAGTCAATGAGTTTTACTTTTACTTTCTGCTCGCCGCCAAGCAGAATGGGGACAGCTTCTTTCGGGATGAATTTGGGTTCTACTGTGGTGATCAGTTTGCCGGAACCGCTTAAAGGGAGCTGGTCCCGAACCTCTGCCTGCTTTTCACTCTCCATCCCCGGCAGCGCTGTCAGTTCCATGAATCTCCGGATGAATGTGGATTTCCCGGTACGTACAGGTCCCACAACGCCTATGTATATATCTCCGCCCGTCCGCGCCTGGATATCCCGGTAAATCTGAAAGTTTTCCATAATAAAAGCCCCCTTGCATAGATTTACACAATCGCATGTATTGTTATATCTATATGCATCAGGGGGCAAATTCATTCTTAATATCGGTCACAAAAAGCGGCCGTATACATACGGCCGCTTTACTATTTTTTAATAAAACTCATTATGAAGCAGTTCGTGCTCTTTTCCTTTCAGGAAGCCTTCATACAATCCAACGATAAGCGGGTTCTCATCACATTTCTTGATGATGGTTGCTTTATCTGCATTGTAGATGCCTTCAGCTCTGGCTGCCTTGGTTCTGTCGCCTGCACCGGTCGGCTGTCCGCCACCCATGATACATCCGCGGCGGCATGCCATAACCTCGATCAGATGATATTCTGCTTCTCCGTTCTTTACACGGTCCATAACTTTTCTTGCGTTTGCAAGTCCGTTTACAACACAGATCTTAACATCCATTCCGTTATACGGAACTGTGAATTCCTTGATGCCATCCGTGCCGCGCACACCGCAGTCTGCGATTGCCTGCAGAGATTCAACGCTGTGATCCGGGCTCAGACGACGGAGAACCGCCTCTGTAACACCACCGGTAACACCAAAGATCACACCGCCGCCGGAACCATAGCCAAACGGCATATCACATGCTTCAGAATCAAGCTTGGAAAGATCAAGACCGTATTCCTGAATCATACGGATCAGTTCTGTTGTGGTTATAACGATATCTGTATCTTTTTCTCCATGAGTATAGCTGTTTGGACGATTCGCTTCGTATTTCTTGGCTGTACATGGCATAATGGATACAACTACTGTCTTTTTGCCCTTCGCATTCTCAGGCTGACGATAATACTCTTTGATTACTGCTGAAAGCATTCCCTGCGGAGAACGGCATGTGGACAGATTCGGAATATAATCCTTATACTGATCTGTAATGAATTTTACCCATGCAGGACAGCAGGAGGTAAGAAGCGGAAGTGTTCCGCCTGTCTCAACTCTTCTCAGGAATTCAGCACTCTCTTCCATAATGGTCAGGTCGGCACTGAAGTTGGTATCGTATACTTCATCGAATCCCATCTTGCGCAGTGCATTTACGATTCTTCCCATTGCGCTCTTGCCCTTCGGAAGTCCGAAATGATCACCTACAGCGACACGTACAGAAGGAGCGATCTGTGCTACAACACGTACATTCTTGTCAGCAAGTGCATCCCATACGTCTGTTCTGTTGGAACGGATGGTGATCGCACCGGTCGGACAGAATACACGGCACTGTCCGCAGTTAACACAATCTGTTTCTGCAATCGGTTTATCAAATGCTGTAGTAGCAATTGCTTCTGTACCACGATGTGCAAAGCCGAGAACTCCGATACCCTGTAATTCTTCACAGGCACGTACACAGTTGCCGCACTGGATACATTTATTCGGATCACGAACGATGGATGGAGAAGAGAAATCGATCGGATGCTCTTCTTTGTAGTTATCAAAACGGATCTCACGAACTCCAAGCTTGTGTGCCAGTTCCTGAAGCTTACAATCACCGCTCTTACGGCATGTTGTACAGTCACGGCAATGAGATGCAAGAAGCAGTTCGATGATCAGTTTTCTGTATTTACGTATTCTTGCTGTATTGGTATAAATTACCATTCCGTCTCTTGGCTCTTCTGAACAGGAAGCAAATGTCTTACCTCTGTCATCTTCTACCGTACAAAGACGGCATGCACCGAAAGTGGATAACTCGGAATGGTAGCACAATGTCGGAATATCAATTCCTGCGTTACGGATGACGGACAGGACGTTTTTTTCATTGGTAAATTCGACTTTTCTACCGTCAATTGTCATAGTTCCCATAGTATGTCCTCCCTTCTATGCTTCCACATAAACTGCATCAAAGTTACAGTTATCTTTACATGCGCCACACTTGATACAAAGATCATTATCAATCTTATACGGGCTCTTTACTTTGCCATGAATTGCCCCAGCCGGACAGTTCTTCGCACATTTTCCACAACCAATACAGAATTCCGGATTAATATGGAACTGACGAAGTGCGGTACAAACCTTTGCACGGCATTTTTTATCTCTGATATGTTCTTCGTATTCACTGCGGAAGCGTTTCAGGGTGCTGATTACAGGAAGCGGAGCGCTCTTGCCAAGACCGCAGAGAGCCATACTCTGTACCATCGTCGCAAGTTCTTCCAGTTCATCAAGATCGGACATCTTGCCCTTACCATCTACAATTCTTTCCAGAATTTCCAGCATACGTTTGGTACCTTCACGGCACGGAACACATTTACCGCAGCTCTCGCGCTGGGTAAAGCTCATAAAGAAGCGGGCAACTTCTACCATACAGGTGTTTTCGTCCATAACTACCAGACCGCCGGAACCCATGATTGCATCGAGTTTTTTCACAGAATCAAAATCCAGAGGCTGATCAAGCTGTTCTTCGATCAGACATCCGCCGGACGGACCACCGATCTGTACGCCCTTAAATGCAGCACCGCTCTTTAAACCGCCGCCGATATCATAGATAATATGGCGAAGAGTGGTTCCC
>JALEHU010000059.1 GCA_022770365.1 Blautia sp. | reverse complement strand
CAACAAAAGGAGCCCTTTATGAGTATTGTAAACACCTTACCATTAGAAAGCAATAGGCAGATTAAAATAAATTTTGATGGAGGAGATTTATCCTCCGATGCAGGCTTACTTCTCATCAAAGAATTCGTAAGCAAACTGGGTATTGATACGCTTTTTGGCAAAGCTTTCAAGACCAATGATCCTGCATTATTCAGATATCATACGGATAAGGAAAACCTGCTCCAAATGATATATATGATCATTGCAGGCTATTTCGAAGATGATGCTTCCGATGAACTTACAAATGATCCTGTATTCAAATCTGTACTTGAAAAAGACGCCCTTGCATCACAGCCTACTGTTTCGAGATTCTTTAACCGTATGGATGAAGATACCTTAAACCAGTTCCTAACGATTGGCAGAATACTGCGGAAGAAAATTTACAGTATTCAGATGCCGCAGGCTGTTATTCTGGATCTGGATTCCACTCTCCTTGATGCATACGGCAGACAGGAAGGCAGAGCCTTCAACTTCCATTATCAGAGCAATGGCTATCATCCGCTTGTATGTTATGATGGAATGACCGGAGATCTGATTAAAATCCAGCTTCGTGATGGAACACAGTATTCCTGTACCGGAGTGGTTGACTTTCTGCAGCCGATACTGGATGAATACCTGAATGATTATCCTGCAATCCGTATTCTGCTTCGTGGTGACAGCGGTTTCGCTACGCCTGCTCTTTATAAGCAGTGTGAGGAAAACGGCACAAGCTATGTGATTCGGCTGAAGGAAAATGGCATTCTCCGCGAAAAAGCATCCTATCTTGTGGATGAACTTGATGAAATCACCAAGAATAACAAAGTGGATTATGCGGTAGCTTATGGTGAATTCATGTACAAAGCAGGTCCATGGCCTTACGAAAGGCGTGTGGTATGCAAGGTTGAAAAACCGGAAAACCAGATGATTTACATGTACACATTTGTTGTCACAAACATGGATTCCTCACCAGAGTATCTTATCAAATTTTACTGCAAGCGAGGGTTGATGGAAAACTTCATCAAAGAAAGCAAATCCGGTTTTGATTTCGCTTCCGTAAGCAGTCATACCAGAATAGTAAATGCCAACAGACTACAGGTACATGCTCTTGCGTATAACATATTTAATTGGCTTAGACGATTGGCGTTATCAGCAAACATGCGAAGGCAACGCATTGATACCGTCCGTTTAAAACTGCTGAAGATTGCTGCAAAAGTAGTTCGTTCAGCAAGATATATCACATTCAAGCTGTGTAGTAGCTGCCCTTATAAGAATGAATTCTATGAGACACTTTCAAATATCGGTAAGCTGAATGTACAGCTGGAATAGCAACTATTAACGAACCTTGACAGCTTAACAACTGCTCTGAACCCTGCCACAGGGATTTTATACCCTTTTGACGGGTTAATTAAGTGGTGTTATGGCTACAAGTATCTATTTTCAGATTCATGGTACAGTTATCAGTTCAGATACTGTTCCGTGAATAATTCAGGTTCATTTTTTATTATAGCACGAAATTCCGGATTGGTCTACCATGGAAATTTCCAGTCATTTCCTGCCTCTCAACTGCCGGAAAAATCGTCCGGAACCAACAAAAAAAGCAGTGTCTATCAACTGGACTTACGTGATAAACACTACTTTTTATTCTGAATTTATCGTCTTTGTCTGTAATTACTCAGGAATTCACGCAGTTTTCCGGCTGCCTTCTCAAGCTGCAGGACATTCGGCAGATAAACCACACGGAAATGATCCGGCTGCTGCCAGTTAAATCCTTTGCCCGGTACCAGAAGAACCTGTTTTTCATGAAGGAAATCCAGCGCAAACTGCTCGTCATCCGTGATATTGAATTTCTCTGTATCAATCTTCGGGAAAATATAGAAAGCTGCCTTCGGCTTCACTGCCGTGATGCCCGGAATATCAGTCAGAGCTTTATAAATAAAATCTCTCTGCTCATAAATACGTCCGCCCGGCTGAATATACTCATTTACGCTCTGATAACCTCCAAGTGCTGTCTGTACAATGGACTGTGCCGGTACATTGGAGCACAGGCGCATGGAGGAAAGCATTTTGATTCCTTCTATGTATCCCTTTGCCCGGTCTTTTGCACCGCTTAAAATCATCCATCCAATACGGAATCCCGCGATCATATGAGATTTGGACAGCCCCGAAAAAGTCACACAGAACACATCCGGTGCCAGTGATGCAATCGAAGTATGTTCATATCCGTCCATTACAAGGCGGTCATAAATCTCATCAGAGAAAATGATCAGCTCATGCTCCCTGGCAATCTGCGCGATCTGCTCCAGAATCTCCTTCGGATAAACTGCTCCTGTAGGGTTATTGGGATTGATAATGACGATTGCTTTTGTCTTATCTGTAATCTTGCTGCGGATATCATCAAGATCCGGGTACCACTCAGACTGTTCATCACAGACATAATGTACTACATTACCTCCAGCCAGTGTAGCTGTCGCTGTCCACAGCGGATAATCCGGTGACGGGATCAGGATCTCATCTCCATTATTCAAAAGAGCCTGCATACAAAGGTTGATCAGCTCGCTGACTCCATTGCCGGTATAAATATCATTCATGGTTACATTTGGGATCTTTTTCAGCTGAGAATACTGCATGATCGCTTTTCTGGCGGAAAAAATACCCTTGGAATCAGAATAACCCTGGGATGTACGGATATTGCTCAGCATATCCAGGATTACTTCCTGGGGTGCGGAAAACCCGAACGGATACGGATTACCGATATTCAGTTTCAGGATTTCCATCCCATCTTCTTCCATTCTGCTGGCCTCATCAACCACCGGCCCACGCACATCGTACAGTACATTATCAAGTTTTGAAGATTTTTCAAATGTTCGCATTACTCTTTCTCACTCCTCACTATTTCATGCTCACGCAATCATTACTGATACTGTAACTGTTCAGTTGTTGTATCTGTTCAATGCCTTCACAGATATTGCCTGCCGGACAGTTACCTGATATTCATATTATAATCTCACATTTACTGCCAATTCGCAAGCTTAAAAAAAAATTTCTTCTCACTCTTTTCATTTGTATCACTTTAGTGTATAATAACGTAGAAAAATTTGTTTTATAAATGGATGAGGAGGAAATTACAATGTCTTACACAGAAGAAGTCTATGAGAGAGTCGTAGCACAGAACCCGGGTGAACCTGAATTCCACCAGGCAGTAAAAGAAGTCCTGGATTCCCTTAAAGTCGTTATTGACAGAAACGAAGAGGAATACCGCAGACTTTCCATCCTGGAGCGTCTTGTTGAACCGGAGAGAATCATCTCTTTCCGCGTACCCTGGGTAGATGACAAGGGTACCGTTCAGGTAAACAAAGGATACCGTATCCAGTTCAACAGCGCGATCGGACCATACAAAGGAGGTCTCAGATTCCATCCGTCAGTAAACCAGAGCATCCTGAAATTCCTTGGTTTCGAACAGATTTTCAAGAACTCCCTGACAGGCCTTCCTATCGGCGGCGGCAAGGGCGGTTCCAACTTTGACCCGAAGGGCAAATCCGACAGAGAAGTTATGGCATTCTGCCAGAGCTTTATGACAGAGCTCTGCAAATATGTAGGCGCTGACACAGACGTACCTGCAGGTGACATCGGTGTAGGCGGACGTGAAATCGGTTATTTATTCGGCCAGTATAAGAGAATCCGCGGTCTTTATGAAGGTGTTCTCACAGGCAAGGGACTTACCTACGGCGGTTCTCTGGTTCGTACACAGGCTACCGGATATGGTGTTGTTTATATGCTTAACGAAATCATGAAAGCTCACGGTGATTCACCGGAAGGCAAGACCGCAATCGTAACCGGTTCCGGCAACGTTGCTATTTACGCAGTTGAAAAACTTACCCAGCTTGGTGCCAAAGTTGTTGCAATGTGTGATTCCAACGGATTTATCCATGATCCGGACGGTATCAAACTGGACATCGTTAAAGACATCAAAGAAGTAAAACGCGGACGTATCAAAGAATATGCTGACCGTGTAGAAGGCGCTACTTATACAGACGGTCTTGGCATCTGGAATATCAAATGTGATATTTATCTGCCATGTGCTACCCAGAATGAGCTGGATATCGACGGCGCTAAGACTCTGGTTGCTAACGGATGCAAATATGTAGTAGAAGGCGCTAACATGCCTACTACATTGGAAGCAACCAACTATGTAATGGAAAACGGCGTTCTCTTCATGCCCGGCAAAGCTGCCAATGCAGGCGGTGTAGCTACTTCCGCTCTGGAAATGAGCCAGAACTCCATGAGAATCTCCTGGAGCGCAGAAGAAGTGGATCAGAAGCTTCATACTATTATGAAAGACATCTTCAAGAAAGTTGATGAAGCAGCAAAACGCTATGACATGGAAGACAACTATGTAGTCGGCGCGAACATTGCCGGATTCGAAAAAGTTGTTGACGCTATGAAAGCTCAGGGAATCGTTTGATCCATATGCTGTATATTACAATGGGCACCGGAGAATCCGGTGCCCTCTTTTTTGCAGAAAAGCCTCTGTATATACCGCACTCTATCTGACGATATACATTTGCAGTGCCTTCTACGGTTCCATAAATTTTTTCAGTTCATCCATAAATGTACTGACATCTTTAAACTCTCTGTAAACAGAAGCAAATCTGACATAAGCCACTGCATCCAGGTCTTTTAGATGTTCCATTACCACTTCACCGATCCTGGTGCTGGGAATTTCACGTTCTTCGGTGTTAAAAATCTCTCCTTCAATGGAATCCATCATGGTCTCAATCTTCTCAATGGAAATAGGGCGTTTGTAACACGCGCGTAAAATACCCGCCTGGATCTTTGCCCTGTCATACTGCTCTCTGTTCTGATCTTTCTTGATCACACTCAGCGGAATCGTCTCAACTTTTTCATATGTTGTAAAACGTTTGCCGCAGGCATCGCACATTCTTCTCCTCCGGATGGAATTGGTATCCTCTACCGGTCTGGAATCCACAACCTTCGTATTATCCTGATTACAAAATGGACATTTCACCGCGTTATCCCCCCCTGGCCAAAACTCTGACAGCATTATTTTTCTGGCGATATTATACTTTATTTTTCCTTTTCGTGTCAATAAATGTATGGGTATAATGCAGGTTTTTTCTGCATAAATAAATAAAAAAGCGCAGGTCTTATCATGCGTGTCTGTGATCTGAAACAAAAAGAAGTTATCAATACCTGCACATGCCGCAGTCTTGGATGTCCTGCAGATGTGGAATTCGACTGCCAGACCGGATGTCTTACTGCCCTCATCGTCCCGGGTCCCGGTAGATTCTGCAGTCTGTTCTCCAGAGAAAGTGAATACGTTATCCCCTGGGAATGTATCTGTCAGATCGGAGATGACATCATTCTTGTAAATATCAAAGAAGAAAAATGTTTTCACAAGGAACATCCCGGCTGAGATTTGTCAAGGGCTTATATTTTTTATATTTTCCCGAAAAAAGTATATTTATCCTCCTATCTGAGAATCATTTCTAATAGCAAAAGAAGATAAGGAGGATCATTCAGATGGCGCTTAATAAAGTAGAAATCTGTGGTGTCAACACCGCAAAACTTCCCATACTGAAGGCAGAAGAAAAAGAAGAACTGTTTCGACGGATCAAGGAGGGCGACATGGAAGCCCGTGAACTGTACATCAAAGGTAATCTGCGGCTGGTATTAAGCGTGATCAAACGTTTTCAGAACAGCAGCGAAAATGCCGATGATCTGTTTCAGATCGGATGCATCGGACTGATGAAAGCCATTGACAACTTTGACACAACGTTGAATGTAAAATTTTCCACATATGCGGTTCCCATGATCATCGGGGAGATCCGCCGTTATTTACGGGACAACAATTCCATACGTGTCAGCCGTTCTCTTCGGGATATTGCATACAAGGCGATCTATGCAAAAGAAAACTATCTCCGCCACCACGACAAAGAACCAACTATTGCAGAAATCGCCGAAGAGATCGGCATCGAAAAAGAAATGATCGTCTATGCCATGGATGCCATCCAGAGCCCTGTAAGCCTTTTTGAGCCGGTCTATACAGAGGGCGGCGATACTCTTTATGTCATGGATCAGATCAGTGACAAAAAGAATCGGGAAGATCGGTGGATTGAGGATCTCTCTCTCAGAGAAGCCATGCAGCGTCTCAATGAGAGGGAACGCCATATTATTGAGCTGCGCTTTTATGAGGGAAAAACCCAGATGGAAGTTGCCGATGAAATCGGAATTTCCCAGGCCCAGGTCAGCCGACTGGAAAAAAATGCACTGAAAACCATGAAGAACTATCTGCGTCCATAACAGGAAAGGCGTTCCGCAGACCAGTACATCGATTTCCGTGTACAAAATCCCGGAGTGCCTTTCCGTATAAGTATTTATTCAAGTGCTTTTTCGATTTCATCTATTACAATTTTTAAAGCTTTGATTCTTGCATATTTTTTATCCACAGACTCCAGAATGTGCCATGGAGCAAATGTGGTACTTGTTTTCTGGAGCATTTCATTGACAGCCACTTCATAGGCATCCCATTTCTCACGATTGCGCCAGTCTTCGTCTGTGATCTTCCACTGTTTCTCAGGATTGTTCTGACGGTCTGTAAAACGTGCCAGCTGGGTATCCTTGTCTATCTGTACCCAGAATTTAATGATCACAGCGCCCCAGTCATAAAGCTCTTTTTCAAATTCATTAATCTCATTATATGCCCTTTTCCAGTCATTCTCACTACAGAAGCCTTCCAGACGCTCCACCATCACACGGCCATACCAGGTGCGGTCAAAGATCGCAATATGCCCGTCCTTCGGAAGTCTTGTCCAGAAACGCCACAGATAATGGCGGGCTTTTTCGTGAGGTTCCGGACTGGCAATGGGATGTACCTCAAAACCTCTTGGGTCCAGTGCACCTGTGATCCTCTTAATATTGCCTCCCTTGCCTGCCGCATCCCAGCCCTCATATGTGATGATCACCGGGATCCGTTTCCTGTAAAGGCGATTATGAAGTTCACCAAGTTTTTTCTGGAGCTTTTTCAATTCCACCCGGTACTCGTCATCTTCGATGACTTTGCCTTCCAGTTCGATGTCCTGAAGCTTCGGCATCTTTACCAGCGGAAATACGTTCTGGAGAAGTGGTACGGAATGGGCACTGTTCTGCATGGCAATTTCGATGCCCTCCACCATGATTTCCAGAACCTGCAGTTCCGCCCATTTCTTTTCGGCTGCATCAATGATATACCAGGGTGATGTGGACATATTCGTATCCATCAGGTAACGGTCAAATACCTTACGGCATTTCTTATAATGTTCATTCTGCCATTTGTCAAATCCAGCCACACGCCAGTGGGTATCTTCACTCTCTAAAAGCCGTTCCATGCGTGCTGTCTGTTCTTCTTTACCGATCTGCATAAAGAACTTCAGCACCAGATATCCGTTATCCGTAAGCTGACGTTCAAAACGTTTGATACTGTCGATTCTTCTGGCATACTCATCATCCGTGAGTTTTCCCTCCAGACATGCCCTGGTTGTTTCTTCCATCCAGCCGGAATCCAGGAAGGTAAACTTGCCGGCTTCCGGAATCTGTCTCATATAGCGGTACAGAAACGGTCTGCGCAGTTCCTCTTCCGCAGGCGCTGACATGGTCGCAACCTTGAAGAAACGCGGATCGATATTTCTGATAATCTTACCGATGGTACTGCCCTTACCTGATGCCCCCCAGCCTTCAAAAAGTACCAGTACCGGAAGTTTATGCTCTTTGATCTTCATCTGAAGCTCATAAAGCCTTGCACGGGCTTTATCCAGGCGCCCGTTCACTTCGTCTTTTTCGGGAATTTCTCCCGGTTTCCAGTTTTTCAACATCTGCTTCACCTCATTTTCTTATACACATATGTGCTTTTTCATTTTATTACATTTCATGTTACACCTTTTTTTTCTGTTATTATATCACACTTTTTCGTTTTTTAGTTTGCTAATTCTATATTTTTGCATAATTTATAATTATTTTCTGAAATTATTTTGTGTAAATTTATCTGCATTGCAGAAGTACGGAGGATGAAAAGAAACTTTTCATTTGAATCGGCTATTTTCTTACATAGTCTGCAAAAAATCTCCTGCTGAATTCCATGTTTTTCAACATACGATTTTCTGCAGGAGATTTCTTTTATTTGTTTTATACTTTATTTCTTAACCACTTTCAATTGCCCGTTCAAAAAGTTACCGATACATTTTCATATACTCTCCATGTGCCTCGATCAGTTCATCACACATTGCGCAGATGTCATCCATGCTGAGTTCTGCTGCCGTATGCGGATCAAGCAGAGCTGCCTGATAGATTTTATTGCGGTCTTTTGTAGCAGCTGCTTCAATGGTGAGAAGCTGCGGATTAATATTTGTCATATTCATAGCAGCCAGCTGCGTTGGAAGTTTGCCAACCCTGCATGGATTGACTCCATTGGCATCAATCATACAAGGTACTTCTACGCATGCCTCTGACGGAAGATTTTCAATCAGTCCATCATTCAGCACATTGCCTCCAATTTTGTACGGCTGTCCTGTTACGACCGCTTCCATAATATAAGAAGCATATTCTTTGGAGCGTTCATGGGTGATTTTTCCATCTTTCAGAATATCCTCACGTTCTTTCTCCCATCCCTCAATCTGATTGATACAACGGCGCGGATATTCATCCAGAGGAATATTGTACTTCTCAATCAGTTCCGGATAGCCGGATTTGATAAACAACGGATTGTATTCTGCATTGTGTTCACTGGATTCTGTACAATAATATCCCAGCCTTCGGATATATTCAAAACGTACCATATCGTCATGTTTTTCTTCTGCATTTTTCTTTGCTGCACGCTCACGAATTTCCGGATACAGATCATTTCCCTCTTTGTCATAAATCTCCAGCAGCCATCCCATATGATTGATTCCGGCAATCACTTCTCTTCTGCCTTCCAGACGGTCTTCCATTCCCAGTTTTTCCAGCAGTCCTTTTGAACATCCCTGTACACTGTGGCACAAACCCACTGTACGGATTTTTGTGTAGCGCTGCAAATATCCGGTCAGTATTGCCATCGGATTGCTGTAATTGAGAAACAGAGTGTTCGGGCAGACTTCTTCCATATCACGCGCAAATTCTTCCAGAACCGGAATCGTTCGAAGTCCTCTCATGATTCCACCGATTCCGAGCGTATCTGCGATTGTCTGACGAAGGCCATATTTCTTGGGTATTTCGAAATCCGTTACAGTACAGGGTTCATAACCTCCTACCTGAATGGCATTGACTACAAAATCAGCATCGCGAAGCGCCTCTTTCCGGTTTTCTGCTCCAAGATAAGTGCGGATGGATGCACGTCCTTCATTGATGTTGCGATTAATCGCATTCAGAATAATCTCTGAATCCTCCAGGCGTTTTGCGTCAATATCGTACAGCGCAATATCCGCCTCACACAGCGCCGGTGTACACATACAGTCACCAAGTACGTTTCTTGCAAAAACTGTACTGCCTGCTCCCATAAATGTAATCTTGATTTTCTTCATTGTATCCTCCTTTTTCAGATGTATACCATCTGTTGTTTTCCTGTTAAATATCTCAAATATCTCGTTACTGTTCACAGGTATATAAAAGTCATTGTGCAAAGTGCTGAATTTTAAATTTTTATTTTAGTGGATAACAATCGGCAGCTGAAAAAGCTATGTTTATAGTTTTTTCGGCTGTTACATTTTATAATAGTTTTCCA
>JALEHU010000057.1 GCA_022770365.1 Blautia sp. | reverse complement strand
TTACCATCCATGGTTTTCATCTTTCTTGCCATAGTTTCTTTTCCTCCTTAAAGGTATGAAAATAATTATTTCTAGACAACAGATGTGTCTAAAATTCCAATCACGATTATAACATAATTTTACAGTTATGTCCAACTGGTTTATATATTTTTTGTACCTAATCGCATACAAAAAAGCGCATTTTCGCTCTACATTTGATTCCGGAATGGTGATTATGCTAAAAAAGAACAAAAAAAGGAGAGCCTGCTATAAAATACGGCAGCTTTCCCCTTTACCATTTTTTCTTTATCAGTTTTCATTGATGTTATCGATTATTTATTATTCAATTCTGTTCATCTTCAATTCTGTTCATCATCCTTCAGAAGTTCACTCAGGGTTCTCCGCTTCAGCATTTCACATAATTCTTCCTGAATATCCGCAAGTTCATGATGCACACGGCAGGGAATGCCGTCCTGACCATCACGTATACAATGATATTCAGGATCAAGGTACTCTATAATAAACATATCAGGGTCTATTGCGGAATATATGTCATACAGAGACAGTTTATCAAGGTCACGATTCATAGAATATCCGCCGTGTACTCCCCGATATCCCCGCACAATCTTCGCTTTCTGAAGTTTCTTCAATATCTTATAGGCAAAGGGAGCTGTCACACATTCCTTTTCACAGATTTCATTAACACTCAGTCTCTCCCTTCCAGACAAAGCGCGGATAACTCTCATCGCATAATCGCATTCCCTAGTGATAAACATGTTCAAACCCTCTCTCTACAAAGTGGTAAATAATAAGATACAATTTCAGGATTAAACAAATTATACCAACACTTCCAAAAAAATACAATAACTCTTCGAGAATATTTTGGGAAAATTCTAAATATTTTCAAAATTTATGTATGTTTGCAGATTAATTCTCGATTATTTTTCTCCAATTATAGCAATTTTTCCGACTGTACAACTTTTTCATAAGTGTTTTTTTAACAGTATTCTTGATACTATGAATATTTTTTTCAGAATTTAGATACAATTTCACTGCAAATTTCTGAAACTGTCTTTCCATCAGTTGAAATTACAATATCGGCAGCCGCCTCGTACCTGGGAGCGCGCTTTTCCATAAGAGATGCGATATACTCCACATTCATATTTCCCTCAAGCAGAGGCCGGTTATGAAAATTGCGCACTCTCTCATAAACAGTCTGCGGTTCTGCTTTCAGAAGAACAATTTTGCCATGCTTCTTCATCTCCCGGACATTGCATTCTCTCATAGCTGTTCCACCGCCGCAGGATACTACTGTATTCTGTTTTGATCTGAATTGTCTCAGAAGTTCTGTTTCAAGAAAACGGAAATGTTCCTCTCCGTCTCCGGCAAAAATTTCCGCGATAGTCTTTCCCTCATTCCTTTCGATCTGTTCATCCATTTCAACTTTCTCCATTCCGTATTCTCTACTGAAACAATCCGAAACTGTACTCTTTCCACATCCCATAAAGCCTATAAGAAATAAATTCCAGTTCTTTTTCAGTTCTTTTTTTTCATTCATTTTGCATTCCTCTTCCTGCTGTTTTAAAGTGTATTTCATCATGCAGAAATTATATCAGTATCCAACAGCACTGTAAAGCGCACATTTTTCCGGAAAATCAGTCGTAATTCAAAAATACCTCTTGCAAAATCCCTATTTTACGATACAATGGAAAACGGCTACTATATCATTTGAAATATTATAATAGGAAATGAAGAAACCATAACCGTAGCTGTTCCCTGTCAGAGAACAGTCACTTAAAAACAGGAAAAGAGGTACCTTATGATTTCAGCAAATAATATCACTCTTCGCGTAGGCAAAAAAGCCTTATTTGAAGATGTCAACATCAAATTTACCGAAGGCAACTGCTATGGTCTGATCGGCGCCAACGGCGCAGGCAAATCAACCTTTCTGAAGATTCTTTCCGGCCAGCTTGAACCTACAAAGGGAGATATTGTCATTACTCCCGGCCAGCGTCTTTCCTTCCTGCAGCAGGATCATTTTAAATACGATGCTTACCCGGTTCTGGATACCGTAATTATGGGTAATGCGAGACTCTATGAGATTATGAAAGAAAAAGAGGCCATTTATGCCAAAGAAGATTTCACAGATGCAGACGGCATCCGCGCCAGCGAACTGGAGGGTGAGTTCGCCGAAATGAATGGATGGGAGGCAGAATCCGATGCAGCCACCCTGCTGAATGGTCTTGGAATAGAAACAGAATTCCATTATACCCAGATGGCAGACCTGACCGGCAGCCAGAAGGTAAAAGTCCTTCTCGCCCAGGCACTTTTCGGTAATCCGGACATCCTTCTTCTTGATGAGCCTACGAACCACCTTGACCTGCCGGCAATTGAATGGCTTGAGGAGTTTCTGATCAATTTCGACAATACTGTAATTGTCGTTTCCCATGACCGTTATTTCTTAAATAAAGTATGTACACACACTGCAGACATTGATTATGGAAAAATCCAGCTTTATGCCGGCAACTATGATTTCTGGTTTGAATCCAGCCAGCTTCTTATCAAACAGATGAGAGAAGCCAACAAGAAAAAAGAAGAAAAAATCAAGGAACTCCAGGAGTTCATCTCCCGATTCAGTGCAAATGCCTCCAAATCCAAACAGGCAACTTCACGTAAGCGCGCACTGGAAAAAATTCAACTTGATGAAATGCGTCCTTCCAGCCGTAAATATCCATACATTGATTTCCGCCCGAACCGCGAAATCGGAAACGAAGTCCTGATGGTAGAAAACCTTTCCAAGACGATCGACGGTGTAAAAGTCCTTGATAACATCTCTTTTACCCTCGGACACAACGATAAGGTTGCTTTCGTCGGAGCCAACGAGCAGGCAACTACTACATTTTTCAAAATTCTTATGGGTGAAATGGAACCGGATGAGGGAAATTATAAATGGGGAGTTACTACTTCTCAGGCTTATTTCCCCAAGGATAACACACAGGAATTTGACAATGATCTGACCATCACAGACTGGCTGACTCAGTACTCCGAGATTAAGGATGCAACTTATGTGCGCGGCTTCCTTGGACGTATGCTTTTCCCGGGTGAAGACGGCGTAAAACGTGTAAAAGTTCTTTCCGGAGGCGAGAAGGTACGATGTCTTCTTTCCAAGATGATGATCTCCGGAGCTAATATTCTGATTCTTGACGAGCCAACCAACCACCTTGACATGGAATCAATCACTGCACTGAATAATGGTCTGATCAAATTCCCGGGAGTCATCCTGTTCACTTCTCATGACCACCAGTTCGTACAGACTACAGCAAATCGTATCATGGAGATTCTTCCTAACGGAACTCTTGTAGATAAGATCACTACTTACGATGAATATCTTGCCAGTGATGAAATGGCTAAGAAACGCCATGTCTACACCATGAACGAAGAAGACGCAAACGATAATTAATCACGAAATAAAAAGGAATACGAAACATGAAGTTTTTCTTCATTTCCGTATTCCTTTTTTATTATATAGGTTTTCTTGTCAACCGGACAACTGTTTTTTCTTACATACAAATTCTATTCCTCTGACGTTTTCATTGTGATATCTGCCAGCTTGCCTCCTGTTACTTTCAGCAGAGCATCCAGAGGCACTTTCAGTGTAAGGCCGATACGTCCCCCGCTGACATAGATTTCCCTGAAATTCCCTGCCGAACTGTCAAACACTGTCGGATACGCTTTTTTCATACCCACAGGACTGCAGCCCCCGCGAACATAACCTGTAATTTTCAGGATATCTTTTACATGAATCATATCTACGGATTTCTCTCCTACTGCTCTTGCAGCTTCCTTACGGTCTACCTCCTTTTCAATAGGTACAACAAATACATAATATCCTCCGCTTTTCCCCACCATCACAAGAGTTTTAAAAGACTGCTCATATGGAGCCCCCGTCAGATCAGCACTGTGAATTCCGTCAATAAATTCATCACATTCATAAGTCAGTGTCTCATAGACAATCTTCTGTCTGTCCAGCATGCGCATCGCATTTGTTTTTGCTTCTTTTGCCATATTTATCCTCCATTCTCACATAGTTCCTGTAAACAGCAATTATCAGAAACGTTTTCCTGTATCTTCACGTCTGTATTTGACAGATCTTTCCTCATCTTTTCCGATTTCATACTCATCTTCTTTTATATCATCATAATCATCTTCATAATCTTCTGCATGATTTTCTGCAAGATCTTCATGATCTTCTTCATAATCTTCCTTATGATTCGTCGCAAACTGGATAATAAGCCCCAATACCGCAAATCCAGCGCTCAGACCCAGTGCATAGGGAAATTCTGCAAGCCCTCCGATTTTTGTAAGGGAATATCCTGCAACAATACCGCCCAGAAGACTTGTCCCCACAATAATTACTTCTCTTGCAAAACGAACCCCAAGTGCACCAATCGCTACTCCTATTAAAATACACAGAAAGAAAACAGCCGAAGTGGTCGGATGAAGAATATAAACGCTCAATGTCATTCCCAGTCCTGCACCCAAAACAAAAATGCCAAATCTGTAAACCAGAAATGCTATGATTCCAAGCACAATGCCTCCAATAACCATTGCCGCAAGATAAACCATCTTATCTTCCGTTCCCATACTTCTTGCCGCAAACAACCCGGCAAATGCGCCTCCTGCAAATCCGAAGAGCATGACCCAAAAACGCAGGAGCCTGTATCCCAGCACACAGTTCATTATTCCGAATACCATTAAAACACCGAAAATCCCGATCATCACAGTCGGAATCGTTTCCACGGTGCGAAATCGTTCTGATATTTCCATGATTCTTATTAAAATTTCCGTCATACTGTTTTCCTCCTCATGACTGTAAACCAGGGCATCCCGCAGAAATCCGAATCTGCCTTTTGATTCACCGCTAAAACATAAAATAAAAAGTCTTCATATGATCCAGAACACCATAATGATATTCCACTTCATTTAATCCATAAAGATCCATATAATATCTTGCCACATCCTGTACACCGTTCCCCCGGACCCATTCATCATAAGCAAGATCAAATGCTTCCTGACTGCTGAACTTGAATCGCACAACTGCAGCACCATAATTCAGGCGCATTTTACAATATTCATATATCGTCTGATAATCATAGCTTTCAAAACATCCCTGATTCAGGATATAGAAATTCCTATCTGTGGCTGAACATTCGGGAACCTCAAATTCTTCCGACGGGACATAAGTAATCTCATATTCCTCCGGAAACGGGCACAGATAATCATAAATCGTAGTCTTGTGTTCCGCCATCTGCACAGCATCTCCTTCAAGGAACTGAGGCTGATCTCCATTGGTCGTATCCACATAGTAATAATTTCCATCTATCTCAACAATGTTCCATGCATGTCCTTCACTGCTGTCAGAAGTATCTCCGTCCACATAAATACATGTAATTCCCAGTCTTTCCAGCAGATATTGTGTTGCACCTGCGTAGCCAGCGCACACTGCATTCTTCTTCCAGAAAATACCTGCTATGCTCTGATCATCATCTGACATCATATATTCTGATGAGTCAATCAGATATGTGTAAACTGTCTTAATGATTTCATAAGAATCCGCTCCTTCCGGAATCAGACCGGTCACTTCCTGCCATGCACTCTCTATAGACTGATCGATCTGTGCCATTTCTTCCTCCGTATAAGAATATCCCGGAGAAAAAACACAATAATCACTTCCATTATAAGTTGTCTTATATACCTGCTGACGATTGTGGACCCAGTAGAGTTCAGGATGGTCCTTTAACAGAGCGTGATATGCACGGTCAACTTCATCATCATCAGAAATCGTTACATAAAATTCATCCTTTCTGGCACGAATGCCATTCAGCATTTCTCTGTATCCCCGCTGTTCATCTGCATTAAGAAGCTTAAAATAGTATTCCTGATGTCCCTCATCCGTCTGTAAAACTTCCTGTTCACGAAGTGCCTTCACTTCTCCGGGTTCATCAGAAAAAAATCCCGCCGCCGAACTCAGCCATTCACTTATATCCGAAGAAGAATTATCTACTTCCGTGATATACGGCAGATTCTTAAAAATAATAATTCCAGCAAGAAGCAGAAATAAAAAAAGCAGTCTCTTTACAGATTTATTCCTTTTATCCATTAATACTCCTTTATATGATTATTCGACTCTCTCCAATACTATCGCTAATATATATCACCTGATTCATAAAATCCGTGTATATATTTCTCTGACATTATATATGATTTGACATTCATTTGCAAATCATATCACACTCAATACATAAAACGACAAAAATTCAAAAATAACGCTCCACATATGAAGGAAATGATTGCTATTTTACTTCGAACGCGTTAAACTGTTAAAGGCTGTGTGACTTTTATAATCGTTTATCATATATTATTTTTGGAGGTTTAATATGAGTGTGAAAATTCCTATTGAAACGTCTGCGAGACATATCCATGTCTCCAAAGAAGATTTTGAGAAGCTGTTTGGAAAAGGAGCTGAGCTTCATTATGTAAAGGAACTCAGTCAGCCAGGTCAGTATCTCTGCAAAGAACGTCTTACTGTCTGCGGGCCATCCGGTCGGTTTGAAAACATGGCGATTCTCGGACCTTTCCGTAAAGAAACTCAGGTAGAAGTATCCCTTACCGACACCCGCAAGCTGGGTCTGCCCGGCATCATCCGGCAATCCGGAGACACAAAAGATACTCCGGGATGTACACTTATAGGTCCTGATGGTTCTCTTGAGATTCCCAAAGGTGTTATTGTTGCAAAACGCCACATACATATGACTCCGGAAGATGCGTGGTCCATGCGCGTACACGATAATGATGAAGTTTTTGTCCTGACGAAAAGTTATGGACGTGCTCTTATCTATGCAGATGTCGTTGTTCGCGTAAACCGCAATTTTCATCTTTCCATGCACGTGGATACCGACGAGGCCAATGCATTTTCCAGCGATGCAGAACCCTACGGTGTAATTGTCCGGCTTTTTGATGACAATTACAACACAGATAAATGGATTGAAGAAGTTCTTTCCGGTATTCATCGCTGATATCATTTTTTATGATCTTTACAATTACCGTAAAATCCCTGCAGAGCAAAAAACCATGCCGATTCACTGTCGAACCGGCATGGTTTTTATTTATTAATACTTTTTTAATACCTTATGCTCCTGTAAATACTTCCACATCTTCCATATCTGAAAGAATGTTTTTTTCTTCTGTTTCTTCGGTTTCTTCAGAAGAGGTAAACTGATTTTCTTTTATGATATTCTGAAGAGTATTTCCTACCTTAATACTGTTCTCACCTGCGGTAAGTTCTTCCCAGGTATTCGTATTCATAACAGTATCTCCTGAGTAAAAAGAAGGCTGTCTGATATAACGGAAGCTTGCACTATATGCTTCTCCGACAGTAACACCATTCTTACTGGAAGAACAATGTACAGCAATCCAGTCACCGGAATCTGTTTTTCCGCAGAGAATACCTACATGATTATCAGAACCCGCCTCAGGACCTCTCTGAAATACAAGGTCTCCCGGCTGAGCATCCTGTTCACTGACTACCTGTGCATTCACCCACTGTTCTGAAGTTCCGTCTCCGACAGCACTCTGTAGGGACTGATCATGATAACCATTAATGACTGCCCATGTTACAAACCCGCTGCAGTCCAGTCCGTATGCCCGAACAGTTCCTGTACTGTTGCTTCCGGGAGAAGTTACTCTTTCAGCAGTTCCCCAGGAAGGATCGTCTCCAAAGGAAGTGGATTTACCTCCCCAGAAATATCCAACCTTACCTACCAGTGAGTATGCAGCTGTTATAACATTAACACGTTCCTCAGAAACATCATCGCCGACACTCTGACGAACAAATCCTTTCGCCGCTGTAACTGTAGCACAAAGCAGTTTACAGTCTGTCTCTACATATTTCTTCAGAATCTGTCTGTCTTCCCTGGAAATCTCATTTTTCTTTATATAGTAATTGATATGACGATTACCATAGGAAACATTCTGAATATGCTCTTTATCCCTGACAACTGGGTTCATTTCTTCAAATATCGCCGCAAGTTCCGCCTTGCAGGAAGAATCCAGACTGAACGAAGATACTCCATCTTTGCTCTTCTCATATATGTAGACAGCAATAATATCCTGCCAGTTTCTTACCAGAAACGCATCTTCTGAAGTTGTTACTCCGTCACTACGGGAATCACTTGTATCCTCAAGCTTATATTTTGCTTTATATTCTTTTTCGATAGAATCCATCACAAAAGCAAAATCATCAGAAAAAGTCAGTTGATACTCGTTTTTCAGTGTATCAAGATAAAACTCTTTGCCCGCATGAATATTGGAAACCATATTTGTATAATATACCGGTTGACCAATCTGTACATTTACAGGCATCGTGTCAGTTCCATCCGTAATGTCTTCGCCATCTGTGATATTATTAATATCATCCGCAACATCGGATGCAGCAGCTTTGAGTTCTGCAATAATCGCTTCATATTCTGTCAGAAGATCGTAATTGCTCACCATTGCCTGCTCTTCCGGTGTCAGTTTATCATATTTCAGGCGAAGACTCTTGACCTCAAGTTCACGATTCAGTGTTATTTCCTCAGAACTCAGAGCCTGAATTCCATCAACTACTTCCCTCACATTCTCAGGAAACAGTTCTCCCTCACCCGGTGTTGGTGTCGGAGTCACTTCTCCTTCCGGCGTCGGAGTCGGCGTTACATCTTCCCCCGGTGTCGGCGTTACCTCAGGAGTCGGTGTTACTTCCGGTGTCGGAGTGATCTCTCCACCCGGTTCAGACGGATCCTCTCCGCCCGGAGTCGGAGTTATTTCTCCACCCGGTTCAGACGGATCTTCTCCTGGTGTCGGGGTCACTTCTTCTCCTGATTCAGACGGATCCCCTCCGTCCTGAGGCGGCGTTACTTCTTCTCCCGATTCAGAAGACTCCTCTCCACCCTGTCCGTCAGAATTTTCAGGTGTTTCATATGAATCATTGATTTCATCAGAACCCTGTCCACTGCTCTCGGAAGACGGCGGTGTTTCAGGAAATGATTCTTCAGAACTTCCTGATGATGTTCCTGCACCAGTTTCCGATGTTTCCATCGTATCCATCTCATCAGTGGCTACTTCTGTAACTGTCAGATCTGTGTCATCTGACGCCAGAGCTGATAAAGAGCCTGCCGCAACCATGGTCGATATCAACGTAATACAAAGACATTTTGTTAAGTACTTATTTTTCATAATAAATAAGATGCTCCCTTCTTTCCTTGGGCATCCCTTTACTCCCCACTATAAAGGTATGCTATAAAGCAAAACTTCATATAAATTCATTGTTCCATTGGCAAATTGTTAATTGTATGCTATGAAGCAACAAAAACATCCGGCATTATATTCATTTGCAGTTTTTTAATAATCCGCATTTGAGAAATGTAACGCCGAACGTATAGTTCAACTTACATATTACTCAAACTATTCTAGCACAGTTTTTTCATAAAATCAACCGCTGGAGTATCCTCTCCGGCGGATAAATTTAAAAATTCACGTTTTTTTCACAGTTACACGGCTGCCTACGCAATAACAAAATCAAGAGAACCATAGGCCATGCAAAGTTCAAACATTCCTCTCACCACATGCAGACATACCGAAAGAATGTATCTGATATCTTCTTCAATAGTGCGTATTTTCTGAAGATAACTTGCATGTTTTGCTTCCACAAAGGAGATCAGTTCCTGAAGACTCCCAAAATGAATGTGCGTCTCTTCTCGAAGGAGCACTGCTGCTTCTCCGTTTTCTATGCATCTTTTGAGGCCGTCTTTCAGTTCCTTTTCGTAATGATTATGTTCCATGAAAGTTCCTTTGAACGTTTTATTATGCGGAAATGTAAAATAATCTGCAATATAATGAATCACTTCACCAAGACGCCTCCAGAACACTCTTTCATTATAGACCCGAGGACCATTCTCCACCAGAAAACGGATTCTCTCCTGAATAGTGGTAAATGTACCAAAATATTCATGCCTTGTTGTCAAAAAGGAAGGCTTACAATCCGGAAGGATACTTCCCAGACAAAATGCTTTTCTATGAGACTGAAGGCTGTCTGCTGCTTTCATCTGATCTGCCAGATATCCAGCCAGCAGGATGTGGGATTTTTTTCTCAATATAGTCCTCTTCTTTCCTGTCCTCCGGATACCTCCGGAGACATTTCTATAAAAAAGTGATATCATTCACTTTTCATTATCTGCAACCAAATAAACTATACCAGAAATTATTCATATTTTCAATGAATGTTTTTATAAATAAATGTAAGAAATTGTATTTTTTTACGTACTTTCCAGCTTTTATCTCAGATGACTGTATATGCCTCCGGCCTGCATATCAATCTCATGTGCTTTGGCCAGCTCGCTGACCGTAACCAGTTCATACCCCTCTTTGATCAGCCTGGGAATAATGATCTCGGCGGCATCAACAGTCTGCGAATAAATATCATGCATGAGCACAATGGAACCGTCTTCCACCTGTGACAGTACGTTATCCACCGTCTTCTGTGCATCAAGTGTTTCCCAATCTTCTGTATCAATAGACCAGAGAATCATCGGAGACGTTACCAGTGAGATCACCGTGTCATTTACAGCTCCGTACGGCGGCCGCAAAAGGGTGGACGGATGACCCGTCAATTCCATGATAAGGTCATCTGTTCTTGAAATCTCTGATGCAATTCCGTCAGAATCCAGTGTCGTAAAATCCGTATGAGAATAGGAATGATTGCCAATCTCACATCCCAGAGAATCAATACGTTTTACCTGCTCCGGAAAATAACTCGCCTCTTCACCTACCAGGAAAAACGTTGCCTTTGCATTATTCGCTTCCAGACAGTCAAGAAGACGATCTGTAAAAGAACTCGGCCCATCATCAAAAGTCAGCGCAGCCATTTTTCTCTTTTTGGAATCACCGGTACTTTCTTCTGTTTTTTCTTCTGTTTTGTTTTCTGTTTTGTTTTCTGTTCTGTCTTCTGTTTTGTCTTCTGTTTTGTCTTCTGTTTCTTTTTTTATCTTTCCGGTTGAATCGTCTATAAGAGAACCATCTTCCTGAAATACATATTTTTCTTTGTCAATTGTGACTTCTCCGGTCTGCATGATCCCATCCAGATCGAGATAGTATTTTTTCCCTCCGTCATCTATCCAGCCAGTCTGCATTATTCCGTCCGGGTCAAAGAAATAGTGGTGTCCGTCCGTATCAATCAGCCAACCTGTATATGGTGTCCCGTCCACCAGAAACATCCAGCTGCTTCCGCTTGAGGTCCAGACACCTTTTGATGCCTCCGGAGACGCTTTTTCTTTTTTTGTTTCTTTTTTCTTCACAGGCTCCTCAGAAGGGACAGGTGTAGCCGTCGGCTGCTGTTTCACTTCCGGCATTTTTGGATCTCCGGTATCGTCGTCAGTCACAGTACCCTGAGATTTTGATGAAGAATCCTCTTCCTTAACGGCCACAAACATATCCGGCTGCGTTCCATCGTAACCGGATAAACGTTTCGCGGATGATCTCGTTAGTATAACTCCCAAAACCAGGCAAAAAAGAATTACGATGATAAACAACACGGGGTTCGTCTGCTTTTTACGACCTGACATATCTTTTCCCCCTTGTCAATTTTCATATGATTTAATCATACAATAACCGACAAAAAAATACAATCCCAAATGTACCCGGTCATCACGCAGCAGACGCATTACTGAAACCATCATATCTGTTTTAATAATAAAGCAAAAACACAGGTTGCGCAGAAAAGAAAAAAAATATATAATGAAACAATGAATACAAAAAATCAAAATAAAAATAATCAGCAGCAGAATGTTTTCACAGACATAAGAATTAATAAGTATTTAAGCGAAGCAGGAATCTGTTCCAGAAGAGAGGCGGATCGTCTGATTGAATCCGGCAGGATCCGTGTAGACGGACACAGAGCACAGCCCGGTGAAAGGATCTCGCCGGGCGCAGATGTATACGTGGACGGCGTAAAAGTATTAAAGGAGGAACGCCGGGTGCTTCTTCTGTTCTATAAACCGCGTGGGATTGTCTGCAGCACCATACAGCAGAAACAGGAAACAACCGTAACCGAATATCTGAATTATCCCATTCGCATCTATCCCATCGGACGTCTTGATAAAGATTCTGAGGGGCTTCTCCTCATGACAAATCAGGGGGATCTTGTAAACCGGATCATGCGTGCCGGAAACCGCCACGAAAAAGAATATCTTGTCACTGTAGATAAACCGGTAAATGACCGGTTTTTGAAAAATATGGCCGCCGGCGTCCCGATCCTGGATACAATCACACGCCCCTGCACTGTGGAACGTACAGGAGACAGGAGTTTCCGGATCATATTAACTCAGGGACTGAACCGCCAGATACGCCGGATGTGTGAATATTTTGGATATCATGTAACAACGCTTAAGAGAATACGAATCATGAACCTGACGCTGGATGGAATTACAGAGGGTAAATACCGGGAAATCTCGCCCAAAGAGTGGGACCTATTGAATCGTATGCTGGCGTCATCATCAAATGAAACAGTAATAGAGACAGGAGGACATCATGGAAACAGAGACATCCATACAGCAAATGAAAGAACTGGCTCAAAAATTGAACGAGGCAGCCAGAGCTTACTATCAGGAAGACAGAGAAATCATGAGCAATCTGGAGTACGACGCTCTGTACGACCGGCTCCAGTCACTGGAAAAGGAAACCGGAACCGTTCTGGCAGGAAGCCCCACCATCAGCGTAGGGTATGAAGCCGTTAATTCTCTCCCAAAAGAAAACCACGAAAGCCCCATGCTGTCTCTGGATAAAACAAAAGACCGTGAAGTATTACGTGACTTTATCGGAACTCACAGAACGCTTTTATCCTGGAAGCTGGATGGCTTGACCATCGTTCTCACCTACGAAAACGGTGAACTTCAAAAAGCGGTCACCCGAGGCAATGGTACAACAGGTGAAGTCATCACCAATAATGCCAGAGTTTTTTGCAATATTCCTCTTCGGATTCCATTTCAGGGCAGACTTGTCCTTCGGGGAGAAGCAATCATCACGTACTCTGATTTTGAGAAAATCAATGAATCAATCGGAGATGCGGATGCCCAGTACAAAAACCCCAGAAATCTCTGCAGCGGATCTGTACGCCAGCTTAATAATGAAATTACAGCAAAACGCAATGTACGTTTTTATGCATTCAGCCTTGTCAGTGCCGAGAATGCAGACATGCATAATTCCAGAGAATATCAGTTACAGTGGCTTGCTTCCCAGGGATTTGATATCGTTGAATACCGCATCGTAACAGGGGAAACACTTGATGAAGCCATGGATTATTTTGCAGAAGCAGTCAGCCGGAATGATTTTCCTTCTGATGGACTGGTAGCTCTGTATGATGACATTGCGTTCGGCGATTCTCTTGGCCGTACAGCCAAATTTCCCAGAAATGCATTTGCCTTTAAATGGGCAGATGAAATACGCGAAACACATCTTCTTGAAATTGAGTGGAGTCCATCCCGAACCGGTCTTATTAATCCGGTGGCTGTTTTCGAACCTGTAGAGCTTGAAGGAACAACCGTAAGCCGCGCCAGCGTACACAACGTAAGCATCGTCAAAGAACTGGAGCTTGGTATCGGTGATGTTATCCAGGTATATAAAGCCAATATGATCATCCCTCAGATTGCAGATAATCTTACAAGAAGCAGTAATCTGATAATCCCGGACCGTTGTCCTGCATGCAGCCATGAAGCAAAAGTCATCAAAGAAAATGATGTGGAAGCTCTCTATTGTATGAATCCGGACTGCGCTGCAAAAAAAATCAAGGCTTTTACCCTGTTTGTAAGCCGGGATGCCATGAATATTGATGGATTATCGGAAGCAACTCTCGAGAAATTTATTGCCAGAGGCTATATTCATAATTTTGGAGATATTTTTGAAATCGAAAAATGCCGTGATGAGATCACATCAATGGAGGGATTTGGAGAAAAATCTTTTGACAATCTTCTTACAAGTCTGGAAAAAGCAAGAGAAACGACTCTTCCACGGATAATCTACAGTCTCGGAATCTCCAACATCGGACTTGCTAACGCAAAAGTCATCTGCCGGTATTTTGACAATGATCTGAACAAAATACGCCATGCATCAATGGAGGAAATCAGTGCAATTGATGGAATCGGTCCCGTGATTGCCCGGAATATGGCCGATTATTTTGCAAAAGAAGATAATAACCGCAAACTTGATCATCTTCTCAGTCATCTTATCATACAAAAAGAAGAACAAACCGGTGAACAGATTTTTGCAGGACTGAATTTCGTCATCACAGGAAGCGTAGAGCATTTTTCCAACAGAAGTGAAGTTAAAACATTGATTGAATCTCTTGGCGGAAAGGTAACCGGTTCTGTTACAGGCAAAACCAACTATCTCATCAATAATGATACAACCTCCGGTTCTTCCAAAAACAAAAAGGCAAAAGAACTGGGGATTCCCATTATTTCAGAAGAAGACTTTCTGAAAATGGTTTCAAAACACGTATAACGAGGAGGAAGAAACATGCCAATCAAAATTCAAAGTGATTTACCTGTGAAGGAAATTCTGGAAAGAGAAAATATATTCGTAATGGACGAGAACCGTGCACTGCATCAGGACATCCGCCCCATCAATATTCTGATCCTGAATCTCATGCCTCTCAAAGAAGAGACAGAGCTTCAGCTCCTTCGTTCCCTTTCCAACACGCCTCTGCAGGTTGATGTGACTTTTATGACCGTGGAAAGCCATGAATCCAGGAATACATCCATGAGCCATCTGAATAAATTTTATCAGACATTTCCAGAGCTGAAAAATCTCAAGTTCGACGGAATGATCATCACCGGCGCACCGGTAGAACAGATGGCATTTGAAGAAGTGGATTACTGGAAAGAACTTGAAGAAATCATGAACTGGACAAAATCACATGTAACTTCCACGATCTTCCTCTGCTGGGCAGCCCAGGCCGCACTTTATCACTTTTATGGCCTTCAGAAAAAACCACTTGAATCCAAAATGTTCGGTCTTTTCTGGCACAAAGTTCTGAACCGCAAGATTCCGCTTGTACGTGGATTCGATGATATGTTTCTTGCTCCGCATTCCAGACATACCGAGGTACCCATCGCGGATATTCATGCATGCAGTGAGCTTACAGTTCTCGCGGAATCTGAAGAAGCCGGATTGTTCCTTGCCATGGCTGACGGAGGCAGAAAGATTTTTGTCATGGGGCATCCTGAATATGACAGAATTACGCTGGACGGTGAGTACAAGCGCGATTTGAGCAAAGGTCTCCCTATTGACATCCCCAAAAATTATTACCGGGATGATAATGCGCAGTACCGGCCTCTTCTCATGTGGCGTGCCCATGCAAACAACCTTTACACAAACTGGCTTAATTATTATGTTTATCAGAGTACCCCATATGATCTGTACGGAACACCATTTATTGAATAGGCAATCAGGATTTAAATTCAAAACATATATTATAAGTACAAAAAAGACTGTCGGCAGATACTAACCGGCAGTCTTTTACATTTACAATATTAACTTTTCATCAAAACTATTTCAGAAGGCTGCTGTGAATATATCCTGTTCCGCCGTCATAAGTGACCTGAATCCATTCGCCTTCCTGTCCTGTCTTTTCTACTTCCGTTCCTGCTGCAAGAACATCAATTACCTCTGCATCATCTTTTGCGGCTTCTCTCACATTACACTCCTCTGTAACAGTAAGCTTCGTCCCATTCGCTGATACAACTGATGATTCTGCATCTTCTCCGAGTCCGGCAAGAAACTCCGCAAGTTTCGGATCCTCCTGCTGTGCTTTTTCATATTGTGCTTTTACTTCTGCGGTGAGTTCCGCTACGTCCGTCTCACTCTGAATTTTATCCGTATAAGCAATAATCTCTGTATCCTGCTCTGCTCCGCCATCAATCTTCAAATTACCTTCGCTGTCTGTCACTACATAAAACTGGCTCAAAGCCGGGACAGGCGTGTCAATTCCCTGACAAATATATTGAAAGACGGCATATACTACATAAGAATCCTCCGACAACCCTTTCTTATTGTAGACATCTCCGACTTCATACCCTTCAATGTAATCCTTGGCGTTGGTAATTCTGGCCTCATCAGACGGCGACAGGTCATTCACCAGAGTCCTCAGTGTTGCAATATCTTTCTCCCCAAGAGCTTTATAATAGCTCTCCACCAATGCAGTCATCTCTGCATTATTTTTTTCCATGGGATTGGTATCTTCTTCTTTCTTCCCGTCGTTTGTCTCCCCATCATCTTCCGGAGAAGAAGGAACATTTCCCTGGTCGTTGTTCTCTGCTGACAGCTGCCCGGCTTCCTGCTGCTCCGTTTCGGAATTCCCCTTCTTGCTTCCGACGCAGGCACGAAAACCAAAGATCGCTGCAGCAACGATTAACAGAATTGCTCCGCCAAGCATAAAGTAGCGAAGGTTATCTGATAACCATTCTCTGAAATTATCCAAGTTCTTGTCCTCCTTATAATACAACACGCCGGAACGGAAAAACCGTTCCGGACAACACGTCTGAAGGGAATCGAACCCCCGCACATGGTACCGGAAACCACTGCTCTATCCACTGAGCTACAGACGCATGCTTATTGGAAATCCAAAAGCCTTATATACTATAACACACTTTTCGGGATTTGTAAAGTTTTTGTGATTTCTTCTTCAAATCCCGGGATTTTTTTCAATAAAATTCCAAAGTGTGTCAAGCGTAAACGTAACTATTGATATTCTTTCCAGTCAAAACGATATACTACACGTTCTTCTGTCTGTGCAATTGCCTCACATCCGCAGGCTTTTATATAATCGTGCTTCAGATTCGTTACAGGAACTACAAGATAATCTGTTTTTCTGGCAATCAGAGCCTCACGAAATACATCCATGTCCACATCTTCGCTGTAATAAACAACATCCATAATTGCTTTTTGTCTCTGATAGCTGATTTTTTCGGGATTCATTTTTATCACCTGGGAGCCCGCACGATAAAGCACCGCATCCCTGTTCAATACTAGAAGAATTGACGCGTCATACTGTCTTGCCACAAAATTCAGGCCTATATCAAATACAACTCTGGGATTTTCACTCTCACTATCTTCATGGATGATTGAACATACAGCTCTGAGATCATTGGGAACCTTATATAGATTCTCCGCCATAGCATAATTCCTTACGATTCCCTGCATAGGTGAACCAGTCAGCATTATAACTGCCACTGCAATAACAGCAGCTATCATTCGCTGGTATTTCTTTTTCCCTGAACTGATAATCCTTACTGCATAGTATGCAACTCCCGGAATTACCGGCAGTATCCAGAAAAAGCGATAATACTCATCTTCAAAATTCATTTTGGGAATGATATATTTTACAAATAAAGGATTATATACCGTCAGCCCCAAAAACACCGCATAGCACAGGAAAATCCTTGCTGTCTGCTTTTTATGACAGAACAGACTCCAAAGAATTCCAATCACAAATAATACAGGAAACATGCACGTTCCCCAGTACTGCTCTGCACAAACCCGGACGAAACGCAGCCCCAGTTCCTGAACTTTCACTCCAGCCATTCTTCTTCCTCCTTATGATGCCGCAAATACAAACAGGCCTGTTTTGGCACTATAGTACAACAGAAAATAGACAACTTCCGGCAGCATACATAAGCACATAGGAATGATACTTAAAAATTTCCTGCGCATACATAGCATCGGAAAAATCCCTGCTGCGATGGCTGCCACAAGAATAATCGAAGAACCGGAGAAACAGACAGCACTCATTGATGCCAAAAAAAGCATAATCCACATATTCTTTTCTTCTTTTTGCCAGAACCAGATACTGCAGAGCAAAACAGCCGGTATGGCAACATTTGCCAGAAGAGATTTCCCCTCATAAGCCCTTGTAAAGAAAAATGTTCCGGATGTATAGATTGTGTTTGTAAATAGTTGAAGAAGGAATACAAAACACACCATAAGATCTGCTTTTTTCTTATCATTATCAAACAGCCGCTTTCCAATCTGGTATATGATCAGATTGGCTGTCAGGACATTCATGGCTGACATCACAGTTTTGGACTGCACGATCGGATGGATTCCAAGAAGTTCACACCAGACTGCATTATGCATGGGATATGCAGAAAAAACATATCTGGCCTGAAATTTTTTCAGCAGGCTTCCTGTATAAGGATCATAGCGGCACATTGTTCCTGTATATACAGAAGTTGAAACAGTTCCGACATAATATGTTGCGTCCGCAGTTGTATCCTGATAAAAGACAACAATCATGCACTGAAGCGCAACTACAGCTGCAGCCAGGAGAAGCAGCCATGAATGTTCTCTTCCGACAGAGCGAATTTTTCTGAGTTGTTCTGACCATTGTTTTTTCAGCAGCAAAACAGCAGTGATCATAACAAGCGCAAGAAATATACCCCAGCCTGCAGAAAAAGGTTTAAGAGGCACCCACATAAGAGTCATTGGCACAGTCACAAGTTCAAACACAGAAAAATAAAGAAGATAGCCAAGAATCACCGCCATGGAAGTGTCCTGTTTCATTTTAAGAGCCTTCATCAAAAGGCTTCCGGCAGTGAAAAACACTGCAAGCTGCAGTACAAAACCAATTCCCGCTCTCATTAACTCTATCATATTCTGTTCATTCTCCTTCTTCCAGCTTCAGAATCCCCATCGCAACCTTTTCGGGTGTAATCGGAAGTTCTCTCACTCTTACACCGGTGGCATTATAAATGGCATTTGCTATTGCAGGTGACGGAGTATCTATAACGAGTTCTCCGATGGATTTTGCCCCGAAAGGACCGCTTTCTTCATAACTGCTTCTGAAATCCACGCGAATATTGCCGATATCCATCCGGCTTGGAATCTTGTACTGCATAAAAGAATTATTTCGGATGGCGCCTTTATTACTGTACTGTATATCTTCATAAAGCGCCATACCGATTCCCTGGGCAATACCGCCTTCTGTCTGAACACGGGCAAGATTCGGATTGATCGGTGTACCGCAGTCTGCAACTGCTACGTAATCGATCACTTTGACGCTTCCGGTCTCTTTATCAATTTCCACTTCAGCCATTCCCACCATATAAGGAGGCGGCGAAATTTTGGAAGAGTGCGTTCTTGTAACCTGAAGCTCCTGTGTATTACCACAGGTACCTTTTACGGCAATCTCTTTCAGAGAGACCTTCTTATCACTGGAATAAACATACTCACAGTCAAAATCAACGTTTTTTGGATCCTCCTCCAGCATCGCGGCTCCCAGCGCACAGATCTTCTGTCTGAGGGATTCACAGGCCTGCATGACAGCCACGCCGGTTGTATAAGTCGTCGCAGACGCATAGGAACCGGAATCATATGGCGAAATATCGGTATCCACACCGAATACAACAATATTTTCCATTGGCGTTTCCAGACATTCTGCAGCAATCTGAGCCATGATCGTATCACATCCTGTGCCCATATCCGAGCATCCAAGTCCCAGAGTATAGGATCCGTCTTCATTTAATTTAAGATCTGCACCGCCTACATCAACACCTGCAATGGATGATCCCTGCATAGCCATGGCAACACCGACTCCGCGAACCTTTCCATTGCCCATATCACGGAACGGATATTTTGCATCCCAGTCCATCATTTCCTTTGCTCTTGCCATACACTGATCCATTGCGCAGCTTGTCGCACAGGGACTGTCTCCATATCCGTGAAGAGGACCTCCCTCCAGAGGCATGTTCAATTCACGGATTTTTACCGGATCCATCTGCATTTGTGCTGCCAGCTCATTAATTGCCGACTCCACTGCATAAATACCCTGAGTAGCTCCATAACCGCGATAAGCACCTGCCGCCTGAACATTGGTATAAACAACATCATAGGCGAAGCGGTAAGCCTCCAGATGGCGGTAAAGGGCGATGGATTTATGTCCGCTTAAGGACACGGTCGTAGGCCCGTGTTCCCCATAGGCTCCCGTATTGGACAATGAATATACATCAATCGCACGGACGATCCCGTTTTCATCCGCACCGGCACGTACACGGATTTCCATTTCATGCCGCGGAGAAGAACAGATCTGTGACTCATATCTGGAATAGATCAGCTTACAGGGGCGTCCTGTCTTCCAGGTCACAAATGCAGGATAAACGTCCGATACCGCTGTCTGCTTCGCGCCGAAACCTCCGCCGATCCGGGGTTTGATCACACGGATCTTCGACGACGGAATATCAAGTGCGGTTCCCAGAATTCTTCGTACATGGAATGGGATCTGAGTGGAGGAAACCACATTCAGGCGTCCGAAATAATCCATATAGCAATAGCTGCGGAAAGTTTCCATCATTGCCTGCTGATTGGCTTTGGTGTGATAAACCTGATCCACCGTATACTTACATTTCGCCAGGGCCTCTTCAACATTTCCGGATTCTTCCGCATGAGAAGCGCAGAGATTTCTGCGGTTATCCGCCCCTACAGGAACCTTGGATTCCCAGTTATCTTCCGGATGGACGAGGATCTTATTGTCCATGGCAGTATGAATGTCCAGTACCGGTTCTTCCACGCGGTATTTTACCTTGATCCGCTTCAATGCTTTGTCAACTGCTGCTTCTGTTTCTCCTGCAACAATGGCTACCGCATCTCCCACAAAGCGTAAATGGCGGTCGAGAATGAGACGGTCATAGGGACTCAATTCCGGATAGGTCTGTCCAGCAAGCGTAAATCGTTTCTGCGGTACATCTTTATAAGTAAACACACAGGCAATGCCGCCAACCTGTGCGGCTGTTCCTGTTCTGATATCTTCAATCCATGCATTGGCATACGGGCTTCTTAATATTTTTACGATCAGACAGTCCCCGGGAGCAAGATCATCCGTGTATACCGGCTTGCCTGTCACAAGGGCCATCGCGTCACTTTTTCGGATTGGCTGATTTACATATTTCATGCTTTCTCCTCCTGCTGCGCTTTTTTGTACTGAAGGAATTTCAGAATGCTTCGGGTCTGTCCCACAAACCCGGAACACCTGCAGAGATTTCCCGACAGATATTCCCGGATCTGGTCTTCTGTAGGATCCGGTATTTCTTTCAGCATGGCAAACACATTCATGATAAAACCGGGATTACAAAATCCGCACTGCTCCGCGCCTTCGTCAGCAAGGAAAGCCCCGAACTCCTCAGCCTCTTTCTGAATTCCCTCAAGTGTGACAATTTTATGTCCTTCCGCGCGGACTGCAAGAATACTGCAGGACAAAACAGGTTTTCCGTCCATCAGAACTGTGCAAAGTCCGCAGTTGGCAGTTTCACAGCCTCTTTTTACACTGTAGCATCCCTTTTCCCGAAGGAAATCCAGAAGTAAGGTATGTGGCTCGGCCTCACCGCTGATACAGACACCATTCAGCCAAAAACTAATATTCATTTTTCATACCTCCCACTTCTTCCCAGGCTCTTCTGGTAAGGACCTTCACAAGCAGAGTCCTGTACCCGGCAGATGCCCGCATATTTCCTCCTACCGGCACATTCTGTGCGGCAAATTCTGCAAAAGACTCTATCGCAGCCGCGCGCTGTTTATTCGTCATCTCTTTAAATCCGTTCATAATTCCATTTGCATCTTTTACAATCATTGCGCGGCCGGGCCGGGCACCGATCACAGTTACAGCTTCTTCCCCCACAAGAGATGCCGCGCAGGTCAGTACCGGAAAATCAGTTTCTGAATTTCGCTGACTGATATAGGAACAAAAAAGAGGTGTTTTCTTAATAATAATATTTTCAAGGATATCTCTGTCTTTTTTCATTGAGGCAAATTCAGCAAGCGGTATTCTTCCGCCCTGATAAAGTTCCACCCAGGTATCCATGGCAAGGAACATGGTCAGTACATCGGAAAAACCATACCTTCCGTATATGCTGCCTCCAACCGTTGCGCAATTGCGGAACTGCACACCCACAATATGGCACAGGCTCTCCCTGATGGCTCCATGTGTAAACATATCAAGTGCATCGTTCATTTCCAGATCTCTGAGCGATGTCATACAGCCAATCACATATTCGTCTTCTGTTTCTGAAATCGTATCCAGGCCCAGGCCGGACAGGTCAATGGCTGTGGAAACATTCCGGTTTCCCATCTTAAGCCATACCATTCCTCCCAGAACACAGGCAGTCTTCTTCTGATTCAGTTCATAGGCCTCGGCAACGCTTTTTACTTTTACATATTTTTTGATTTTCAGCATTCCGTTATCCTTTCTGAGTTTGTATTTTACATAATCTTCTGCCGCGATCTGCCCTTATTCATAAAAGCATTGAAACAGGCATTACTCATTAATTTTAACAGGAACAAATGAAAATTACCAGTCTATGATACAAAATCTCGTAAAAAATCTGTTATGCAAACTTGTAAATATGCTGGTGGTTTTTTCTGTGTATTTGTGCTATAATACTTTTACAAAAGAAATCAGTTTTGTCTATTTTCCACAATAGTCATATCATATTTTTGTATTCCCGGAAAGGAGGAATCATTATGAGTAAACGTATTATTACCATCAATCGAATGTTTGGAAGCGGTGGACGCATGATCGGAAAGACTCTTGCCGAAGAACTGGATATTCATTTTTATGACAAGGAATTAATTGAACTGGCAAGCAAAGAAAAAAAGATTCCTTTTGATGAGCTTGCCAAAGTAGACGAAAAAAAGGCCAATCAGTGGCTTTTCCCCGTAGACTACGAAGTTCAGATGAATCCGGAGTACCATTTTATCCCTATGAATGACGTCCTCTACGAATTGCAGCGGGACATCATCATCAATCTGGCAGACAAAGAAGACTGTGTCATTGTCGGCAGATGTGCCAATCATATCCTAAAAGATAAAACACTGAGCATTTTTATTTACGCGCCTTTTGAAGACCGGGTAAAAAACGTTATGGAACGTACCGGACGTGAAGAAAAGAGTGTACGAAAACTGGTCAGACGAATGGATAAAGAGCGAAAAGCATATTATGAATACTTCACAGATTCCAAATGGACCGATATGTCAGAATATGACCTGTGTATCGACAGCAGCCGCTTCACACAGGAACAGATTCTGAATATCCTTAAAGGAAGCCTGTAAGCATCGTTCCTTTTCTCCCGCACAGTTCTCTTCTGTGCGGGAGATTTCCTCATAAGTGAAGGGTTGGAGAGTTTTGGCTGGGTTGTCCGCTAAGTTCAATATAATTCTTCAGAAACTCATAGATCTGCTGTTCTGTGGGAGGACAGCCTTCCAGATGATGACGGAATTTAACTGTACAATGGCCGATACCCAATTCTCCGGTTTTGCCGCGCCATCCCTGTCCGATGCAGATTTTTTCATCCAGTTTTTCAAAAAGTCCCTCTTCCCGGAGCATGTCCAGTGCCGGCAGCAGATATCCATAACACGCGCTGCAGGATTCCACTTCCTCAACCGCATCCTGAAGTTCCACAACCTTGCGTGACTTCGGTACCGGTTCCACTTCTTTTTTATCGCAGGTACAGATATCCGCTCTTGAAATATCCGCACACCCCGCTCCAAGTTTTTCTGCCATAGTCACATACGGAACTTCCGATACATCATAATGCATCATCTGACAGACATAAGCATCCATCAATACAGGATCTCTTCCGGCAAGAATCCGGTTCATGACCACAGGATGACCGCCATCCTCAAAATCAAGATCTCCACAGATATTATCCACCACAATAAAATCCTGCCGAATGCCAACACCAAGATGGGCAATCGGTTTATGAAGCCCCAGGGAATGAAAACGTCTCTTTTCCGAATTTGGAATCAGGCCTTTCATATTTTTCAGCGCACAGGTGATTTTTGTCTGGCAGTGTCCCTTGAGGACCGGGACATTGATCAGGAAATCAATATTCTCCACGCAGGCACATAAATTCAGACGCATTCCTGCACAATCCCGGGAAACTGCCTTTTCTTTCTGAGCGTCAATAAATGGAACACCGTATTTCTCCGATAGATCTTTGTAGCCACAAATTTCGTAAGCCTCTGATGTTCTGTCTCCCACCCAGGAGCCTTCCATCATTATAAGATTTGTAAACCCATGCTCCTGTAAATATTCCAGGATTCCGGCTACCACCTCAGGATGAGTTGTCCCGCCATAGGAGGCCACAGTGGGAGAAACCAGGTTGGGTTTGATCCCGATCCTGGCTTTTCGATTCCCGATCAAGCCCGCTAGATCACATACATCCAGAAGTTCTCTTGTCATTTCTTTATATTCTGTACCGCCTTTTATATAAATCTGATTTTTCTCCATATAGATTCTCCAATTCAATGATCTTTCAGACAGAAATGTCTGCTTATGCATCTACCACTTTATATCACCGTTCGCAGGATTGTTCAGCAAACTTCCATCTTTATCAAATCTTGATCCATGGCACGGACAATCCCAGGAATGCTCGAAGCTGTTCCATTTTAAGGCACACCCCATATGCGGACATCTCTTTCTTGATTTTGCAAAAAGACCGGTAAGGGCTTCCCATCCGTTTATCAGCAGCTGAGGTGTCAGCATGCATCTCGAAGGCGAAAAAACTTCCTGATATGGATTTTCTCTTTCCATAATCATATCTGTCAGAAGCAATGCTGCTGTCATTGACGAAGTCATTCCCCATTTTTGAAATCCTGTTGCAGCAAAACAGTCCGGTGTGTTCAAAGAATAACGCCCAATATACGGTATCTCATCCAAAGTCATACAATCCTGTGCTGCCCAGTGATCTGTTTCCACTGAATTTGGATAATATTTCCCGGCAGCACTTCTCAATTCCCGCCAGCCACCGCCGTTTTTTCCGGTTCTGTGCCCTCCGCCTCCAAGAAGCAGAAAATCTCCGTAATTTCGAAAAGAAAGGCCGTTCTTTACAGCATCCAGATACATCCCGTTAATCTGTGCAGCATTTTTCAGAGCAATAACATAAGATCGATTCTGATACATTTTCAGAAAATACATGCCATGTGTATTATCAACAGGAAAGTGTGTCGCCATGATCAGTCTCCTGTAAAACACCGTTCCTTTTTCCGTAACCGCCTCATGATTCTTAAGTTCTTTTACAAATGTATGTTCATATATTTTCAGATTCCGTGCAATTTCAGCGATAAATTTCAGCGGATGAAACTGTGCCTGATTTTCAAAACCTATTGCCCCAACGGTATCAAACGGCAGTTCTGTTGTATCCGTAATCTTTGCTTCAAACCCTATCCGGTGCAGTGCGTCCGCCTCTTTCTCCAATTTTTTTCTGTCATTTACTGAATAAATAAATGATGTTTTTGGTTCAAAATCACAATCAATCTCTCTGCATAATTCATAATACTTTTTTACAGAATCCTGATTGGCTTCCAGATACATTTTCGTCTTTTCAAGGCCAGTCTTACGCAGAAACTTATCATAGATCAAGCCATGCTGAGAGGTGATTTTGGCTGTTGTATTTTGTGTAACTCCGGAACAAATGGTTTTTCCTTCCACAAGAACGTAATCCACATTCTCTTTCTGCAAAAAATATGCACATAATATACCAGCCATACCACCGCCTATGATCAGCACATCTGTTTTCACTTCACCTTCCAGAGCTTCAAAACATGGAAGCTCTGCACTTTTTGTCCAAATTGAATTCATAACTTCCTCCACATATATTCCAGTTATTTTACTTTATATTTTTTACAATAAACAAAAATAAAATACTGGTTATTACAAGTGAGAAAAAATGCTGTCAGGGCTAGTACTTTGGCCCTGACAGCACAGCTGAATTCAATATATTCAAATCTGGTGTAATATTGGCCTAAACACGAAATATCAGACCATCAGCCTCTCATACATTTCCTCCAGAGCCCGCTTATCAAGGAGCCTTGGAACGGGATAAAGAGGATTTGCTTCTTTATCAGCGCGGGCAGCCATTTCCGGAATATCTTCTTTTCGAATTTCAGGAATTTTATCCGGAATTCCCATAGAAGCATTCATCTCACGTATCCAGCGGATAAAGCTTCCAGAAGCAGTACCATCGCTGTCGTTTCTATCTGCAATACCGGAAATACGTGCCAGATGGGCAAGTTTTTCACTGCAGTCCGTGCCGTATTCTTCCAGAAAATATGGCAGGATAACAGCATTTGCAAGTCCGTGCGCAATTCCGTACTGTCCTCCCAGAGAATGAGCTACTGCATGAACATAGCCAACATAAGAACGGGTAAAAGCCACGCCTGCACAGTAAGATGCCCGAAGCATCTGACGGCGTGCCTCGATATCACTGCCGTCCTCATAAGCTTTATGAAGGTATTTCACGATCCGACAGGTTGCCTCTTCTGCCATATCCCGGGTCAGCTTATTTGTGCTGTGTCCAATGTACGCTTCCACTGCATGGGTCAGAGCATCCATGCCGGTAGTAGCAGTCAGGTTCTGAGGAAGGCCTGTGGTCAGCTCAGGAACCAATACCGCGTAATCCGGTATCAGCACAAAATCATTGATAGGATATTTATAATGAGTCTCACTGTCTGTGATCACTGCTGCCAGTGTCGTCTCACTGCCGGAACCTGCTGTAGTAGGAATGGCAATGGTCAGAGGAGTGGGATGAAGGATCTTCAGAAGTCCTTTCATTTTCCGGACAGGCTTATGAGGACGCACCACACGGGCACCTACAATCTTTGCGCAGTCCATGACAGAGCCGCCGCCAATGGCAATAATCGCCTGTGCACCAATACTATGATAAAGTTTTGTTGCCTCTTCAATATTATCAATGGTAGGATTGGGAACTGTCCGGTCATACACTTCATGTCTGATTCCTGCTTCCGTGAGCTTCTGCTCAAGCTTCTGAGTCAGCGGATGACGATGTGCAGTCCGTCCGGATACAATCAGAACGGATTGAACTCCCTTCTTTTTCAGCAGCGGAGTAACCGAACCCATTCCTTTAAGAAGCTTTGGTTCTGTATAAGGAAGAATCGGGAGGGCAAGGCGAAAAGCCTTCTGGTATACACGACAATATGCTTTTTTCACAACGTTCATAAAATCACGCTCCTATCTTTTATTTCTCACTCATTGTAATTGCTTCTATAGGACATACCCTGGCACAGATACCACAGCCAATACACTGATCACGCAGCGCAAGATGTGCGATTGTCCTGATATCCCCGTGATATCTGGGTTCTGTTAATTTCAGGCAGTCCATAGGACAGTTTTCCACGCATACAGAGCAGCCTGCACAGGTTTTACTGTTGATATGCGGTCTTTTTTTCTCTTTCATGTCAACCACCTCCTGCCGGTGCAAGTAAAGCCACCTCATCTCCGTCCTGAAACCTGTAATTTCTTCCAACGGACTTACCATTCACAAGGACAATCAGATCCTTTGCTTCCTTTTTCGTAAGTCCTGGGATATTTTCAAGAAGTTCACGGAGATTCTCTGCATCGCTTTCAAAACAGGATACACCAGTCTGCAGGCGGACAACACCGAACAATTTAACGACCATCATTTTCCACCATCCTTTGTCTGATTGTTTCGAGATTCACTTCAGCGTCTGCTGTTTATTTTAAGCTTTCGAAGCTGACTCTCAGTGGGAAGACCATGTCTGTTCCATCCTCTTGCATGATAATAGATTCTCTTCATTTTTTTCAGAGGTACTCTTGAACTTGGATCATCCGGGTTCTGCAATGTTTTTACAAGACGTTTCGGAAGCACATCCTGCGATGCATTTACCCCGAATCTGCGGTTCAGTTCTCTCTCCAGATTGTAGCCCCGTTCTCCGCACCGTATATATTTTCCAAATGTCATCTTCATGCCTGTTGTATATTCGAAAGCCTTTGTATGGTGAAAAACAGGAAGATGGAAGCATGCAATCTCGGGGAATTTATTTATGATTCTGACCACACATCCACAGTATGGAAGAATCTTATTGGCTGCCTTTGTATACCACGCATTGGGATGATTCATAAGAGGCGACGGAAAAAATGCATAGCTCGTAAAGAGGCACTCTCCTGTAGCAGAAATCATTTCCATCAAATCCTGAAAGAGCATGGTCAGGTCAGCTTTTCCGTGATATGTTGTCTGGTCGATTGCTAACCCAAGTCCTTCCAAAATGGTAAGATAACCACCGTTTAAGTGGCAGCCTCCCCTGTTGCTTACTGCATATCCCAGACCCAGGCCAACAGCTTTTCTCGGTTCATAAGCCGCAAGCTCCATACCCTTCACATGATTTGCAAATTCCTTTCCGCCGTACTTTTCAGACAGTCGTTTACTGCCCATGGCAAGCTCGTCTCCGATTCCCTGACGATAGGCAATCTTCTCAAAAATATCTGATAATTCATCCGTTTCTGAAAATTTCAGCCCATTCTTCCATAATCCTTTTTCATTCGCCTCCATGGCATAGGCAATGGTATTGGCACAGGAAATGGTATCCAGTCCCAGTTCATCAAGCTCATAATTCCATCTCAGAATTCCTTCCAGATCATTGTTCAAAAGTCCGCTTCCGAGAAGTACAAGCGTCTCCAGTTCCGGCCCTTTTACCTGTTTTCCATTTACCTCAACAGTACGGGCGCATTTGATGGGACAAGTCAGGCAGCCCTTGTTTACAATGTTGTACTTTTCTGCCAGGATTTCTCCGCTTATATTTTCAAAATCCTCATACTGTCCATACTGATAGTTCTTTGTGGCAAGCATCTGACGCATCTGCATAGAGCTTACTAGTCCAGCCGTTCCAAGCCTTGGAAGCTGGTTACCTGTCAGAGGATGCTTTCTCAGATATTGAAACCATTTCTGAGTATGCTTTACCATCTTTTCTTTTTCTGCAACAGGAACTTCTTTTGTTCCTCCGGCACAGACTGCCTTAATTTTCATCCAGCCCATCACTGCACCGGTGCCTCCTCGTCCGGAAACACGCTCATTAGAAGCAATGCATGAATAGAGAACCTGGTTTTCACCCGCCGGACCAATGCAGATTTTTCCATTCTTTCTAATCCTGCCGTTTTTCATCCGGAGTTTTTCATCAAGTGCTGCCTGAGTTTCCGATGTCTTCAGTCCCCACAAATCTTCTGCGTCATGGAATTTCACTGTATCATTGTGAATCTCAATCCATGTGTGTTTCTCACATCTGCCTTTTAAAATCAGAGCATCAATACCGGCCTTTTTTAAATAATATCCAAAATTTCCTCCACAATTGGAAGATGTAATATAGCCTGTTTGAGGAGACAAGGTGGATATGTTAAATCTGCTGGAGCTAGGTGCTCCTGAACCTGTCATAGGACCCGTGGATATCACAAGAAGATTCTCCTCGGAAAACGGCTTTTCCGTTCCGTTCAGATTGTCATAAAGTATTTTTGCAGCCATTATTTTTCCGCCGATAAACAGCTTCCGCTCCTCGTCAGAAAAAGGATACTCCGAAACTTCCCGGGTACTCAGATTGATTTGCAGAACCTTACCCATGTATCCGCCGTATTCAGTTGCCATAATGTTCACCTGCCTTTCTTATTTCTCTGCTTATTTCTATGCTCATTCATTCTTCCATTTCAATTTTATCTCCCACTTTCATGATTCCGCTCCGAACAACTCTGGCAAAGCAGCTGCTTCCCTGAAACCGGCATATGCAGCCTGACTTTGCAAGATTACACATTTCCGGATAACAGTGCTTCTGTATTTTCGTAATTACCAGTTCCGCTGTTCCCGCTTTGATATGAATGCCCGGTTTCCATTGAGGAATGTCCGAATCTTCCAAAAGTATATTCTCTTTAAATTTCGTAAAGCAGAATCCTTTTATCTCCTGTGATTCCATCCATGCTTTTGCAGATACATCCAGAAGAGAAATCTGCCTGTCACTCCCATCACTGTGGCAATCGCCCCTGATGCCCAGATTTTCTTCCAGTATCAGACAACCTTCCTGAACTGCGGGCTGTTTTTTTTCGGGATATCGGTAAAGTGATCTGATTTTTCCTGCTGTTTTTGTTTCCATTTCTGCAGCTCCTATTCTATGATACGGATTTCCCCCGCATATTCCCATGTATAGCCACCAAGTTCATTTAGTTTTTCATGGAATTCTTCGCTTTTCAAAACCTCAATAAACGCACGTATATGGGGCAGCTCCAGATATTCCACAGGAACGGCAAAATCATATTCCTCATTTCCTGCCGGAATAAAATCCAGATTCATAGACAATGCTGCCGAGCGTATTCCCATACCTGCATCTGCACTGTCACTGCCCACAAGTGCCGCCACTGCCATATGCGTGGCAGCTTCCCTGTCATAGCCATGAATTTCTTCCGGCGAAATCCCTGCCTGTTTCAGCCGGTAATCAAAAAGCAGTCTTGTCCCGGCCCCTCTCTGTCTGTTCACATAACGGATTCCTTTTAAATCTTCAATTGTTTCAATACCCAGAGGATTCCCTTTTTTTACCATGATCCCCTGGACACGTCCTACACCTTTAATTAATGCCACAGGCTCCCGGAACATTCTTTTTATATATGGAATGTTGTAAATGCCCGTTTCTTCCTCAAGCATGTGAATGGGAGCAATATGTGCTTCCTTTCTTAACAGTGCCATCAATCCGCCCATACTTCCCACATGCGTACTGGATACATGCATTCCCGGAAAACGGTCCGGCATCATGTCTGCCATGACATCGAGAATCAGATCATGACTTCCTGTCACCACTACAGTATTCTGAATTTCAGCCATATCCCGGTAGAGTTCCACCTGAACCTTTTCCCCGGCTTCGCATCCCTCGCTGTTCTGCTCGATCACACAGAATCCATCTGCGCGTACCAGAGACATGGCAGCTCCGGCTCCTCTTGCAAGCGGTGCAGCCACCACTTTATCACCCACACAGCCAACCTTTACTCTGACATATTCTTTGTGCTTCAGGCTGGAAACAAGACGTCTTGATATGACTGCCTCGACAGTCTTATTCTGTTTACCGGTTCTCTGTCCCAGAAATTCCAGAACAGGAGTTACGAAATTTTCAAAACCGATATAGGCAGATACCGGATAGCCCGGAAGTCCAATAACCGGACGGTTATTTACAATCGCAAGTATCACCGGTTTTCCGGGTTTGATCGCTACTCCATGGATCAAGACCTCTCCAAGCTCCCGTAATACATGAACTGTGTAATCTTCTGTTCCCGCACTGGACCCTGCATTAATGATCACCATGTCAAAATTCTCCGCTGCCTCTCTGACGGCCTCTTTAATTTTATCGTAATCGTCTGCTATGGTGGGAAAACGCACTGCCTTCGCTCCCTGGGCAATCACCATATTCTCAAACATTCTGGAATTGGATTCAATAATATCCCCGTCCTTCGGCTCCGTTCCCGGTTCAATCATCTCTGTGCCTGTGGGAAAAATAGCCACTGTCGGTAATTTCACTACCTCGATTTCCAAAATTCCCGCTGACAACAGCACTCCCACATCTATTGGACGGATACAATGTCTTCCAGGCAAAATCATCTCCCCTGCAACAATGTCCTCTCCAATGGGACGGATATGCTGCCATGGTGCTGCCGAATTAATGATCTTTACTTTATCCGGCTCCTCTGTTTCCAACAGATCTTCTGCCATAATAACTGCGTCATAGGGGTCGTGAATGGGGTCACCTGTATCCACAATCCTGCAGTCTTTTCCCAGAACCAGCTCTACCGGATTTGCTTCGGATGCATTTTCCGTTGTTTTCGCACTGACTGCAATTCCATCCATAGCTGCCGCATTAAAAAGCGGCGAGCAGTATTTGGCGTAAATTGCTTTATGTGTGATTCTGTTCAGGGATTCTGTGACAGGAATCGATTCATACGCCGGCTGTACGCAATCTTTCAGCGTTTTCATATAACTATCCAGCGCTTCTTTTACAGGGGTTGTTTTCAGATATAAATTTCTTTTTCCCATGATTTTCCTTTCGTAATACAGAGAGCAGCAATCAGGAGAACAAATGTACATATACCGTTTCTCCTGTGTTTATCCCCTCCCGGTTCATTTCCACCATTACATACCCGTCTGCCTGGGTAAGAGTACTCATAAGTCCTGATTTTCCAAAAACAGGTCTGGCAAGATAACCATTCTCACAAGGAATCAGCTTTACTGTCTGGCAGGTGGTTTTTCCAGGTGCACCGGGTATATTGGATTCCATAACAGCAGGTATCAAAAGCTTTTCTTTTTCGTGAAAGAGTTTTCTCTTAAGCCAGATAATCAGAAGCTCAAATACCATCATCGCAGCCACCGGATGTCCCGGAAGGCCCAGCAGCAGTGTTCCGGAAGGCTCGTCCATTCCCACAATTGCAGGCTTACCCGGTTTCAAGGCCAGCCCATGTGTCCAGACACCGGGATCTGCAATTCTGTCGATGACCTGTGCAGTCACATCTTTTTTTCCCTGTGAGCTGCCGCCGGATACCACAACAATGTCACTGACTGTCATAGCACGGCGAAGGGTTTTCTCCAGAAGTACTTCATCATCCTCCAGTGCAATGGTTTCCACTGCTGTCATTCCCTGCTCTCTGGCAAGCGCCAGAATTGCATGGCTGTTTACATCATATACTTCACAGGGGTTTCTTTTTGTTCCAGGCTGGATCAGTTCATCCCCTGTGGACACGATGGTAAGTCTCCATGGACAAAAAACTTCCACCTCTGAAATACCGACAGATGCCAGTACACCAATACTTCCTGCATTCAACACAGTTCCTTTTTGCAGAAGAATAGTTCCTTTTTGGGCATCCTCTCCAATCTGCACTACACCACGGCCTGGAGAAACCGCATTATAAACCGCAGCACTTGTCTCATCAAATAATTCCGTATATTCTACCATGACCATTGCATCCGCACCGTCAGGAAGCATGCCGCCCGTCGGCACATAAGCGCATTGCCCGCTGCGGATCTGTTTCTTTGCAGGCTTACCTATGGAAACCTCTTCAACGATATCCAAAAATACAGGTATGTTTTCTCCGGCGCCCTGTGTATCACTGGCAATTACTGCAAATCCATCAACAGTAGATCGTCTGAAATCAGGCACCATAAAAGGACAGATAACATCTGATGCCAGGCATCTGCCAACTGCGGCGTCCAGTGCAATTTTCTCCGTCTTTGTAAAGCAGGAATTTACCTCTTTCAGAAGCTTTTCTCTTGCTTCCTCCAGCGTATCAACCTTTAAAAACTGCATTGTATCTCCCCCTTATCTTCCACGATGATCTCTTTTGAAATAAACCGTCTGATCCGTTCATCCTGATTCTCAAACAATACTTCGTCCCTGGTACCGCTTGCCACTACATGGCCTTCTGAAAAAAAATGAATTCTGTCACAAAGCCGATATATATGCGCCAGACGGTGACTGATCATAATCCATGTAATCGGATGTTCCTGCTGTCCACTTAGAATCCATTCTTCAAATTTGTCCACACTTTCCGAATCCATATTGGAAAGTGTCTCATCTACAATAATCATTTTCGGCTGAAATACCATGGCACGCAGCATGGAAAGCTTCTGGCGTTCTCCGCTCGACAGACTTCCTGCATACTGCTTTTTCTTTTGAAACAGACCGAACTCCTTAAGAAGACTGTCCAGTTTATTCTCTTCCAGTCTGATCCCGCGTATTTTTAACGGATATATCAGGTTCTCATACACACTGGCATGCAGAAGATAGGGACGCTGCGCAGTCATGGTAATATCCTTCAGCAAAAGCCCATCGTAGTTGACTTTTCCGCTGTCAGGCTTCAGAATATCCATGATCAGCTTTGCCGTTGTGGTCTTGCCGCTGCCGTTTCCTCCGATAAACCCGTGTATCTTTCCTTCTTCTATTAACAGGTCAGGGATTTCCAGCTGAAAATCCCCCACACTTTTTTTCACATTCTCAAATCTCATCTTAAGTCTCTCCGACCAGTACATCGGTTCGTAAATAACTATATTCTAGTAATTCTCATGAAATTCTGCTTCTTTTCTGAAAAAATCAGCCAGACTCTGTATCAGAAATGCCATTACAAGCAAGAGCACGCCCAATGCCATACCCTCATGAAAGATTCCCTGACTTTTTAACAATGCAATGGCAGTCGTCATAGTTCTTGTATTCCCTTTGATATTTCCTCCCACAAGCATGACTGCCCCCACCTCACTGATGGAACGTCCAAAGCCTGTGATCACAGCGAAGTAAAGCTCATATTTCATTTCTTTCAGCATTAATACTTCCGTCTGTCTTCTGCTGGCTCCCATAGTTTTTGCGAACACACGGATTTCCGGTGCCGCCTTGGCAGCGTAAGAATATGTCATTCCACAGATAATCGGTGTTATAATAAGAGTCTGTGCCAAAATCATTCCACGGATCGTAAACAACAGATTTAAAAATCCCAGCGGTCCTCTTCTCATAATCAGCATATACACAAACAATCCCACGACCACTGGCGGAACGCCCATCAGGGTGCGGTTGATCCGGATCACAATCCTTTTTCCCGGGAAGTGATTCCGTTCAAGAGCAAGCCCCAGTGAAATCCCAAATACAGATGACAGGAGTGTAGACCATACAGCCATCTGAAAAGTGACCTTTATAGCGTCATACACTCCCACATCTGTGAAGATACTGCTGATCAGTTCTTCCAAATAATTCATCTTTTAATTCTCTGTACCTGCATTAGGGGTAAATAATGCCTGTCCATATTCTTCCACACCATACTCACCAATCAGTTTCTGTACATCTTCAGAGCAGATCCACTCAATAAATTCATTGGCAGCCTCATTGTTTACCTCCGGATATTTTTCCGGGTTCACTGCAATGACACCGTACTGGTTCAGAAGGTCTTTAGCACCTTCACAGACAATTTCCAGCTCCAGAGCAATGTCTGCATCCTTTTTCATTTTCAGATATGTACCGCGGTCAGTCAGACAGTATGCCTGTTTTTCGTCTGCCATGGTCAGTGTTGCACCCATGCCCTGTCCTGACTCCACATAATTTTCATTGACAGTCGGATCCAGCTCCAGTGTTGACCAGATTTTCTTTTCTTTTTTATCTGTACCGGAATCATCCCCCCGGGAAACAAATGGAAGCTTATCGTCTGTAATCTGTTTGAAAGCTGCTTCTACATCATCTGTATGAGCGATCGGTTCTTCCGGTCCGACAATAATGAAGTCATTGTACATTACAGGAAAACGCTCTACTCCATATCCATTTGCAACAAACTCTTCTTCGCTTGCTTTCGCATGTACAAGAACAATGTCCACATCTCCGTTTTCACCCATTTTAAGAGCTTCACCAGTTCCTACTGCATCCCACTTAAGTTCCCATCCTGTGTCCTCCAGAAACAGCGGTGCAAGATAATCCAACAATCCTGTATCTGCTGTACTGGTGGTGGTTGCCATCATAAGCTCTCCTTTTTCTTCTGCCGCCTGTACGGAACATACGCCAGCTGCAGAAAGTCCCATCAGAATTGACAATAATAATGCTGCTCTTTTTTTCATGTTTGTTTCCTCCTTGTTGCTTTCGCTTGAATATTTATGTGAACGTTTTTTCCGTTTACACCTTGTACTTATGAACATACATTGTGTTTCCAGTCAAAAGAAACTTCTCCTGTTATTTATTCTTTCTCTTTCTGTTTATTTCCTTTTGCCGCACGACGGTGCAGCCTGCAGTCTTCACGATATTGAATAGGAATTTCATCAAAACGGCTCTCCAGTCCGTCATACTGAAGCATCCTTCCATATAGTATATTGCCTGTACCCAGCAGGATCTTCAGACATTCCGCAGCCTGCAGAGAACCAATCACGCCGGCTGTTGTACCAAGTGCAGGAACGGTCTTTCCATCCATACCACTGTGATAACCCAGACATTCCAGACATGCGGTTTCACGGCTGATCACTGTTACAAATCCATAAAAGCCGGAGATACCGCCCTCTACAAGAGGTATCTCTCTTTGCATACACCACTCACTGACCGTAAGTCTTGTTTTTATATTATCCACACAATCAATAACTACATCCGGCATAGTGCATGAGAATCCTGTGCTTCCGACGATCAATTCTTCTGCATTTTCTTTCGTTAATCTTTCAGTGACTGTATTTATTTTTACAGAAGAATTCATAGTTCTCAGCTTTTCTTCCGCAGATTCTGTTTTTTTTCGTCCTGTATCTGCTTCTCTGTGGAGAAACTGCCGGTTGAGATTGGTCAAAGATACCGAATCACTGTCAATAATACGGATGTTTCCCACTCCTGCTTCCACAAGATAAGTAAGCACCGGACAGCCTAATCCTCCGGCTCCAATGACTGTCACACGGCTGTTTTTCAATCGCTGCTGGCCTTCTTCTCCAATCTGCGGTATGATTGTCTGGCGCTGATATTTCCCCATATCAATCACCTGCTCTGACATACTACTGTCTCCTCTGTTTTTCTATAAAAGCGATTGCGTCAGCAACCGGCTTTTCTTTATTGGTGTCTGCGTAAGCAGATATGTCCGTTTAGATAGAAACGGGAGATGCGAAGCATCTCCCACATAACGGATCCTACTCATCCAAACCCGAATATATTATATGATATTTCTAATGTATATGCAATATTTTTATGGAATTTTCAGGTAGCCCCAGCCGTACCAGTCGTCGTACCCGGGCTCTCCCATATCCTGCGTCATATCCGCGAGGTGTTCTGTGATCAGCAAAGGATCATTGCCGTCCTGAAGATAATCGGCGATCATGCCGGAGACACGGGCGGCGGCATAGGAGGAGCCTTTTTCTTCGCCGCAGTCGCCGCGGACACAGAAATCGACGGCTTCTCCGTAAAGATACCACAGGCTGGTCTGCGGCTCTCCTTCCTCATTCAGGTTGACACCTGCGATGCCGATGACCTCGTCCCATGCGGCGGGATAAGCGACAGTACCGGGACCGGTGCTTAAACTCAGATTACCGGTGCTGGCAACGAGGATGGCGCCCTGGTCATGAGCATGGAGAATGGCTTCATGAAGAGCGTCACTTTCGTCAGCCAGCGTCCAGCTCATGTTGATGACATCCGCGTGATACGTATCCACAGCGGCATACAGCGCGGAAATAATAGCCTCTTCATTCACGGTATCCTGAGAATCAAAACACTTGAGCATAACCACCTTCGCCTCCGGCGCACCGTTTCTCACCAGCGAACAGATACGGGTGCCATGGCCGACAGAATCCGTCAGATCATCAGGATCATCCAGGAAGCTCTCTCCTTCCGTGTGATTCTCGCTGCAGCCGGAATCAAGGATACAGACAGTGATCTCTTCCTCTGCACAACAGGTCGTCCACGGAAGGATCATGAATAAAATCAGAATTGCAGGAAGAGCCAAAACTCTTCCTGCAAAGTTAAAAATCGTTCGTTTCATATTACCTTCTATTCCGGAAGTTCTCCGGCTGCTGCTTCAGCAGCCGGTGCTTCCTGACCTGGTTCCGGGGCCGGTTCGGACATCGGCTCCGGTTCGGCCGTTGGTTCCACGATCGGCTCGGCCGTTGGTTCCGGAGTCGGCTCGACCGTAGGTACCTGAGTCGGCTCGGCCGTAGGTACCTGAGTCGGTTCAGCCGTTGGTGCCGGGGTCGGCTCAGCGGTTGGTTCCGGAGTCGGCTCGGCCGTTGGTTCCGGGGTCGGCTCAGCCGTAAATACCGGAGTCGGCTCGGCAGTTGGTGTCAGAGTCGGCTCGGCCGTTGGTTCGACGTAAGCCATCAGTTCGAACAGTGCTTCTCCCCAGGATACGCTGCCGTCTTCCAGAACTGCACCTACGTACAGCTTATAACGTCCGGAAGCGTAATCCGCTGCATCCAGTTCGATCTTCTTTTCTTTGGTCATGTCGATCAGCTCCGGTTCGGCTTTGCCGTCCTGCTTCTGGGTATATACCAGATATTCGGAAGCGGTCTTGCTCACATCCCACTTGAATTCAACCTTCTTCTGGTCTTTTGCAAGCTGGATCGTCCACAGGTCATCGGTCTTCTTCGCATCCTGTTTCGGTTCGATCCTGACCACATTTCCGATGGCGCCGGGTTCCGGTACAGGCGTAGGTTCCACTGTCGGCACGGCGGCTGCCGCCCTGCTGCGCAGGCTGAAGGAGGATGCGTTCGTCACTGTCGTATTGTTCTGATCCGCAAGTTCCATGTAGACATCAAGGTCTGACAGGGTCCACTTGGTTTGGCCGCTTCCATATTTAATCGTACACACAGCATTCCCTGACTCATTACTCTCTACTTCTAAATAAACCTCAAAACGGTTGGCACCGGAGACAATATGGGATCCGTCGGCTTTGTATTCGTTGTCGCTCAGGAGTATATCTGTTCCATGACGATAGACTTGGATTCTGCTGACATGCAGCATGCCCAGTTCTCCGCCATCCAGGCTCATCCATACCTCGGTTTCGGCAGTGCCATACTTGTTATCCCTTATGACCTTTCTAGCTCTGGACGTCAAGTTGCCCATCCAGTAGAGATAATTGCCGCTTCTCATAATGATATTGGCACGCCTTTGGTTAGTAACCGGCATATTGATTTTAACATCAGCGTCCTTATAGTTGCTACCCACTACGCCATTGATTGTCTCTGTATACGGGTGGAACACCGCATTGTAGACAGCGGTATTTTCAACAAACTTATCGGGATCCGGCCATTCCATCCATCCGGGCACACTCTCACCGGTCTTATCATTGACGGGCATTCTCTTGATGCGAGGCTCGAAATTTCCAAACGTGTTAACCGGCTCCGCAGGCGGTTCAGGCTGGTAGACATTTTCTTCGGCGATATAGCCGCCGCAATTGTTGGTATCGGGCGTTGATCGGCTAACCTGCACGGTGAAGGTTTCCCTAAGCTGGGAGTAGTTCTCCGGCTTATCCACATATGGCAGGTAGTATGCCTCCACGGAGTGTCCGTCACCGAAGTCTGCATTGTCTCCTTTAATGCTTGCGCACAGCGTTATGCCTTCCATGGAAGCATCCCAAACCCACTTGCCGTTGATCTGCTCACCGTTGATACCGGTAACCACCAGCCCCGAGAGCATGTCGTTGGCAGTCTTGATTATATCATTTGACGTGCCGTTTGGATCTGTGCACAGCTGCTGACCGTAGCTCAGCGGGGAGACAGAATGTTTGGTCTTATCCAGCTTCAGCTTCGCGGGCTTAATGGTAAAAGTCAAAACCTTATCGGCTGTAGTTCCGTCACTCCACGCAGTATTTACGCTATCCTTTAGCTTCAGGACGACTGTGTAATCACTCGCGTCAATGCCGCCGCTGTTGCTCTCCACGGTGTAGTAGGCGGTGTCGGAAATGTTCGCCTTCTGCAGGGTTCCATTGTACTCTGCCGGCTCGATCACAGGGATCGCCACCTTGCCGGAGGTCACCGTGATTTCGACCGATGCCTTGCAGGGGTTAAACAGATCCGTACGATCCGGCTGGAAGACGATATTGTACTCGAATGTGCCGACTTTATCCAGTACGGTGTCCGGGTTCTCCCATACCAGGGTTCCTGTCAGATCGCCATCGTTCTCAATGGCCCATTTGTAGGTTTCACCACATGCATCGATATCAAACAAGCTCCAATGATAGTAGCTTCCCTTTAACAAAGTCATGTAGTCGATATCGCCCAGCTTTGTGCCTCCTTCAACGGTGACTGGAATTAAGCCTCTGGGGTGTGTGAATTCCGTATCCGAGGGAACGATTTTGAAAGTCGCGCTAGCATCCGCGCTGACAAGGAAATACTTATCCAGATCCAGATAAGGATCATAATATATAATGCCTGGTTCATCGTCGGTTATTGTTGGACGACGTGTAAGTTCATGGGATTTATCTTTTGTCAGCGAGATTGTAGCCGGACCAGGCATATACGAGGTCTGAACATAATACGGGTTAGTAATTCCCAGGTTGGTCGGCAGCCTGTCGCCGGTATCGAAGTCGGCCATATAGAAACCATCCAAATCCTTATAGAGTAAAAAATAATCTAAGTCACGTCCGTAATACGGGACTTCATCGCCGAGATTGAACACAGGTTGCACGCCAATCTGCGCGGACACGGCGATCGCCGTCTGGGCAGTGTTGTAACTGGAGGTATCATTTGGCGTAAACACAACCTCGTATAGCAGTTCTCCGTTATTCGCACCCCGGGGTATGATGTCGGGATCCGCCCACTGGAAGGTACCATCTACCGTATTGCCAGCTTCGTCTTTTGCTGTACCGGTCAGTTCCACCTTGCCAAGGGGAGTACCGTAAGGAATGTATTTCTCTCCTTTCTCATAAACGGCGCTCACATCTATGGTCACGTTGTTCTTCGCGGCTCGCATGGTGATATTCTTACTTCTTTTGGTTTCAATATAGTTGTCATCGGTAAAGGATACAGTGACAGTAGCCTTGTAGACGAAATCCTCGCCATCCTGAACCGCATCGCCGGTCGGAAGTACAACGATATCGAGCGCGTCGTCTGAATAATAATAATTATCAAGATAGCGTTCACAGGTTTGATCCGCTTTCAGCGCATTCATGACGCACTTCTCAATATCATCGGGCTTGGACAGATCCTTCACGCTTATGGTAGACGCAGCCGGAATGGCGCCCAGCAGCGTCTGGATGATCTCTGAAACAGGAACGGTGGTTTCCCAGACATCCCAGTACTCATGATTACCGGTGGATCCCTTGGGGATCACCACTTCAAGTACCGGCTCGTCACTGTCTCCATCGACCCAGCCGAGGAAGTTGTAGCCCTCCGCGGAAGGATTGTCCAGTGTAATATCATCGCTTTCGATGGTGTACGTGAGGGGGTTAACCGCCTCGCCGTGATGGAGTTTGAAGCCTTCCTTGAAGAGGGTATACGCCACGGGATCCCAGATTGCTTTCAAGGTGATGACACCAGAGGAACCGGTGGGGATTACCACATTGAGGGTCGGCTCTTTGAGACCCGTGCCTTCCCAGCCGCGGAATTTATAGCCCTCGCGGGTAGGTTGGGCGATATCGATCCTGTCGTCCTCGATAGTGTAGGATGCCGGGTTGCCGGGGTCGTTCGTGCCGCCTTCCAGATTGTAAGTGATCTTATAATCTATAGGCTTCCATCCCGCATACAGATTCATATCGCCTTCCACGAGATAAGTAGCAAAATCGATCTTATCTTCCTCCTGGCAGTCCGTCCTACGGTACCAGTCGGTGAACTCGTAGTCTGGGCGTTCGGGATCCGGGGGAACTTTCTTCTTAATCAGTTCACCGACATATTCGGTTGCCGTCCAGTGGAGATCCGCGCTTTCCTCCTCTTGATAGTTCAGCCAATAGTCAATCTTGGCCTTCTTTAACCAGCGTGCATAGAAGGTCATACTTTCGTCGAGCCAGTACTCGCTGGATTCCTTATGCACTTCACCGGTGTAATCATCCGTGCGATACCAGCCGCCGAAATCGAAGCCCTCGATGTCCGGCTTAACCAGTTCCACCATGCGTTGATCGACCCGCATCTCGAAGGTGAACCGTTCTTTTTCCGAATCATCGCCAGGGATGATCAGCACGGGAGCGCTTTCAAGTCCATCCCCGGAACCGCCTCCGACGATTCCGTAGTATTGTGCCTTACCCTTCTGGCCGCCGAAGTCCACGGTGACAGTCACCCACCAGTCGGCGTAGAGGTCGGTGTTTCCGCTGAACGTTTCGCTGCCTTTATAGGGTTTGCCTTCAAATTCTTTATTATTGTACCAGCCCTTGAAGATCAGGCCTTCCACAACAGGATCCTCCGGCATGGTAATGCTGCCATCCTCCGCGATATCGGCAATTCGGTAGATGCCCATATCGCCGTAGTTATACCGGAAGTTCACCTGATTGATCTTCACACCGCGCAGGTCGATGCTCACATCCTGTGCCGGCATGATAAAGGTGACCGTATTCTCAGTGATGTCGTCCGTATTCTTAGTGATGTCGTAGTTGAGGTCCGCAGCATCAGAGGTGAGCCGCAGGTTGTTATAACCCTCCAGCAGAATTGCGGAAAGCTTCACCTCAGCACCGGGCGCGATAGCGTTCATCATGGAAGCATCAGGGTACTGGATCTTCCAGGACTCAATGCTGGCATCACTGTTGACGGTGAGTTTTCTTGGAATGTGTTCCAGTCTCAGGGTGACCTCGGACTCTTCCTCGCGTCCGGTGAGGGTCAGTCCGCTTTCAATGGAATCGATGCCTGTTCTGTTCAGCATGATCGCGTGCGTTGTGCCATCAAATGCGGCGCGATCCGTTGTCAGACTCCAGCGGTTCGTTTCGCCTTCCACAGGTGCAAAGTTCATTGTCTTTACCGGGCCGTTTTCGGCAGCGACGGTAAAGCCGGTGCCATCGGGCGCGTCAGGCGCTTCGATGAAGTAGGTGATCTTTCCGGGAACACCTTCCACGGTCACCTCCACATCCATGAAGGCACTGCTGTAGCAGTTCAGGTCGTCCGGGGTAAAGGTTATCCGGTAGGTGGATGTCCCTACTCCCGGCAGAGTGGATGGAGCCTCCCATGCAAAGGTACCTGCCACTGTATCTTCGGCAGACGTTGCCGCCTTCAGACCAAGGTCCGCAGGGGTAATGCTGCTCAAAAGCCTGCCGTAATCGGCGTTGTATTTCTTGCTGCCGCTCAGGACGGTTTTGGCACGGGTGATGGTGATGATATCGCTGGCATCCGTGCCTGCGATTGCGTACAGGGACGTGTCGCTGACGCCGGAGATCTCACAGGTCTCATAAGACTTCAGTTTCACGGGGGCACTGCCGGGCGTGATCATGGACTGTTCCAGAACAGCGCCCGTGATGTCGAGCGTCGCTCCCTTAATCATCTTTCCGGTCGCGATATCGCTTGCGTAGAACCTGCACTCGGACGCATCCACCGCCCGTCCCATGTATTCGATGGTATCGGGTGCATCGAGGACAATCTTCAGGCCGATCTGGGTATTGACGGCGATCTGCGTTTCCGCAGTGCTGTATGTACCGGAATCCTCAGGTGTGAACACGACCTTGTAGATCTCATTTCCGTTGTCCGTGCTCAGGGGAACGATGGTGTCATCCGCCCATGCGAAGCTTCCCTTTACTTCTGTGCCGCCGGAGCTTGCCGTTCCGGTCAGGGTCACATCCCCGAGGCTCGTGCCGTAAGGGATATAACTGCTGTCCGCCGGATAGCCGGCTTCCGCTTTTATGGTGACAGGGTTCTTCAGTACCCGCAGCAGGAAATCCTTGCCGTTAGAGAAGGTATTTTCTTCATCCTGATAGGTCACGGTCACGGTCGCGGTGTAGGAATAGCCCTCGCCGTCCTCTTCCGCTTCGCCGTACGGTACGGACTCTACGGAAAGATGTGTAAGATAGTCGGCGCAGTTCTCATCCTCCTCCACTGCGTTCCATGCAATCTTCCGGATCACATCGGTACCCGTGAAATCATTGATGCTCATCTCGTGGGAATCCGGGATGGCCTCCAGTGCCGCATCCACGATGCTGGCAATGGGGTCGTCGGCTTTCCATTTGGCAGTATAGCTGCGGTTTCCGGTAGAGCCCGCCGGGATCTTCACTTCCAGAGTCGGTTCCGTGAGATCCGTGCCCATCCAGCCGAGGAACTGGTAACCCTTCCGTTCGGGTCTGCCGATGGCGGTCTCTCCGCTCTCAACGGTATAGCTGTCCGGATTGGACGCATTGTTCTCACCGCCGTTCAGCTCGTAGCTGATGGAATATACTATAGGTTCCCATTCGGCGGTCAGGGTGATGTCACCGGTGGAACCGGCTGGGATCACCACATCGGGTGTCGGCTCTGCAAGACCCGTACCCGTCCAGCCAAGGAACTGATAACCCTTCCGTTCGGGTCTGCCGATGGCGGTCTCTTTGCTCTCAACGGTATAGCTGTCCGGATTGGACGCATTGTTCTCACCGCCGTTCAGCTCGTAGCTGATGGAATATACTTCCGGTTCCCATCCGGCGTACAGCGTCATGGTGCCTTCCACCAGGTAGGTATCCGGGTCGATCCGGTCTGCTTCCTCGCAGGCCGGTGTGCGGTACCAGCCGGTAAATTTGTAGCCGTCACGCTGCGGTACTTCGCCGGGGGCATTCTGCATCTTCATGCCCACATATTCCAGGGCCTCATGGAAGGGGGCCTCGTCGACGCCGTCATTCTTCCTGTAGGTCAGGGTGGCGGCCTTCTTCCAGCAGGCATAGAAGGTCACGCCTCCGGTAAGCTCAAAGGACGAGAGGTTCATCATGCCCTCTCCCGAGAAATCGGGCGTGAGATACCAGCCGAAGAAGCGGTATTCTGCAGATTCCGGAAGGACGATCTCAAGCGCATGGTCACCCACCTTCTGCGTGGAGTAGGTAAAGCGCTCATACTCGGTCTCGTCGCCCGGGAAGATCAGTTCGAAGGAGGACGAGCCACCGCCGCCGGAACCTTCCTCTCCGGAAGAGGTATCATAGGCTGCCTTGCCCTTCATAACGCCGAAGTCCACGGTGACGTTTACGCGCCAGTCGGCGTAGAGAGTGATGTTTCCGCTGAGCTTTTTGGTGAAGTCGAAGGCTTCTCCCGTGCATCCGGCATTGTCATACCAGCCTGCAAAGGTAAGGCCTTCCACGGAAGGATCTTTCGGCATGGAGATGCCGCCGTCCTCCTGCGTGTCGATTGTGCGGTAGACACCCATATCGTCATAGTTGTACAGGAACTCCGCCTGGTAATCCTTCACGCCGCGCAGCACAAGTTCCACATCCTGCGCCGGCATGGTGAAACTAAACCGGCCGTTCTCATAAGAAGCGTTCAGTCCCGCAGGGTCAGAGGTGGAACGCAGTTCGTTATAACCGTCCTTAAGACTGACGGAAAGTACCACCTTTTCACCGGGCGCGATGGCATCCGCCTGGCCGCCGGCAGGAGTCAGCATCTCCCAGGTGCCGATGCCGTCCATTGCGGAGACGGAGAGTTTTCTTGGAACATAGTCCAGCTTCAGGATGACCTCGGACTCTGCTTCGCGTCCGGTAATGGTCAGTCCGCATCTGACGGGGTCGTTCTCTCCCATCTGGAGCATGATCGCGTGCTCTGTGCCGTCGAAGGCAGCACGGGCCACGTCCAGTCTCCAGCGGTTCTGCTCTCCTTCCACAGGGGCAAAGGACAGCGTCTTTTCCCCGCCGTGATCGGCGGTGACTGTGAACAGCGCATCGGAAGGCGCGTCAGGTGCTTCAATGATGTAGGTAACTTCACCCGGATAGCCGCTGACGGTCACCTTTGCGTCGATGACGGCGCTGCTGTAGCAGCTCAGGTCATCCGGTGTAAAGATCACTTTGTAAGTGTATTCTCCCGCTTCCTTCAGAGGGATATTTGGATTCTCCCATGCAAAGGTACCGGCAACCGTATCTTCCGCTGCTGTTGCAGCCTTAAGATCCGGAACGATGCTCCGCAGCACACTGCCGTAATCGGCGGTGTACTCCGTCACGCCGCTGATGACCGGAACCGCGCGGGTGATGGTGATGGTATCGCTGATATCCGTGTCGTCGATGTCGTACAGATCCGGGTCGCTGACACCGGTGATCTCAAGGGTTTCGTATCCCTTCAGCGTGACAGTGGCCCTGCCGGGCGTGGTCACGGGCTGTTCCAGCACAGCGCCCGTGATGCTGAAGGCCGCTCCGGTGATCTTCTCACCGGTATCCATGTCGACTGCATGGAAACTGCACTCGGACAGATCCAGTGCGCGTCCCGTGTACTCGATGGTATCCGGCGCATCGAGGACGACCTTCACGCCGGTCCGTGCATTGACGGCGATCATCGTTTCCGCAGTGCTGTATCTGCCGGGATCCTCGGGTGTGAACACGACCTTGTAGATCTCGCTGCCGTTATCCGCGCTAAGGGGAACGATGGTGTCATCCTCCCACGTGAAGCTTCCCTTTACGGTTTCGCCGTCAGAGGTCGCCTTTCCGTTCAGTTCCACATCCGCAAGGCGCGTGCCGTAAGGAACGGATTTTCTTCCGGACGGATAGCGGACATCCGCGGTAATGGTAACGGGATTCTTCTCGACCTTCAGCGCAACATTCTTGCTTTTTGCACTGATATTGCCGTCGTCGTCGGTGAAGGTAACAGTTGCTTTCACGGTATAGGAAATGCTCGCGCTCTTCTCAACCGCCTCGCCAACCTGTTCGACCGTTACGGAAATCTGGTCGAGGTAGGGGGCAAAGGTATCATCGCCGGTCAGCGCATCCATGGCGAGTGTTTGGATAACCTCAATGCCGGAGAAATCGTTCACACTCATCGTGTGCGAATCCGGAATTGCTGCCAGTGCCTTCGCAACGATGTCATCGATTGACGTATTGGCACGCCAGTTGGCTCTGTAGCTGCGGTTACCGGTGGAGCCTTTGGGGATCACCACATCGGTGGTTGGCTCGGTGAGGTTCGTGCCGGTCCATCCCAGGAAGGTGTAACCGGTACGCGTCGGATTTTCCAGAGCAATGGCTTCACTTTTGACGGTGTATGTGTCGGGTACGGTCTGCGTCATGGTGCCCCCTGCGGCATCGCAGCTGAGCGTATAGACGCTAACCTCCCAGTTGGCAGTCAGGGTGATGTTGCCGGTGGAGCCGGCCGGGATGCGCACTGTTCCGTCATCCGTGCCGATGCCTTTCGCTGTCCATCCGAGGAACTGATAGCCCTTGCGGGTGGGTTCGCCAATGACGATATCTTTGCTCTCAATGGTGTAGTAGCCCGGGTTGGCGGGATTGTTCTCGCCGCCGTCCAGATTGTAGGTGATAATGTATTCCTGCGGCTTCCATCCCGCATACAGTGTAATGGATTTTTCCACAATATAGTCATCGAGTCTGACATAGTTATCCGCGGTGGTTTTGGACGAGCGGAACCATCCGAGGAACCTGTAGTTCTCGCGCTGCGGCTTTTCGGGCATGTGCTGTACCGGCATACCCACATATTCCATGGACATGTAGTAGGGCGTTTCCTGTTCGCCATAATTCAGCTCGTAGGTCAGGAAGGCGTAAGCCTTCCAGCAGGCGTAAAAAGTCACACCTCCGGTGAGCACGTAAGTCGCCGGATTCACGGGTTCTCCCGAGAATTCCGGATTTGTGTACCAGCCGAGGAAATCGTAGCCCATATAGCTTGGCAGCTTGTAATCCAGCGCGGTATCGCCCACCTTATGCGTGGAATAGGTGTAGCGGGCGTATTCGCTCTGATCGCCGGGGAAGATCAAACCGTAGCCGTTGGCTTCCGCCTTCCCCTTCGGGCCGCCCAGATCCACGGTGACATTCACCCGCCAGTCGGCATACAGAGTAATATTGCCGGTAATCGGCTTCGCAAAGTCAAAAGGTTCGCCCCTGCATTCGGCGTTGTCGTACCAGCCCGCGAAGGTCAGTCCGCTGACGGATGGATCGGATGGCCGTCCGACGGCGGAGCCTTCCTCCACATCCGCGCTCCGGTATACGCCGAGCCCGTCATAGTTGTACATGAAGTTCACCTGATAGTTGCGCGATCCGTATAAGGTCACACTGACGTCGTGGGCCGGCATGGTGAAGGTGACCGTGCTGCCGTCAGAGAGATACTGCAGTCCTGCGGGCTCAGAGGTGAGGCGCAGATTCTGATAGCCGTTCATCAGCCCGGCAGAGAGGACGACCTTTTCGCCGGCGAGGATGCTGTTCATCTGCGAAGGATCGTGGGAACGGATCTCCCAGGACGCGATGCCTTTCCCGCCGGTGACGGAGAGTTTCTTTTTCAGGCTTTCCAGCTTCAGTACGACGACGGATTCCTTCTCGCGTCCGGTGACCGTCAGTCCGGAATCGATGGTTTCTCCTCCGTTCACACGCATCTGGATCGGTCTCCTGCTGCCGTTAAAAGCAACACGTGGAACGGTCAGGCTCCAGCGGTTCGATGTATCCTCCATGCGCACGAAGGTCCTGTTTTCCCCTGTGTCTCTGCCGCGAATCGTGAACAGGGTATCCGCAGGCGCGTCGTCCGCTTCGATGATGTAGGTAATATCACCGGTATATCCCTGATAGCGGTTGACGAACAGACAGAAGGTCACGCTGTATTCATTGGTCGTCTCATACACGTTATAGCGCACAGTTCCGCTGTTGGGCGTCAAATAGCACAGGTTGCTGAATTGCGGAATGCTGTACTGAACGGTGCGGTTTACCTGGTTGAGGGTCGGGTTGAACCAGGAGAGCATCGATTCATCGATTTCGGGATATTGCTTCCTTACAGTGGCGATCACTTCGTCGAGATCGATCTCACCGGTTGCGCTGATATCTGTGGGACAGCCCAGAATGTGGGTATCCTCGAAGGTGGTCTCATACACGGTGGTATTGTCCCACTGTGCTGCCTCGATCCCCCAGCTGTGGGCACACCAGTCGTACAGCGCGATGTTCACGTCGACCGTGGTGATGGCCATCTTGAATTCGCGATGGAAGGGGAATACCTGCCGATGGTTCTTGATCAATTCGGACTTGTTTTTATTCTTATAAGTCAGCACCACGTCGCACTGATAGTCCTCTACCTTGTAGTTGGCCGCCGCATACTCGTCTGCGTAGATCGAGCCGTACCTGTGGCCGTCTGTGCCATCGCCAACGACCATGACATTGACGCGCGGATCATCAGCCGCGACAGGTTCGCCGTTGATGACCACGTTCTCCAGCGACAGCTTTGCGGTGACATTGCCCTCCTGCAGATTTTCAAACAGCAGCTGGCTTTTGGTGCATTTGGCCGTGCGCAGGTCGTAGGAATCAAGGGGAAGATAGAGCAGGTTATAGCTGGTTTTGTAGTTGGCGTTCTTCATGGTCTTCGCCCACATTTCCTCCAGCGGCGCCTTCTCCACCACGCTCATGGTCATGTAGTGGTCCAGGGTGTACAATGACCATCGCTCCGTCCAGAGCGGGGAGCTGAGCTCAAAGGCAAAGAGGAACAGGTCGATCCTCGTTTTACAACCGAGCTCCAGGTCTATGCCCACATCCAGATGCAGCGCGTCCGCATAATTGCCTCCGCCGGCCGACACTGCAGCTTTATGCATGAACATGCCTGCCAGTTCGACATAGACAAAGACCGCGCCGAAGAAGTGTGCCTGGATGACCTGGGCGATCTTGAAGTATAAGGTGACCTGGATCCCCAGCCGCACGCCCATCGCGCCGATCAGGAAGACCTCGCTGGTGACGTCACCGGCCAGTTTCTGCTTGTAGGTACCGCCCTTGGACTTCAGGAAGTTGTACTTAAAGCCGACCTTCTGGCCGTACTCCGCCGTGATCTTAACGCCGAAGTTGGCGGTCACAGACGCCTGGCCGATCAGTTCAATTTTGAAGCCAATGGTCTCAAGACCATAGTAAAAGTTTTTCTTGATATTCAGCAAAGGCACAGCGAACAGATCAAAATATGCGTGTTCGGTTGAAGTCAGGCAGAGCATGCAGCCCATCAAATCGTATGCCGCCTTTTCGTAATCGTAGCCGTCCACTGCCGTTCCGTCTGCCTGGATGACCTCCTCCAGCGTGGTCTTGGCCTTATCGATGACATTCGTACCTTCGCCGGTGACCACCTCGAGTTCCAGGTTCATGTCGGTCTTGGTCTTGAACACAACGGACATATCCATCCACAGGAACCCGCCGTCCGCATTGACATCCAGCGTCAGCTGCTGCTCAAAGTGCATCTTCGGTGTGATCGTGGCAAGCTTGCCCTGCGCACCTAAAATGTCATACGTAGTGTCGTACAGCACCATGGTATAGGTCACATCAACGCTGACGGTCAAGGTGCTGTCTTCGGTCGTGATATTGGGATCCACATCGATGCTGGTGGGATCGACAATCGTTCCGGCCAGTGAGTAGGTGCCGGGACCGTACTTGTCGTCCAGGATCTTCTGCGTTTCATCGCTGGTCATGACGGCCATCATCATCTGCGCCTTCAGTTCTTCATTGGAAGATATCTGGCTGACGATGGTCTTTTCGGCCTGGGCGATCTGTTCCTCGGTCAGCTGCTCCTCCAGGTCCACTCCCTCGGTGGTATGGATCTCCAGCTCGGAGATGTAGTCCTCCGGATCGGCATAGCGGAAGGTGACCTCGCTGGTCCCGTCTTCCAGGGGCTCCACGGTCATAATCTGGGCATACAGCACATAGCCTGCCCGATCGCCGCTCTCCCATTCGGTGATGGAGATTTCGTCCCGGTTGATCTCGCCGTCGTAGAATACAACGACCTGCTCCGGCCGGAGATCCGCATCGCCGGTCAGGATCAGTCTGCCGGGAATGACCTCGCCTTTCGCTTCGTTTTCTTCCAGCATATTAAACACAGTGCTTTCCCCGGTATAGTCGCTCATATCCTCATTATCAAAATCTTCCATATCTTCCGTATCGTTCGTCCTGCTCACGGGAGTGTAATCGGTCACATCGTCCCACAGGACGTAGGTCAGCCCTTCGGCAAACTCAACGACTTCGATCTGCTCACGGTAGATGCTCACCGTCAGTGTATCGATGTATTCCGGCTGTCCTTCAAACATCACGCCGTTCTGTGCGGTCAGGGTAAAGGTTGTGCCGGGAACGAAGCCCTCTTCGCAGTAGATCTCCGCGCCTCCTTCGGTCTCGCGAACGGTGATCTCCGGTGCCTCCGGACCGGTGCCTTCTTCGAGGGTGATGTTATCCAGAACCTCGTCTGCGGTCATGCCCTCGGGCAGGACAAGGCCGATGGCAGCCTCGCCATCGGGAAGCTCGACCTCGGCAACGGTACCCGGCTTTTCGCTAGCAATCTGCTCCTCGGAGGAATACAGGGCGTAGAGGGTCATGCTCTCTTCAATAGGATCCATGTAGCCAAAGCCCGTGGTGCATTCCTCGTCCACGCACCATCCTCCGAAGGTATAGCCCTCTTTGGCGGTGTACAGGCTCTGTACCGGCTTGGTCAGCAGATACTCGCCTTTGGCAAATACCAGCGGTTCCAGCTCACTTCCGCCGAAGGTCTCAAAGGTGACCACCGCCGCGTCGGCTTCATCGACGAAGCGGGCGTACAGGGTCATATCTCTGTCCACGGTTTCCAGACGGGAAGCCGGAGTGGAAAAGTCAGCGTCTTCATACCATGCGGTGAAGATCTTTCCCTCCAGCTCGGTGTTCGCCCCGGCGTAATTCACCATGCCTCCGGGAGCGACTTCCTGGGTTTTGACGGGTGTACCCTCGGTGACGAAGGACACCAGCCATTTGTTCAGTACGAAATCCACCTGCTCACCCGGCTGCAGTTCCACGACCTTGTCATCGGGGCCGGTCACTTCAAAGGCTTCCTCAGTTTCGTTGACCACGGAACCGGTAGCCCGGACAGTCAGGGCATTTACAGCCTCCTGCACACGGACCACGCCCAGAGCGCCGCTGCCCTCGATAATCACTTCGTCCGCACTCTTGACGATGATCTCGGGAAGCTGCGTGCCGGAATTCATATGAAGATAGATCAGGTCCGGCTCTTCTTCGTCCGGATCGGTTTCTTTATCTGAATCAGTTTCTTCATTATTTGAGTCTGTTTCTTCTGAATCTGCTTTTTCTTTTGAATCTGCTTCTTCTGAATCTGCTTCTTTATCTGAATCTGCTTCTTCTTCCGAATCACTTTCTTCTTCGTCTACCGCAGTATCACTGATATGTACGCGTTCGATCTCGCATTCGCTCAGTTCGACACTGCTTACAGCATTCAGGGAAAGTGCATCTGATTTGACTGCGGTCATGGACAGCTGCTGCGCTTCCGCGACTGCAACCCGTTCCGGAAGCAGTGTGCTGATGGAAAGATCATCTCCCATAAGGACAAGGTTGCCCGGATCCATCTCCCCCTGCAGAGTATCGATCGCTGTCTGCGAATCAAGCACTGTCGGGAACGCTGTTTCCAGCAGGCTCAGATACTCCTCTTCCGTGATGACGGCTTCAGGATCGATCTTCTCGGGTTCTTCGGGCAGATATCCTTCCTCTGCGAGGATCGCAAGATAAATGCTGTCATCCTCAAGGCTCAGATCCTTGATCCGCTCCGAATGCACGGTCAGATCGATGTTGGCCGCGTCTTCGACAATATAGCTCAGCATGCCGGCGATCTGTCTGCCGGCCTGTGCCCATGTGATCTCCTTTTTTGTGTCTTCTTTCTCTAAGGAAAACACATCGCCGGCAGACTTCTGCACGCTGCCGCCGGCCTCTGCGAAGACCGTAAAGGTGCTGGTTGTGGTCATGGCGATCACAAGGAGCACCGAAATCAATCGTTTCATATAATCTTTCATCTTTCTCCTCCTGTTGTCAATTGCCGGTTGATGCTGATATATCGCTTACCGGTTTCTTTTCCGGTGAAGCCCTGCTGCGCAATCGTTCGTGAAAACAGACGCCTATGATGTCCCTGGGTTCCGCCTTGATCAGCCAGGGGCAGGAGCCGCAGTCATCATATTTACCTTCGGCAAAGGGACAACCGATGCTGACAGCGCTCTTCCACGGTCTTCCGTTGGGTGTGTACCTGGGTCCCTCCTCGAATTCAGGGAACTGGCCGATGAAAATCTCTGCCTTCTCATCATAATGGTACTTCACTGTGAGCTGATCACCATCAATAAAAAAGGTTCTCAGTCTCTCTTTTTCCATAAAATCGCCTCCTCCGCCAATTTATGGCAATATTATACAGGATGATCTGCCATCTGCACAGAGTAATTTCGATGCTTTTTTTACTAAAGAAAAGATCCACATAAAAGTATCAATCACACATCTGACACTTATCTAACAGCCATTTAAGCATTGTACATTTATCAACAGTAAAAAAACCGTTCGCGAAAGCGAACGGTTTTTAGAAAAAACGATGTTTTATGTAAGCATGAACCGTCCCAGCTCCCGCTTGCTGGAGATGCCCAGTTTCTGATAAATAATCTGAATAGTATTGGTAATGGTGCGGGGAGCAACGTTCATATACGCGGCGATTTCCTTGGCTGTCCAGCCGCGGTTGTACAGCATGGAGATGGTGAATTCGGTAGTAGTCAGATTGTCAGCCACCTCATGATCGGAAATCATGAGGTGAATTTTGCGCCATCCTGCGCTGAAAGAATAAGTTATGGCAATAATCTTTTCGAACTCTTCGGGATAATCCTTCTGGAAGAAAAGTTCGATCAGGCCCTGCAAAAGCCCGTGATGTTCCCCAAAAGGCTCGATTAAGCCGTCGTTGCGGGCAAGCGTCCATGCCTGTGCGATGTGCTGCTTTGCTTCTTCCACTCTCTTAAGGCTCATCAGATCCATGGCCGCCACAAGATGTACGTAAATCGAAGCAATCGGATACAGCTTCCGGCTCATGGACATCGCCAGTTCCGCGATTGCCAGGGAACCGCTGTAGTTTTCCTCCAGATAAGCCTTATGGGCAAGTAAATAGCATGCCCACAGCTTTAGTCCTTCCGGCAGATAAGAAATCTGCTGCTGAAGATCCACCTCATAGGACATGGGAAGGTGCAGAAGAACCGACGCTGCCGTGAATGTAAATGCACCCATCGCCTGAAGCAAAGGTGCAGGCTCCGCCTGAAAAGCCGCCTCCATATCCTCATGCAGCTGTCTGAAAGCGCGCATGGCCTGATCGATTTGCCCCAGAGTAAAACCGGAAAAGAATTCCACAAGGTTGGCAGAATAGCGAAGTACGGGGTCGTCGCTGTCCT
>JALEHU010000042.1 GCA_022770365.1 Blautia sp. | reverse complement strand
AGCATCTGGTAACAAGCTTGCTTGTGGGCAGATGGTCATGGACTGGCCTGGACATTTGCGAAGCAAAAGGCACTGAGCGACGAAGTCGCGAGGTGGCCGCTGACGAGCGAAAGCAAGGTTGGAAATTCTCAAGGAAATGTCAGGCATGTATGTAGTTTTGAAGGTGCAAAGAGAAAAACAGCTGGAAACAGCTGTTTTTTTGTTGCTTTGATTCGGATGTTTTCAAAAGTCAAGATTGTGTTATTATAATACAGAATGGTGCAAGAGCTTTCAGGCGAAACAAGATATAATAATCTCATATCAGTTCAGACTTTGCGGGATATTACCTGCTGAACAGTTACAAGATCTGAAAGATAGGTTTATTAACCATAAATATATTGTAGTAGAAAGGACAAAGGTAATGGAAAAAAACTGGTGGAAAGAAGCGGTTGTATATCAGATTTATCCCAGAAGCTTTATGGACAGCAACGGGGATGGAATCGGTGATCTGAAAGGAATTACGTCTAAGCTGGACTATCTGAAAGAACTTGGAATCGATGTGATCTGGCTTTCACCTGTGTATCAGTCCCCAAATGATGATAATGGATATGATATCAGTGACTACCAGGCAATCATGAAAGAATTCGGAACAATGGAAGATTTTGACGAGATGCTTGCAGAAGCACACAAACGCGGAATAAAAATCGTCATGGATCTTGTCGTAAACCATACCTCTGATGAGCACAGATGGTTTGTGGAAAGCCGGAAATCAGAAGAAAATCCGTATCATGATTATTATATCTGGCGGGAAGGAAAGGATGGAAATCAGCCGCCAAATAACTGGGGTTCCTGTTTTGGCGGTCCTGCCTGGGAGTATGATGAGAACAGAGGAATGTATTATCTGCATCTGTTTTCCAAAAAGCAGCCGGACCTGAACTGGGATAATCCGGTGGTACGCCAGGAAGTATTTGACATGATGACCTGGTGGTGCGAAAAAGGAATAGATGGTTTCCGTATGGATGTTATCAGCATGATTTCCAAGACCGGCGAAATGCCGGATGGGGAAGTCAAAGAACTGTATGGAGATTTTGCACCGTATTGTATTCACGGACCGAACGTACATAAATATCTGAAAGAAATGAATGAAAAAGTTCTTTCCAGATATGATCTGATGACTGTAGGAGAGACTGCCGGAGTAACGATTGATCAGGCAAAACTTTATGCGGGAGAGGACGAACATGAACTGAATATGGTGTTCCAGTTTGAACATGTGGATGCGCACGGCAAATACGGAAAATGGACAGATGAGGCAATGCCTCTTCCGAAACTGAAACAGATTATGACCAGGTGGCAGACTGAGCTTTATGGAAAAGCATGGAACAGCCTTTTCTGGGATAATCATGATCAGCCAAGAGTGGTATCACGCTTTGGAAATGACAGACCTCAGTATCGGGAATGTTCTGCAAAAATGCTTGCCACCTGTCTTCATATGATGCAGGGCACTCCTTATGTTTATCAGGGTGAAGAGCTTGGAATGACCAATTATCCGTTTAAAACACCAGAGGATTTCCATGACATCGAAAGCATTAACGCATATAAGGAATGGTGTGAAAGCGGCATTGTCAGCCATGAAGTATTCTGGCCCTGTATTACGCTGATCAGCAGAGATAATGCCCGTACGCCTGTCCAGTGGGATGATACGGACGACGCAGGATTTACCACAGGTACACCCTGGATTCAGGTAAATCCCAACTATAAAGAGATCAATGCAAAAGCAGAACTGGCAAACGAAAACTCTGTTTTCCATTACTATCAGAAGCTGATCGCACTTCGGAAACAGTATCCGCTGATTGTTTATGGCAAATATGAACTGCTCCTTCCGGACGATGAAAATCTCTTTGTTTATACAAGGGAAATGGATGGCGAGAAGCTGCTTACTGTATGTAATTTTACAGATCAGGAACAGGAATTCGTGCTTCCGGAAGAATTCCGGAATGCAAAATGTCTGATTTCAAATATTGCTGATTCGTATGACAAAGAGAATATGACGTTGAAACCATATGAAGCCTTTGTGCTTTACCGGTAAAGAAATATACATTCATTTCGTATAAAATTTGAAACAGCTGCTGTAAGGCAGCTGTTTTTCTGCTATAATACTGATGAATATCATTCGAAAAGGAGAGGACGTATTATGCGTGAAATAGAAGTCAGCCGGATTACGGATGTGATCGAAAAACTTTGCATTGAAGCAAATGAGCATCTTCCGGAAGATGTCAAGTGTGCGATCAGAACCTGCCGTGCCTGTGAAGACGGAGAGATTGCCCGTGGGATTCTGGATAATATTATTGAAAACTATGAGATCGCTGATAAAGAAAATGTACCCATTTGTCAGGATACAGGTATGGCATGTGTTTTTCTGGAAATCGGACAGGATGTGCATCTGACTGGCGGTGACCTTAGCGAGGCAGTAAATGAAGGCGTGCGCAGAGGTTATGACAAAGGCTATCTGAGAAAATCTGTTGTGAAAGATCCGGTCCGCCGTGGAAATACAGGAGATAATACTCCGGCGATGCTTTATACGGAAATTGTTCCGGGTGAGAATGTTAAAATCACTGTGGGACCTAAAGGCTTCGGAAGTGAGAATATGAGTGCCATTCGTATGTTCAAGCCTTCAGCAGGCCTTCAGGGAATCAAGGACTTCATCCTGGAGACTGTGGAGACTGCAGGGCCCAATCCATGTCCTCCGATGGTGGTGGGAGTCGGCATCGGAGGTACTTTTGACAAGGCGGCTCTTCTGGCTAAAAAGGCTCTGATGCGCCCGATTGATGTGCACAATGAAGATCCTTTCTATGCAGAACTTGAAACGGAAATGCTGGAAAAAATTAATAAACTTGGAATCGGTCCTCAGGGCTTTGGAGGCAGAACCACTGCACTTGGCCTGAATATTGAGACCATGCCTACACATATAGCAGGAATGCCCTGTGCGATCAATATCAGCTGCCATGTTACACGCCACAAAACGGAGGTGATCTGAATGGAAAAACATATTACGCTGCCTTTGACAGAAGAACTGGCAAAAACACTTCACATGGGGGATACGGTATATCTTACCGGAACCATTTATACTTCCCGTGATGCCGGGCACAAGAGAATGTGTGAGGCTCTGGAAAGAGGGGAAGCGCTGCCATTTGATCCCACTGACGCCACGATTTATTATGTAGGTCCCACTCCTGCGAAACCGGGACAGGTGATCGGTTCTGCCGGACCGACCACAAGCGGACGTATGGATGCCTATGCGCCGACAATGATGTCTGTAGGCGCAAGAGGAATGGTCGGTAAGGGTGCCCGCCTTCCGGAAGTTGTGGAAGCGATGAAGAAATACAGCGGTGTTTATTTCGGTGCTATCGGTGGTGCAGGAGCATTGCTTGCAAAGTGTATCAAGAAATGTGAGCTGATCGCCTACGAAGACCTTGGCTCTGAAGCACTGAGAAAGCTTTATGTAGAAGATATGCCGCTGGTTGTGATTATTGACAGCGAAGGACGGAATCTTTATGAAGAGGGAAGAGCTGCCTATCTGGCAGAGTCAGCCAGAGATTTTTCCTGATATTTTCTGAGAAAGCGAAGTATAATTTCAGTTAGAAAAGTATATATGTCTATTGATTACGAAAACCCCCGGAGTTGCTGCTCTGAGGGTTTTCTATTCCGTTTAAGGTGAATGAATAAAAAAAATAACGCCGGAAACAAACGTTTCCAACGTTATTAGTAGCAGGGGATGAGAGAATCGAACTCCCACCAAAGGTTTTGGAGACCCCTATCATACCATTTGACCAATCCCCTATGTTCTATCTGTTGCAATTATACATGCAGTAAATGCATTTGTCAAGCAAAAGCCAAATAAAAACGGAGATGGAGAGATTTGAACTCTCGCGCCGGTTACCCGACCTACCGCATTTCGAGTGCGGACCCTTCAGCCACTTGGGTACATCTCCGGATGCGGATCTCCTTCAGCAGAATGACCCGACATTGTTCATTATATCTTCTGGGAGCTAAAAGGTCAATTCCTTTTTTTATTATTGACGAAAAAAGAATACTGTAATATGATAAATTAACGATATGAGTGTGAAGAGGAGAAAATTATGAAAAATAAAAAAACAGCGATTTTGAAGGCTGTGGAGGAATTGACGGATCATTATCGTACGGAAGAACTGTTTTTGCCCAGAAATGGAAGGAGACTTCCCAACCGTTCTGTGGTAATTGATATTGTGAGAGAGCTTCGCCCGATTGTTTTTCCAGGTTACTTTGGTGTGGACTCCAGTGCTGAAATATTTCCGGAATATTATGTGGGTTCCAGACTGAACTGCCTGTATGACCGGCTGAAAGAGCAGATTGAAATTGCTTTTCTGTATCAGGATCCGGAGGGAAATCCGGAGGAGATCAGCAGACACGCCGAGGAGGTCTGTGCCGGCTTTTTTGAAAAGCTGCCGGAGGTACAGAATATGCTTCTGAAGGATGTTCAGGCCGGATTTGACGGTGACCCCGCAGCCAAGGGGAAAGAAGAAATCATCGTATGCTATCCCGGTCTTCTGGCTATTTATGTATACCGTCTGGCACATATTCTTTATGTGGAAAACGTACCTCATATTCCGAGAATCATGACAGAATATGCACATGGACGTACCGGAATTGATATCAATCCCGGCGCTGTGATCGGAGAGTATTTCTTTATTGACCATGGAACCGGAGTGGTAATCGGAGAAACAACAGAAATCGGAAATAATGTAAAACTGTATCAGGGCGTGACCCTGGGAGCCCTTTCTACCAGACAGGGTCAGCAGCTTGCAAACGTGAAGCGCCATCCTACCATTGGTGACAATGTGACTATATATTCGAACTCCACGGTTCTTGGAGGAGAAACAGTGATTGGTGAAAATACAATTATCGGCGGCAACACATTTATTACAGAATCTATCCCTGCAAACACCAAAGTAAGCGCTAAAAGTCCCGAACTGGTAATTAAGAAGCCAAAAACCAGTGTCTCTTCGTCTAATGTCTGGGATTGGGAGAACTGATAATCTGCATATTTTAACCCATGATTCTGTTACAGTTGTGTATATAATATACATTTTTGTTACTGTTCACAGGTATATAAAAGTCATTGTGCAAAGTGCTGAATTTTAAATTTTTATTTTAGTGGATAACAATCGGCAGCTGAAAAAGCTATGTTTATAGTTTTTTCGGCTGTTACATTTTATAATAGTTTTCCA
>JALEHU010000041.1 GCA_022770365.1 Blautia sp. | reverse complement strand
CTCATGAGGTGTTTGATTCACTCAAGATAACTACTAGCTATCTCTCGTTTTTACTGTTTTTGAAGATTCTTCTTCGTTTTGAATGTAAAGAATTTTCGAGAATCGTATGTGTTTCACTGTTTAGTTATCAAGGTTTCTGTCAGCTCTCGTTGACGACCTGACTACTTTATCATATTTTCAGTCATCTGTCAACAGTTATTTTTGCTTTTCTGAAAAAATATCAAATTGTATCTACCAGATAAACAATTCATTCTGACAGCTCAATTAGATTACCACAATCCATTCTGGCTGTCAACAGCTTTTTTCATATTTATACATTTTCTTATATGCATACATTTTCTTATATGCATCCATATTCTTCTACAGAATTCTATCTTTTTTCCCGGAAATATGATATTCTGAAAAACGTGAAAAGAAATAGTCCTGCTTTACAGGATTTGGCAATACAACGTTCGTTTCTTCCCGCTCCTTTGCGGTAACTAAATCATTTTCTATAACTATACATACCAGGAGGTTTCAGCCATGAATAAAAAATGGTGGCACGACAAAGTGGCATATCAGATTTACCCCAAGAGTTTTTATGATTCTAATGGTGACGGCATTGGAGATATCCCCGGAATCATCAGTAAACTAGACTATCTTCAGGATCTTGGAATTGATATCATCTGGCTTTCCCCATGTTATCGTTCCCCCCTTGCTGACCAGGGATATGATATTTCTGATTATTATGACATTGATCCGCGTTTCGGCACCATGGAAGATATGGAGCGCCTGATTGCAGAAGCAAAGAAGCGCAATATGTACATTCTCATGGATCTTGTAGTTAATCACTGTTCTGATGAACACGAATGGTTCAAAAAAGCCTGTGAAGATCCTGATGGCAAATATGGTAATTTCTTTTATCTTCGCGATAAAAAAGAAGGAGAACTTCCCACCAACTGGCGTTCCTATTTCGGCGGACCTGTGTGGGAAGATCTTCCCGGAACCAGCAAACAGTATCTTCACCTGTTCCACAAAAAACAGCCGGACCTCAACTGGGAAAATCCGGAAGTCCGGGAAGAAATATATAAAAACATCAACTGGTGGCTTGACAAAGGCCTGGGCGGTTTCCGAATTGATGCCATCATCAACATCAAAAAGGCTCTTCCTTTGCGCGATTATGAACCGGACCGTGTAGACGGCTTATCAAGTGTTCACAAAATGCTTGCGGATGCTTCCGGTGTCGGAACCTTCCTTGGAGAAATGCGTGACAGAACTTTCAAAAAATATGATGCGTTTTCTGTTGGGGAAGTTTTTAATGAAAAAGAAGAAGAACTGCCGGAATTTATCGGCGAAAACGGATATTTTTCCACGATGTTCGACTTTAACGAAACTATTTTCGGCGGCAGTGAAAAAGGCTGGTACGATGCCGCACCTATCACACCCGATGATTACAAAAAATGTTGTTTTGAAACTCAGAGAAAAATCGGTGATATCGGATTTGTTTCCAATATCATCGAAAATCATGATGAACCGCGAGGTGTAAGCCGATACATTCCTGAGGGAGACTGCTGCCCGGAAAGCAAAAAAATGCTGGCTGCACTGAATTTCATGCTGCGGGGACTTCCTTTTATTTATCAGGGACAGGAACTTGGAATGGAAAACGTACCTTTCCGGTCCATTGAAGAAGTGGATGATATTTCCTCCCTTGACGAATACAAAGTCGCGCTGGAAGCAGGATGCACTCCGGAAGAAGCACTAAATGCGGTCCGTAGATTCAGCCGGGATAATGCCCGCACCCCTATGCAGTGGACCTCTGGAGAAAATGCCGGTTTCACTACAGGAGAACCGTGGCTCAAACCCAATCCCAACTATACCTCCATTAATGCTGCCAGCCAGGAAAATGATCCCGACTCTGTACGCAGCTTTTACAAAAAACTAATTTCCCTGCGTAAAAACCCGGAATACAAAGAGACCATTGTTTATGGCACACTGGAACCTTTATGGGAAGATCGCCACAACCTTATGGCTTATTATCGGAAGGGTGACAAAACACTCCTTGTAATTGGCAACTATCAGCGGGATATGCAGTCTGTAACTCTGCCTTCCCCCTTCCGCAAAATTCTTCTCAACAACTATCCTGATATGACTGCAGAAGGACTGACTGTCACACTGCACAGCTACCAGATACTGATCCTTGAATTATAAATATAGAAGGCTCATTCTTATAATTTTAATTGTATCAATGCAGTAAATTGCTTACAACAGAAACTTTACCAAATTTCTGCATCGTTCCTCTGTAATAAAATAATCAAAATTATAAAATCTGGAAATCCTTTTTACAAGCGGCCAGTACACTGGAATTACCATTGACGATAGAATAGCCATATCATATAATATCGTTAAGAATGTCGCTTGAATTTTTGTACAAATTTTACAACACGCAAATAAAAATGAAAGGAGACCTCTATGATTAATTATTCCGAAAACGATAAACTCTATCACATTCAGGTTGGAACAGGAGATGTCGGGAAATATGTAATTCTCCCCGGAGACCCCAAGAGATGCAAAAAGATCGCTCGATATTTTGACAATCCTCAGTTCATTGCTGACAGCAGAGAATACGTTACCTATACCGGATATCTGGAAGGCGAAAAAGTAAGTGTCACCTCCACAGGCATCGGTGGTCCGTCTGCATCTATTGCACTGGAAGAGCTGGTACAGTGCGGTGCAGATACCTTTATCCGTGTAGGAACCAGCGGCGGCATGGATGTCAATGTAAAAAGCGGAGATCTTGTCATTGCAAACGGTGCCATCCGTATGGAAGGAACCTCCAGAGAATATGCTCCCATTGAATTTCCTGCAGTACCGGATTTTCAGGTAACGTCCGCTCTTGCACAGGCAGCTGATACTCTTGGCTATGCATATCATGTAGGTGTTGTTCAGTGTAAAGATTCTTTCTATGGACAGCACTCTCCGGAAACTAAGCCTGTAAGCTATGAATTATTAAATAAATGGGACGCATGGTGCAGACTCGGATGCAAGGCTTCCGAAATGGAATCTGCCGCATTATTTATTACAGGTGCAGCTCTAGGCGTAAAAGTGGGCTCTGTCCTTGCTGTCATTGCCAATCAGGAAAGAGCCAGAAAAGGGCTTGATAATCCCGTTGTCCACGATACAGATATGGCGATCCGTGCAGCCATCGAAGCTGTCCGGATTATGATCCGTAAGGAAAAAGCCAAAGAAGGGAGCATCATTTTCAATGACAAATGAGATCAACACTGCTCAATTAATCCGGGAAGCCATTGAAGCCATGCAGTATTCCTACACCCCGTACTCCAATTTCCGCGTCGGAGCCGCTCTTCTCACAAAAGAAGGCAAAATATACCGCGGCTGCAATGTCGAGAATGCAGCATACACCCCAACCAACTGCGCGGAACGTACTGCTTTTTTTAAGGCAGTGAGCGAAGGCGCCCGGGAATTCGAAGCTATCTGTATCGTTGGCGGGAAGAACGGGATCCTGGAAGAATACACACCTCCATGCGGAGTCTGCCGACAGGTTATGATGGAATTCTGCAATCCGGTAACATTTAAGATCATCCTGGCAACAAACGAAGATCATTACACAGAACTTACCCTCAAAGAACTTCTTCCACTGGGTTTTGGTCCCGGAAATCTGGAATAAATATAAATCATATGCGCTGTAAAAAAATTAAGGAGAGTGACAACATGCAGAAATATCATAGAATTTTTACCATCGTCATTGATTCTTTTGGAATCGGTGCCATGCCGAATGCGGCAGAATATGGTGATGAAGGTTGTGATACATGTGGACATATTGATCAAAATATGTCGGAATTCAATATCCCGCATCTGGCCAGTCTGGGACTTGGCAGGCTTCATCCTCTCACTCATGTGAATTACAGCGGAGCTGTCAAAGGATATCAGGCAAGACTTCTGGAATCAAGTGTTGGAAAAGATACCATGACCGGGCACTGGGAATTGATGGGGCTTCATATTACCCGGCCATTCCGGACTTTCACGGAAACCGGTTTTCCAAAAGAGCTTCTTGATGAATTATCCAGAAGGACCGGGCACTTCATCATCGGAAACAAAAGTGCCAGCGGAACGGAAATCCTTGACGAACTTGGCGAAGAAGAAATCGCAACCGGCCATATGATCGTCTACACATCTGCGGATTCCGTCCTTCAGATCTGCGGAAATGAAGAAACCTTTGGTCTGGATGAACTATACCGCTGCTGTGAAATCGCAAGAGAACTGACCATGAAAGATGAGTGGAAGGTAGGCCGCGTCATCGCCCGTCCTTATGTCGGAAAAAAGCGGGGAGAATTCAGGCGTACATCCAACCGTCACGACTACGCGCTGAAACCTTATGGAAAAACCGTTCTGGATGCGCTGAAAGAATCTGGGCTTGATGTGATCAGCATCGGAAAAATCAAAGATATTTTTGATGGAGAGGGAATTACCGAAGCATATAAATCCAGGAGCAGTGTTCATGGAATGGAGCAAACCATTGAGATGCAGAAAAAAAATTTCCACGGACTTGTCTTTACAAATCTCGTCGATTTCGATGCACTCTGGGGACATCGCAGAAATACAGAAGGTTATGCAAAAGAACTGGAGAAATTCGATAAAAGCCTTGGAGTATTTCTGGAAAATATGAAAAACGATGATCTTCTCATGATCACTGCAGACCACGGAAATGATCCTACCTTCAAAGGAACCGACCATACAAAAGAAATCGTCCCTCTTCTTATGTATTCTCCTTCCATGAATTCTGATGGAAAACTGGAAGATCAGGATACATTTGCAGTTGTGGGCGCAACCATTGCAGACAACTTTGACGTTAAAATGCCGGAAGGAACGATCGGCCATTCATTGCTCTTGGCTCTTGAATGATCATCAGCCCTGGTTCAGTTTATCAGTATACAAAAGGACTTCTGATTTGTTTCTGTGTTTATATTACACACCTGAATTCAACAAATCGGAAGTCCTTTTGCATTACCCTGTTTATTATTAGTAGTTTTCATTATTACCTGTTTTGATAACAAGTATATGACTTTTTATCAATGCAGGTCTCAGAGCATTGTAAATAATCACAACCAGAATCACAGATACAATCGCGTTGATCAGAGTTGCCACTGCACTCATCTTTGCCAGAGCCTCTGCAAGCTTCTGCGGCTGACCAAGTATATACTGTTTGTAAAAATATCCTACAACAGGATCTGCCACAACATTAAATGCAAGTCCGGCTATGGAAGCAATGACACTCCATTTAAATACATATTTCCTGTCTGTACTCTCATTGATTTTTGCGATTTTGTGAGCGACAAGTCCTGTAATAAGACCAATGCAGAGTTTTAAAACAAATGTCTTGGGAGCAACTGTGATATAAACCGGATCCATAATATCTGCAATCGTCATGCCCACAGCACCTGCAATACCGCCGTACCATCCCCCGAGAAGCAGTGCACCCAATACACAAAACGCATTTCCAATATGTAAAGATGTTGCATCTCCGCCGGGTACCGGAATCTTAATCTGCAAAAATGTAAAAGCAACGTAGCATAATGCAGCCAGAAGTGCAGTCTCCGCAAGTTTTGTAATTGTACTGTTTTGAGTATTCATAATAATTCCCCTCACTTTCTTAATGACTCTGCTATCATACTGGAAAACTGTCCTTTTTTCAATGTACAATTTTGATTATTTTAAGCAGGCCAGTTTTAGGAATTCTAAAGACGTGAAAGGAGCCCGGGATAATGGACTTTTAGGAATCTGGTACAGTCAGGAAAAACCACCTGAAAAGGGAATCAATTACCCAACGATCATATCCTATTCTGATCTGGAGCATTTCTTTCAGATATGCAAAATTTCCTGACTGGATCTTCCAGCAGCTCTTTTATTTAATAATATAATCTGCTTTTTCAAATGGGATTTCAAAGGTACCGCATGCTTCCGGGAAGCTGTCTGCACCTCTTGGTCCATACAGCGGAACACAGTTGAAATCCTGGCATGTAAAAAATCCCAGAACAGCCTGTGTAATCGTTATATGATATTTTTCTGCTGTTTTCATAAGCTGAGTTTTTACTTTTTCATTTTCCTTTGTATAGTATTCGTTTTCTTTCACAGCCGCTTCGCCAAGCGCAATCCATTTGTTAAAAGCACCGCTGCAGAGTCCCATATACGGCATAGCAAGATTCTGAGGATTTTCCCTGTGATATGCAAGCATCTCTTCATCCATCATAACAAGGGTATCATCCGCTGCCGGGTGTTTATGCATACTTCCCACATTATAGTACATCTGATTGGCGGCAAAACCGCGATAGCCCATTTTTCTGCAGTAAGCATCTGCTTCCTTTATTCTCTGTGCAGTCCAGTTGGAGCAGCCGTAATATCGGATCTTACCCGCTTTTACAAAGCTTTCCATGGTATCGATCAGTTCCTCAACTGTTCTTGTACAATCATCCCTGTGATAAAAGTAAAGGTCAATCCAGTCCGTCTGCAGTGCTTTCAGGGATAAATCCAGATCGTATTCCATCTCTTCTCTGGAAAGACGACTTTTGTGCAGGTCAATTTCTTCAGCCCGCATATCCGGATGTCCGCCTTTCGTTGCAAGGACAATTTCATTTCTTTTGTTGCTTCGTGAAATCCATTCTCCTAATACTCTTTCACTTCTTCCGACCTCTGTCGGCACCCAGTCAGAATATACACGGGCTGTATCATAGAGATTTCCGCCAAGATCAAAAAATGCATCAAATACTTCATCTGCACTTTGCCCTTCCCATTTCAGCCCGGCATTCACACATCCGCAGCCCATAGATGATATCCATAAATCAGTTTCCGGAATCCGAATCCGTTTCATGTGTCTTCTGCCTCCTTTTTACTATTTTTAACAGTTTTTAATGAAAATTTTCATTCTTTTTTCAAAATAACAGAAAAATTACTAATATATCTAATTTTTAGAAAAAAATAACAGCTGTTTCCAGCTGTTTTACTCTTTGCACCTTCAAAACTACATACATGCCCGACATTTCCTTGAGAATTTCCAACCTTGCTTTCGCTCGTCAGCGGCCACCTCGCGACTTCGTCGCTCAGTGCCTTTTGCTTCGCAAATGTCCAGGCCAGTCCATGACCATCTGCCCACAAGCAAGCTTGTTACCAGATGCT
>JALEHU010000130.1 GCA_022770365.1 Blautia sp. | reverse complement strand
GCCGCTGCCCTGCCAACTAGCTAATCCAACGCGGGTCCATCTTATACCACCGGAGTTTTTCACACGGAAGCATGCGCTTCTGTGCGCTTATGCGGTATTAGCAGCCGTTTCCGACTGTTATCCCCCAGTATAAGGCAGGTTGCCCACGCGTTACTCACCCGTCCGCCACTAAGATCAAAACAACTTCAACCGAAGTCTCTGTTAAATTGATCTCCGTTCGACTTGCATGTGTTAAGCACGCCGCCAGCGTTCATCCTGAGCCAGGATCAAACTCTCTGATAAAGTTTGTTTGATTCACTCAAGATAACTACTAGCCATCTCTCGTTTTTACTGTTTTTGAAGATTCTTCTTCGTTTTGAATGTAAAGAATTTTCGAGAATCGTATGTGTTTCACTGTTTAGTTATCAAGGTTTCTGTCTTGCGACAGCTTCATTAGATTACCACACCATTCAACATTTGTCAACAACTTTTTTCAAGTTTTTTTGAGGTTTTTCTCAACCCATGCCGTTGGTTTTCGTGGTTTCCGTCAGCTCTCGTTGACGACCTGACTACTTTATCATATTTTCAGTCATCTGTCAACAGTTATTTTTCTTTTTCTGAAAGAATATCAAATTGTATCTTCCAGATAAACAATTCTTTCTGACAGCTCAATTAGATTACCACAATCCATTCTGGCTGTCAACAGCTTTTTTCATATTTATACAACTTTTTTATTATTTCACTTTTTTCTATCTTATCAAAATCATGATTACTATAATCCATTTACACAGTTCATATATAATGTGCTATAATTTGTTACATGATACTTCTTTTCTTATTTTTTTCCTGTCTTATCCTTACTTTGTTCTTATTAAAACTGTAAAGTATCATGATACGATATGACATTTCTACTTATCAGGAGGTAACGAAATTGGAAATAAGAAAAGGGACTATGCAGGATATTGACGAACTATCCGCATTATACGACGACGTAACTGATTATCTGGAAACTCATATCAATTATCCCGGATGGAGAAAAGGGATCTATCCCACCCGCGAAGATGCCAAACGCGGCATTCAGGAAAATACTCTTTTCGTAGCCCAGAAAAATCAACGCATAATTGGTACGATTATAAGCATGGATACAAAGAGGTATTTCAGCTTTATGAATATCCTTATACCGGATCACGCAGTTATTTTACCAAAAAGATTTCAGAGGTGACAATATGAATTTCAGAACAGCAGTCTTACAAAAACGATCAATAAACAGAGATATGGATCAGAACACAGACACCATTATTACCAATATGGAAGCCGCAGCAGGCAATCATGCAGATCTGTTGCTGCTGCCGGAATGTTTTATTTCAGGATATGAACTGCCAATTGATAATCAGGATGCACTTACAGATGACAGCACTTATATTCGGAGGCTTTGTTCAGCCGCACGTCAGCTTCACATCGGCGTGGCAGCAACCGCACTCACTCAGGGAACAGACAGACCGCAGAACTCCGCATATTTAATCAGTAAAGACGGACAGATTCTGATGAAATATTCCAAAGTCCATACCTGCGATTTTGCCGATGAAAATTGCCTGGAAAGCGGCAGCGAATTCAAAGTATGTGATTTTCACGGTGTCAAAATCGGCATTATGATCTGTTATGACAGAGAATATCCCGAAAGCGCAAGAATCCTTATGTTAAAAGGTGCAGAGATCATCTTAGTACCTAATGACTGCGGCGCAATGAAGCCCCGCATCCAGGCACTTTCCACGCGTGCCTACGAAAACATGACCGGTGTTGTTATGGCTAATCCAAATGGAGAAAACTGCGGAAATTCCTGTGCATACAGTCCCATCTGCTGGGATGAAAACGGCAGATGTACGGATAATACCGTTTTTCTGGCGGACGAAATGTCCGAAGGGCTGTATTATGCAGATTTTGATATGGATCAGCTCCGCTCCTATCGCGAAAACGAGATGATGGGAAATACGTTCCGCAAAGTAAAAGCCTATCAGGATTTACTGTCATCCGATATCAGCTATCCCTTCATCCGCAAAGGACAATAAAATACAGGGGGGGGCTATGCCTCACCCTGTATTTTTACTGTCCTCTGTTTCATCATCTGCTGCAATGTCATCACTTTCTGACAACAAATCATCAATATCCACTTTCAGCACCTCATTCAGCGGAAGTTTCAATATCCTGTCCACTTTCGGCACAGGCTCTGCTGAATAGGCATAGGCTGCCGATTCAAAAAGAATATAAAGATCATTACCGTTAATGTAAATCTGCTGCAGTTTCTGGGGAAGTGTAATTTTGTTAAGAGTATACTTTTTCTGTGTTCGGTGCATAACATCACTATAGTTATAAACCAGCAGCGAAGAACGCGTAACCCCATAGGACTGCGTAAGAATCACCTTTCCCTTGCATACAGCAAACCCCTGGATCCTCTTGGGTATTTTCTTAATATCGTCAGGCATGGCAATATCTTTGTCAATACCAATGGATGCTCCTGAACTGATCTTGAGACCGCCATTGTCCCCGATTTTAAATTTCTGAACCACACTTGTCTCTTTTCTGGAAAAGTGCCCGATATACAGGTACCCGTCTGCATAAGTCATAAATGAATCTTTTTCCAGGGTATAAAGATCATAGTCATGGGTATAAGCAATGGGAGCCCCCATTTTGTCCAGATCATACGACTCCAGATTTTGAAGCGAAAAAGCGGAGGCTGCCGCTCTGCCGTCATGACTTGTAGATACCCAGACCATGTAATTCTCCGGATCGAAAGCCAGACCTCCTACATGATCCTTATTTTTCAGTACAATTGTCTTGATATATTCGTGTGTATTCTTATCCAGTACATGAACTACAGAATTGTGCCGATGCGTATGACAATAGGCACTGATTAGAATATATTCTTTGGCTACGGCTAACCCCTGAGGGGTCATGGAAGTACACATTTCAATCTTTCCATCCTGATTTTCTGTCAGGGTTTTGGTCGCTTTCAGGCCCGGTATAGCGATCATACCATAATCTTCCTCCACAACACGTCCCTCAAAGGCAAGCTGATACAGTTCCTCAAAAGGCTTCAGGATGGACATCTGCTTTTTCACTGAATACAGCGCCGGTTCTGTAGTTGTCTCTGTGGCATTCGTTTTCGGTTCGAAATTCTGCCGGTATATAATTACATATCCCAGATACAAAACTGCTGTAAAAAGCAGCAAAAATGCCGCTGCTGCAGATCTGTTTGTTTTCCATGTTTTATTTTGTCTTTTGTTCATAGAATAATTTCGCCATCTCCCCGTCCTCATATTATGTCATTTATCCTATGCAAAAATATCTCTATCTATTCTGTACCTTAGCAGATACTGTCTGATGAATCAATAAAATTGCTTTTATGTATACTATACTATGCTTTTCACACAAAATCCAGATACTCTGACATGATTATCCATACTCTGCTCATTATGAATGATACTATTCACACCTGCTGATCAAACAATCCCCTTCCTCATTCATCTACCATTCCCAGTCGTCGTCTTTGAGGGGCTCAGCAACCTTTCGGTACTGTACCTGAAGATCATTAAAATGCTTTTCTTTCAGTTCTTCAGGCGGCGGACAAAACCTGGGATCTTCCATAGGGATAGGCTCAATGGCATCAATCCCCTTTTTTCTCAGCATAAAGCGCCATTCCTTCTCCACCCAAGCGGATGCCAGTGCAAAATGGGACCAGCATAGAAACAGAATATCTCTGTCCAGAAGTTCCGCATACAGAGCATTTTCCCAGTTTTGCCCGCTTCTCAGTGTCTCCACATCAAAGAATACATCCATATCGGGTCTGGCTTTTTTTATTCCCTGCAGAATCGCTGTGACCCTGTTCCTGTCCTGGCTTGCGTAGGACATAAAGGCACGCTTAACATCACTTCGCTGAAAATCAGAGCATTCACCCGGACCTTTCGATCTGCCTTCACTTCCATCGCTGACCACATCCACATAGAACTTCAGTTTCGTTGCAGGCACGCCGTCAAAATAAACATCTGCAGTAAACGGAATGCGGTTTTTTCTGTAATCCTCAGGCACGTAATAGTCAAATGTGAACAAAAGACCATCGCCATCCCAGGTCAAAGTCACAGTATCATCCTCGATATCGACCTCTCTTGAGGATAATCTGACTGTAACCTCCTGATTTTCCCGAACATTTGCCTTATGAAAAGTTTTCTCCTTGAATAAAGTATTAAACTCATCACGGATCTGCCCAAGAATTGTTTCCTTATATTTTTCCTCATACATTGCAATCTCTACGATTCCATAATCATCCCCGCGCACAGAGCGGTCAGTAAAAGCGCCGAAAAACACCTCGTCCACTCTCGTTCCCTGCTGTCCATAAGGATCTACAGTCCCATTTGTTCTGTCTGTCTGATAACTCTCCCACAGAGGTTTGACAGGTATGGCAATCAAATACTGATCCATTCCTTCTGCAGCATCCATATAATCTCCAAGCATCTCATAAAGATTCACATAACGATCGCCCGGATCAAATGCCGTTGCCTTCTGAATCACACACAGCAGTGCTTCCGGAACCTGTTCATCACCGAGAATCTGATCTTCTCTTCGTCTGCAGGCAGGTATTCTGCCTGTATAGTCATAAGGACACTTCCCTCCGGTCAGAATCATATACATCGTGATACCAAAGGAATACATATCCTCTTTTCCTGAATATTCTTGTCCAAGAATAATTTCCGGTGCAACAAATCTGTCGGTACCGATGACTGTTGTATGCCGCTGTCCCTTATTCATTCTCACTGAATGCGAAAAATCTCCCAATCTGCCTCTGTCATAACTGTCAACAAAGATATTGTCAGGCTTAACATCCATATGAGAGAGTCCCTTTTTATGCATGGCGATCATAGCAAGAAGAACATCCTTAAGAATACTCACAACTTTTTCCAGAGTAACAGGATTTTGTTTTGTATACTCTTTCCAGCTTCTTTCAACATCCTGAAGCAGAAATATATGACTGTCGGTCTGATACATCCCATAATAGTTCGGGAAATGTCTGTCATCCATCAGTTCTTTTGCAACATCATATTCATGTTTTGCTCTGTCAGATGTCTGCTCACTGCAGCGCGGGATTACTTTCACCGCATATGCCTGCTTCTGTTCCAACCGATACACAGTACCGGTACTGCCGGTACCTAGTTTTTCTGTCAGTTTAAAAAAAGACAGCTCCGAAGGAAGCTCTGCAGGAATGTCATCTTCAAAAACATCCTCATCCCTGTTTTCGGAAAATGGCATTGTAATTCCATTATTCTCTGCAATACTCATTTGAATACTCGCTGGCTCAGTCTTCACATATTCGCAATGGGGACACGAAGCATATCTGTCTCCATCATAATAATGTCCGTTTTGGCATCTTTGCAAATTCATAAGTCCCCTCCACAAATCGGATACACATATCGTTCATCAAGTACATGGGTACCTTTCATCCATTCGTCGCTCTTCAAAATGCAGTATCTGTCCGACAGATCATGATACCTGTACCACAGCTCATCAAAACACGGATATCCCAATGCAATATCCAGATGATAATATCTTCCATCCACAAGAACGATCAGCCATGAATGAGGATGCTGACCGAACAGTTTTCCCATTGTAACAATACTTCTAATATCATATAATCTCAGGATCAGAGCTGCTGCCTTGGATATGCCCATACACACGCTTTTTTTATCACAGAAGACAGAATATATCGTCTGATCTTCATCACCTGTACATGCATATTATGTATTCTGATAGATCCAGTTGCACACCTGAAGAATGATTTCCCGGGGATTCAAAAGCAGCCGCTGATCCACATACTCGCAGCATTTTGCAATCCTTTTACTGATTCTCTCATCCAGTTTTTTACACTGCTCTTCGTCAAACAGATAAATGATTTTTATACGCAGATACTGTACAAATGAATTTTCTTCTCTGTAAAGATAAAAATCCCCCTTTGTCCAGTAATAATCCGGATAATCCAGCAATACCTGTGTGATGATATCACCGATATGCTCCCTGGTCAACGTCATATCATAAAGCACACATTCCTCCGAATGTGATTCGACTGCATTTTTTAAAAGCTGATACAACTTCTGATTTTTTTCGGACAGCTGACGATAATAAAACCGCATCTTTCGCTCCTCTGATATATACAGTAAATTTGCTTTCTGAAGATTTTACATCACTGAATCAAGTATATCATCAGATTATAATTCTTTGCAATTCTATATTGATGGTTTACAAAAACAGGATGGTGCACATGCACCATCCTGCAGGTAGAATCTCTTATTAATTTATATAGCTCATCAAGCTTTTCCAACAGAACCGAACAGTTCCATTTTTTCTTTAACAGTAGCTTTGATAGCATCGAAGCCAGGAGCAAGAAGTTTACGCGGGTCATAGCCTTTGCCCTGCTGATCTTTGCCTTCTTCGATATATTTACGGGTTGCTGCTGCGAATGATAACTGGCACTCAGTATTTACATTGATCTTGGAAACGCCAAGGTCGATTGCTTTCTTGATCATGTCAGCCGGGATTCCTGTGCCGCCGTGAAGTACTAATGGCATATCGCCGGTCAGCTGCTGGATAGCATCCAGAGTCTCAAAGCTTAATCCTGCCCAGTTAGCCGGATATTTGCCGTGGATGTTGCCGATACCTGCTGCAAGGAAATCGATGCCAAGGTCAGCGATCATCTTGCATTCCTTCGGATCTGCACACTCGCCCATACCGATAACGCCGTCTTCTTCGCCGCCGATGGAACCAACTTCTGCTTCCAGAGACATTCCGTGTTCTGCACAGATTTTAACCAGTTCTTTGGTTTTTTCAACGTTCTCTTCGATCGGATAATGAGAACCGTCGAACATGATGGATGAGAATCCTGCTTCAACGCATTTCAGGCATCCTTCGTAGCTGCCGTGGTCAAGGTGAAGAGCTACCGGAACAGTGATGTTCTGTTCTTCGATCATTCCTTTAACCATTCCAACAACGGTCTTATAACCAGCCATATATTTGCCTGCGCCTTCGGATACTCCAAGGATAACCGGAGAGTTCAGTTCCTGAGCAGTTAACAGGATTGCTTTTGTCCATTCAAGGTTGTTGATGTTGAACTGTCCTACTGCATAATGACCGGCTTTTGCTTTTTTCAACATTTCTGTTGCACTTACTAACATGATAAATTCCTCCTAACATTTCTTAAGATATCGTTCTTTCAATATCCAGATGCTTTATAGTTTAACAGATTTCTGCTAATTCGTCTACTACTTTGCCAAAAAAATGACGAATTTTATTCATTATCAACAAACCTGATCCACAAAAAATATTACTTATTTCTTATAATCAATTCCGTTCTTTATCTTTTCCTGAGAATATGCTAAAATTTACTCATATTTTTGAATCAGTCAGATCCGTTATATCAAAAGGAGTTCATAATGAATTGTAAGCGAGAAGATTTGCTGCTCTACGCAGTAACCGACAGAAGCTGGCTTCACGGGGAAACCCTGTATGCCCAGGTGGAAAAGGCACTCCAGGGAGGCGTTACCTTTGTGCAGCTTCGGGAAAAAAATATGGAACAGGAAGAATTTCTGCAGGAGGCGCGGGAAATCAGGGATCTCTGCCGGAAATATCATGTTCCCTTTTTAATAAATGACAATGTGGAGATTGCCGCGGCAGTGGATGCTGATGGTGTACATGTGGGCCAGAACGATATGGAAGCCGGAGATGTCCGTGCCAAACTTGGGCCGGATAAAATCATCGGAGTCACTGCCAAAACCGTAGAGCAGGCACTTTTGGCCCAGAGCAGAGGTGCTGATTATCTTGGCGTCGGAGCTGTATTTCACACCACTTCCAAGGCAGACGCAAGGGAAATCACACACAAACGGCTACGGGAAATCTGCCAGGCGGTCCAGATTCCGGTTGTCGCCATTGGCGGCATCAGCAGGGAAAATGTCATGCAGCTTTCTTGCAGCGGAATTGACGGTATTGCAGTGATCAGCGCTGTTTTTGCCCAGGAAAACATTACGGATGCCGCAAGGGAACTTAAAAAACTGGTCCGTCAGGTCGTACAGTCATAACCACGATTCCATATCTTAAAAAAGAGTATTTATGCCGCCTGCCAAAGGCGGCGGAATGGAGATTACTATGAAAACAGCATTAACCATCGCCGGCAGCGACTCCAGCGGAGGAGCCGGCATTCAGGCAGATCTCAAAACCATGCTTGCCAACGGTGTCTATGGCATGAGCGCCATCACCGCCCTGACTGCGCAGAACACCACCGGCGTAACTGCCATCATGGAAGTGACCCCGGATTTTCTGAAGGAAGAACTGGATAATATTTTTACAGATATTTATCCGGATGCCGTGAAGATCGGCATGGTCTCTTCCGCCGCTCTTATCAGGACCATTGCCGCAAGTCTCAGAGAATATCACGCATCCAATATCGTCGTTGACCCGGTTATGGTTGCCACCAGCGGTGCAAGACTTATCAATGAAGAAGCTGTCACCGCACTCAAAGAAGAGCTGCTGCCTCTTTCCTGCGTGGTAACACCCAATATTCCTGAAGCAGAAGTACTTTCCGGTATCAAAGTCACCAGTGATGAAGATATGATCCGGGCAGCCCGGATCATCAGCGAAACTTACTGCTGTGCTGTTCTCTGCAAAGGCGGACATAAAATCAATGATGCCAACGATCTTCTGTACAAAGACGGACAGGCTCTCTGGTTCCAGGGCAGACGTATTCATAATCCCAATACTCACGGAACCGGCTGCACACTGTCCAGTGCCATTGCCTCCAACCTTGCCAAGGGATTTAACCTGGAAACATCTGTAAAGCGTGCCAAAGATTATATTTCCGGCGCTCTGGAGGCAATGCTGGATCTTGGAAAAGGAAGCGGCCCCATGAATCATGGTTTCAACGTAACAGGTGAATTCGCCAGAGCCACCTCGAATAGTGACTAAACAAGGTCATAAAAAAACCCAGAACAAAATGTCCTGGGTTTTTATCATCAGTGGATGGAGAAGGATTCGAACCTTCGAAGGCGTTGCCAACAGATTTACAGTCTGCCCCCTTTGGCCACTCGGGAATCCATCCATGAACCGAGTACCATTATATAAAACTTTTCGGGGAAATGCAAGAGCTTTTTTCAAAAGTTATAAATATCGGCTTTGCTCCGTTTTGTTTCAGTTTTTGTGGTGCAGTATCGTTACACTGAATGCAGGCATCTTCAGACAAAGAACACCAGCATTCGCAGTAATCTCCTCTTCTTCATTTGTAAATCCGGCTTTGTGTGTAAGCATGATCCTGGTCAGTCTTGATTTCTCCAGTCTGCTGATTCCCGCCTTCCAGACATCTATAAGAGTTTCTCTTTCTTCGTCCATATTATTTACCGCAACAATAATCTGCTCATTATGGGAAAACCTTCCATAACAAAGTCCCTGATAAGCATTCCAGAGAAACTGAACAGAACCTGTACGCAGCACTCTGTATTTTTTATGAATCGCTATCATTTCTTTATGGAATTCAATCAGGCTGGTATCTTCATATCCCCACGGATAAGTCCTCCTATTATCCGGATCAGTAAATCCGCATACGCCTGCCTCATCACCATAATAAACCGTAGGTGCTCCCGGCCATGTCATCTGCATAGCCACCGCTTCCCTCATAACAGCCACATTAATTCCCTCAGAAGCAGCCTCAGGGCCTGCATAGGATACTCTTCCCACTCTCTGATTTGTTCTTGTAAGAAAACGTGAATGGTCATGATTAGATAACTCATTCATGGCAGTCTCCAGTGCTGACATGTGAAGTGACCGCATATGTGTCTTCATGGCACCGATAAAAGCATCACTGTTGCCATACAAATCCGCGCGATACTCATCGCTGTGCTTCTCCATTCCTGTCAGGAACCATGTGAGCGGCTCCATAAATGCATCATAATTCATTACGGTATCCCATTCATCACCCTGCAGCCATCCTTCCGGATTGCCGTAATGCTCCGCCAGAATAATGGCATTAGGGTTGGCTTCTTTGACAGCCTTGTGGAAATCTTTCCAGAACTGATGATTAAACTCATTGCTGTGTCCCAGGTCCGCAGCCACATCCAGTCGCCAGCCATCCACATTATATGGTGCGGAAACCCATTTGCGGCCGATCTCCAGAATTTTGTCATATAAATCTCTGGAATCCTCATAATTGAGTTTTGGAAGTGTATCGTGGGTCCACCAGCCATCATAGGAAGTATTATACGGCCAGCGATTCTCATCGTGAAATTTAAAATAATGACGATAAGGACTGTCAGCGGAAACAAACGCACCCGGCTGATAATCTTTCTGTCCTTCGTAAATCTGCTCCCTGTCCATCCATTTATTAAAGGAACCGCAGTGATTAAACACACCGTCCAGAATGATCTTCATACCTCTTTTATGGATTTCCTCTGTAAGTCTGGCAAATAATTCATTGCTGGCTTCCAGGTTCTCAAGATCAGTCACACGCTCAATATATTTGCGCGCATGGGCGTTATTCCTGTCCCCCGGTGCAAGAAGTCCGTCACAGTCTTTGACAATCCTGCCGTAATGCGGATCCACATAATCATAATCCTGACAGTCATATTTGTGATTGCTGGGAGAAACAAAAATCGGATTCAGATAAATTACTTCGATACCAAGTTCCTGCAGATAATCCAGCTTATCCATAATTCCCTGCAGATCACCGCCGTAAAATTCACGGACTCCCATCACTGCCGGCGTCTTATCCCAGTTATCCACCCTGGTACTCACATCACCGATATAAAAATACTCACCGGTCTCCACATCATTTGAGCGATCCCCGTTGCAGAAGCGATCCACATAAATCTGATACATAACCGCCCCCTTTGCCCAGTCCGGTGTACTGTAATCAGGATATATTTCGAAATCAAAATGCTCCTGAACTTCTGTACTGACACCATGGCAATTATAATAACAGGTAACCCATCCATATTTTACTTCAAAGTGATACCGAAATACTTCTTCCGGCATAACGATCTTAGCGGCATAATAATCAAAACCATTCATGGTCTTGAAGATTCTCATCTTCTGTTTTTTATTTCCGTAAACCAGGTACACACCATCCACATTGTTTCTCTGAGTTCTGAAACGGATAATCACCACTTCTCCGGCTTTTGGCTCCGCCGGGCTTCTGTAATACTCTGTTCCATCACTGAACAAAGCATCTTTATTCAGTACAGGGCGCATATTTAAAACATACTGCATTCTCTTGATATTATCTATTCTTTCCCGTTCCATGTTCAATCCCCTTTGTGTATATATACTTATTTTATCTTATTTCGGTCAAAGTTACAATGGAATGATCGATAGTGCAAATTTCACGTCTTTTTATATCAATTTCAGACAATCTTTTTATTCCATCGGAAAAAGCGGAGCACTTTCCGATGATATAATAAAATCGTTCCGATAAAGTAAAAAAGACAGCGGGATAAGCTGTCTTTTTTGGAGAAGGTATTTCTTCTTATGGGGTGTAGCAAAAACTATATAATGTATTGGGGGTTTTTACGGTATATATAATAGCATGAGACAATAAAAAAGTGTGCACAAACTTAACAAAATCATGCACACTTTTTTGTATAATTTATATAGAAGAAATTTCACCCTCTGCTTTTTCTGTTGTAAAAAGTGCTTCAAATTCGTCTCTGTGCACTTTTTCCTTTTCCAGCAGGAGCGCTGCGCATTTGTGAAGCACATCCTCATGTTCCAGAATGATCTTCCTTGCGCGTTCGTGACATTCCTCAATAATGTTATGGATCTCACGATCAATTTCCTTGGCTACATCCTCACTGTAGCTTCTGGTGTGGGCAAGATCCCTTCCGATAAATACCTCGTCATCATCATTCCCATAGGCAATCAGTCCGATATTTTCAGACATTCCATACTTCATGACCATAGAACGCGCTGTGCTGGTAGCACGCTTGATATCATTGGATGCACCTGTCGTAATGTCTTTAAAGATGATCTCCTCCGCCACACGTCCGCCAAGAAGTGTGGTAATATCCTGAAGCATCTTGCCTTTTGTATTGAACATTTCGTCTTTTTCAGGAAGAGGCATGGTATAACCGGCGGCTCCCATTCCTGTAGGAATAATGGAGATCGTATATACCGGCTCCATATCCGGCAGTACATGGAACAGTATCGCATGACCGGCTTCATGATAAGCCGTAATCTTCTTTTCTTTTTCGGAGATCACCTTGCTCTTCTTCTCTGCACCGATTCCTACCTTCACAAACGCATTCTTAATATCCTGCTGTACAATATACGCACGGTTCTCTTTGGCCGCGTAAATAGCCGCCTCGTTCAGAAGATTTTCAAGATCAGCGCCTGTAAAACCGGCTGTTGTCTGAGCGATCTGGTGCAGATCCACATCTTCTCCCAGCGGTTTGCCGGAGGCATGTACACGGAGAATTTCCTCCCGTCCCTTCACATCCGGTCTTCCCACAGCAACCTTACGGTCAAAACGTCCCGGACGAAGGATCGCAGGATCCAGAATATCCACACGGTTGGTGGCAGCCATCACGATGATTCCCTCGTTCACGCCAAAACCATCCATCTCCACAAGAAGCTGGTTCAGTGTCTGCTCGCGTTCATCATGCCCGCCTCCCATACCGGTTCCACGCTGCCTTGCCACAGCATCGATCTCATCAATAAAAATGATACACGGTGCATGCTTCTTGCCCTCCTCGAACAGATCGCGGACACGGGAAGCTCCCACACCGACAAACATTTCCACAAAATCAGAACCTGAAATAGAAAAGAACGGAACTCCGGCTTCACCTGCCACTGCCTTGGCCAGCAATGTCTTACCTGTTCCGGGAGGTCCCACAAGAAGCACTCCCTTGGGAATTCTCGCGCCCACACCGGTATATTTCTGGGGAGCTTTCAAAAAGTCCACCACTTCCTCCAGATCCTCCTTCTCTTCCTGAAGGCCTGCAACATTGCGGAATGTCACTTTCTTCTCATCAGGAAGTGTCATTCTTGCACGGCTTTTGCCGAAATTCATCATCTTGGCATTACCGCCCCCTCCGGACATCTGCCTGTTCATCATTGCCACAAGGAACAGTGTCAGTCCGCAGGCAAGAAGAATCGGAAGCAATGTAGTCAGAAAGACATTTTCCTGAGGAACATTGCCGACCTGTGTAGTAATTCCGTTATCTCTCAGAAGCTTCTCCACTTCTGTTACATCTGTTGCATAAAGTTTCTTTCTTCCCATACCTTCAATATCCACAACGACTGCGCCGGTGGGAACTTCCCGGTTGGGATAAATTTCCGCAGATAATACCTGATTATCTGCGACAGCCTGTTCCAGTGCATCCAGTGTATAATCACTCTGCATTTTCACCTGACTGCTCAGATACATATATCCGGCAACCATCATGATGATCAGCACTGCATACAGACCAATTCTGCCTGACTGCTTATTCACTAAAACAAATCTCCTTTCTGTCCGTCTGCGGGGAGCGGTTAATTCTCTCCCGCTTCCACAACCCCGATGAACGGAAGATTTCTGTATTTCTGAGCATAGTCCAGACCATAACCCACAACAAATTCATCAGGAATGTTGAAGCAGCAGTAATCTACTTTTACATCTCTGACTCTGCGTTCCGGCTTGTCCAGAAGAGTACACAGATGAATACTGTTTGGATTACGTCCCTTAAGTACTTCGATCAGATAGCTTAATGTTCTTCCGGAGTCAATAATATCCTCAACGATCAGTACATCCTTCCCGACCAGAGGCTGATCCAGATCCTTAACGATTTTAACGACACCACTGGACTTTGTGTCATCTCCATAACTGGATACCGACATGAAATCCAGAGATACCGGAACGGTAATTCTCTTGGCGAGTTCACAGGTAAAGAACACTCCGCCTTTTAATACACAAATCATATGGACTTCCTTGCCTGCATAATCTTTACTGATTCTGGCTGCGATCTGCCTGATTTTTGCATCAACTTCTTCTTCACTGATTAAAACCCTGATTTTCTCACTCATCCTGATATCCTCCTTGGTATCTTACTTCCAGCACCCTCTCCGTCTCCGGGGTGATTTTATATTTTTCACTGATCCGTCCGCCTACCATCCAGAGCACATCTGACTCACAGACTAAAAGAGGAACCTTTTCCCGCTCCTGCACGGGAATTTTATCATCGATCATACAGCGTGTGATTTTCTTGCGGCGGCCATCCCTGCTGATGATCAGGCAGTCTCCTGATCTCCGGGTACGCACAGACAGATTCTTTTTTATTTTATCATAATCCAGCCATTTCGTATACTTTTTTTCTGAAATCTCCTCGCCAAAATAGGAAAATAATTTTACATAAAAATCCCCCAACTGGCAATGAAGCGTTCCCGGAACCGGCAGTTTCCATTCTTCTTCCAAAAGATCTCCCGCAAATATTTCTTCTGCCATGATATGAACACCTGCGTATTCTTTCCTGACGCAAACACCTCTTGGAAGGGAAATTCTTTTCCCTGTGTGTTTCTCATTCATTTCCAGAATATGTCTGACATGGATAACACTGATATCTTTCCGGCTTTGGCATAGATGACCTAATGCTTCCAATACCGCATAGCTTTGAAGGATCGGCTCCTCACGGAAAAACTCCTCCGTCAGAAGATAACTCTCATCTTCCACTTTAAACCGGGACAGTAGCTCAGCTCCCTGTTTTGCCAGATAATCCTCTGCCTGGCAGAGCGTCCGAGACATTTCAGCCATATGGCTGACCGTTTCCCTGTTAATTTCCTTTTCCATAAGAGGCAGAATATGATGGCGTATGCGGTTTCTCGTATAGGAGTCTTCCAGATTACTGGTGTCCGTCACATACGGAATCCTGTTCTCCTCTAAATAATGGTCAATTTCTTCTCTTTTTAAACATAAAACCGGCCGAATGGTACCGGAATTCACCGGCCGGATTCCTCCAAGTCCCCGAAGCCCTGATCCCCTGGCAATATTATGAAGCATTGTTTCTGCAAGATCATTCTGATTATGTGCCAGAGAAATACAAACTCTCTTTCCGTTTTCTTCGGATTTCCCGGCTGCATCTCTGAAGGCCCTTTGCCGGACGATCCTGCCCATTTCCTCATGTCCCATCCCGGATTCCCGGGCTAGTTTCGGAACATTATACCGGTAAACGCTGCACGCAGTCCCGTATCGGCTGCAGAATTTTTCCACCAGAGCCTGATCCCGGTCTGCTTCCTGTCCGCGTATACCATGATGAACATGAACCACCTCCAGGCTAAAATCCTTTTCAGCGGCATACCGGAGCAGCATACTCAGCATTGCCATAGAATCACCGCCGCCCGATACTCCGGCGATTACCCTGTCTCCGGGCTGGATCATCTGATTTTCTTCAATAAAAGTTCTGACTTTTGTATACATATCCACTCCGTCCTGCACTATTTTTTCCACATTCCAGCTACAAGAACCGTCATATCATCTCTTGCGCGATAATCACTGTATCCTAAAACCCGTTCCAGAATCCCGCGGCTGATCTCTCTTGGAGTTTCTTCCTGCACATCCATGATGATTTCTTTCATTGTCTCCTCTTCACGTTCCATTGGAAGAGCATCCAAAACACCATCCGTCATCATAATCAGGTAATCTCCATGATAAAGCTTTCGGGACGCAGTCTCAAAATCTATCTGCTGAACCAGTCCTGCAGCCAGACTCTCCGAAGAAATCGCCTCCACCCAGTGATCCCGCTTAATAAAAGTGGCTGAAGCACCGGCTTTCAAAAAACTGCAGATACCCGTATAAAGATCCACCGCACAAATATCCACTGTGGAAAACATTCCCTCCCGGCCATTCAGTACCAGCGCTGAATTGACCATTCGGGCAGCTGTTTCCTGTGAAAATCCGGATTCAAGGAACTGCTCCAGAAGTTCCACTACAATTTCACTTTCTTTGCAGGCTTCCATCCCGGAACCCATGCCGTCCGAAAGACACATCACAAATTTTCCGCCTTCTTCCCGGTGAAAAATATAATTATCTCCGGAAACCTTCTCTTCCTCCCTGGTCAGTCTGGCTGCTCCGTAAAGCATCTGATAACTTACATCCTCTACGAAATGAACCGTATGATATTCTCCATTCACGATGCAGCGGCTCCCCTCAGAGGGAACCATACTGCAGCCGCAGATTCCCGACAAAATCTGCGCAATCTCATTCATGGAAATACACTGACCGCTTCTGGCCCTCATTGTAAGAAAAATCTGGCGGCGTCCTTCCACCTTGTCCATGACCCAGGCTTCCTTAAGGACTACGTGGCGTTTCCTGAGATCTTTACGCAAATCTTCCCGGAACTGCGGAGAGGCCTGTGCAATATCATACAGATCTTCTGCTACCGTTTCCATGATCCTGGAAATCTCCGTAAGCTGCTGAGCCACGGCAAGACGACTTTCAATCATGCGGTTGTCCCAGAACAGATTCTGCTTCTCTCTGTGAAAGCTCTGGTTCACCTGCTCCAGATACTGTCCGGCGCGTCCGCAGATACTCATCCAGTCAGTACGGATACGACGGATATTTTCCTCATTGCCTTCCTCAAGCGTACGCACCACTGCCTCTGTCCCCTGACGCATGGTCTTTTCATGTTCTCCCCAGCACATCTCCCGCTGATAACAGTTTGCGCAGACATTCTCCCTGGCATCACCCAGTATCTGTTCTACCTGTCCGCTGCTTAAATATTCCTTTCGATAGGGCATCCCGTAAAAAGTATCCGCCAGTTTCTGAAAAGATGCCGCATAACGCTGTACCTTCTCTTTCTGGGGATGACTTTCACAGACAGGAACAGGATCCTCTGCCCTGAACTTCTTGCCTGCCAAAATAGTTTTTGCCATGTCTCGTATGATCAGCAGTACACTGATAACGAGCATGGCAATCATCCATTCCTGCATATTCTCCCCTCCCCCTTAATATCCTCATTAAGTGATTATTATAGGGGAGATGCTGTAAAATATCTGTCAAACATCGGCGAATCAGATGAAAAACTTTTCGCCAAAACAACAGCTTATCTTACCTATTCTGCAAATCTGTTTCCTTTGTTCAAATCTACTTCGCTTCTTCAAATACGATTTCGTTGTCCTTCACAAGTCCGAGTCTGTTTCGGGCTACTTCCTCCACATACTCGTCTGTCTGCATGTATTCCTTTTTATCCTTAATCTCTTCCGTCCGGGCCTGCTCCTGCTCAATGGACTCTTCCAGCGCCGCCACCCTCTCATCATAATAGGCAAGACGCTTTTCAAGATTCCGGCTCTGGCTGACAGTAACGCCCAGAAGCATAACAGCAACACAGCCAATAGCAGCCATACCAAGACGGTTATTCGTTATTTTTTTTCCGTTTCCTTTTTTTAACTCTTTCAACCTGCTTGCTCCTCTTCAACCGCAAAAACCGCGCTTTTTTCTTCCGGTCTGCGGAATCCGCAAACTTACACAAAGTAATTCTACATCTTTTGACGAGAAATAGCAACCTGTCTGTTGAAAAATTTGCAAAAATTACCGGAATTCCAAAAATAAATGCCAGAAATTTGATAAAAAAAGGGCTGATGATTCTGCTGCACAGTATCGCGCCAAGGCTCATCCCCAGAAAAAGGAAACTTCTCAGAATTCCCTGATTTGCCTGATATAAAAGCGCAAAAACGATAAGCGCAGCCGCAATCCAGTATAAAAGATCCTCACAGGAGACCGCCAGCGTCCCATGGGGGATTACTTTTCGCAGTGCCGCAAGCACATCATACGCCAATATCAGGATCGCGCCGAGACAGACCGACTGAAAGAACAGCACCATTTCAAAATGCATATAACTGCTCATTGATCAGCGAAACATCCGTTTCAGGAAAGATTCTTCTTTTTTGTCCATTCCCTTGCCTGTGTATGCCAGACTGTCAACCTTTCCTTCCAGTTCCAGTTCTCCCTTTTCCACATTTAAAGAGGTAATGTGAAGATTTTCCCCTTTGATCAGCATTCTTCCCGCTTCCGTCTGCACCTGAATCTTTTCTCCGTCAAAATCATCCACATCAAGAACGCCGGTGATCATTCCCCGCGCACGGCTGTCCAGTATCAGTTTGTGGGATACCACTGTCTTCTTATCCTCCAAAGCAAACCTCCCGGGCATTTATTCCACTGATAGTTTATGAAAAAAGAACAACAAATAGACATTAAATATAACGGTACATACTCTCTGCAGCTTCTTTTTTGACTGTTTCTTTTACATCAAGAACTTCTACTTTTACGTTTTTGCTGCCAAACTGAATTTCAATCGTATCACCGGTTTTTACCTGAGCAGAAGCCTTGGCGGGCTTGTCATTGATCAGAACACGGCCTGCATCACATGCTTCATTGGCCACCGTACGGCGTTTGATCAGCCTGGAAACTTTCAGATATTTATCAAGTCGCATAATCCTTTCCTCCATATGAAAAGGGGGAACTCATCGTTCCCCCTGGTCAAATTCATTATTATTTCTCATTAACCAAATCTTTTAAAGCTTTACCTGCTTTAAATTTCGGAGCTCTGGAAGCTTTGATTTCCATGGTAGCACCAGTCTGAGGATTTCTTCCTTCTCTTGCAGCTCTCTCGGATACTTCGAAAGTACCAAAGCCAACCAACTGAATTTTTCCACCTTTTTTCAGTTCATCAGATACAACATCGATGAAAGATTTTAATACTGCTTCTACATCTTTCTTCGCTAAGTTTGTCTCTTTCGCCATTGCTGCTACTAATTCTGTTTTATTCATGGTGTTTCCTCCTCTAGATAATCTCTTTCTTAATA
>JALEHU010000125.1 GCA_022770365.1 Blautia sp. | reverse complement strand
AATCTTCACGAGCGCTATATGGAGATGAATGATTATCTTCTTGATCTTATAGAGGAACACCGGTGCGCAGAAGAAGATTTAAGATACTTTCATGACTTTGTTCATTACAAAAAGTTGGACGAAGAGTTCCGCTATTTCAGGAAACATGCGCATGAGGATGAAAATTCGGAACTTCCTTTTTCGTGCCTCACGCTGTAACAATTAAATACTGTCTGCAATGGCCATGCGGCTGGCAGGGTAGCTGCCGGCCAGGCTTTGCAACTTTCTCCAATTTGGAGATGCAACATTCTCCAAAAATATTTTTCAATTTTCTCCAAAAAGTGCTTGCAAAAAAAATGTTGTACCTGTATCATTGTATCATATCCGGGAAATTGATACAAGAATACAAGGTAATCTATTGAATGGTTATTGTGTCTGCAACAAAAATTGGATAAATTAATTATAAATTTAGTGAATCTCACTAATGGATTATATTCGTGCACGGAATGTAATAATATGAAAAAGTTATAATTAAGGAGGAATAATTCAGTGAAATGTAAGAAATTGTTTGCAGTTGCTTTGACAGCAACAATGCTCATAAGTGCTGTTCCGGTCAGTGCTGATGCGAAAGAAACTTTAAACTTTTGGTTTCCGACATTTGCATCATCTGATGGTGAAGTGACAGATGTCGAGTTTTGGGAAGAGGTAATTGCACCCTGGGAGGAAGAAAACAATTGTGAGGTAAATGTTGAGATTATACCTTGGGATAACTATGAAGAAAAATATCTTTCGGGTGCGAATTCTAATAATGGGCCTGATATTGGATATATGTATGCAGAAATGTTCTATGATTATATCGATAATGAACAGCTTGTAGATATAGATGAATATTTCACAGAGGAAGAGAAACAAAACTATTTATATTATAGTCTGGGTAATCATATGGGCGGACAGTATGGATTACCGGTTGTTGTTGGAAATCCTCGTATTCTTGTTGCCAACATGGATATTCTTTCCGAAGCAGGTATTGATGCTGTGCCTGCAACGACTGAAGAATTCCTTGCTGCATGTCAGGCAATTAAAGAAAAAACAGACTATACACCATTCCTTCAGGATTGGGGCAATTCACACTATGGAGTTATGGGTGGAATTTTCTGGCCTTTCTTCTGGGGCAATGGCGGTGAGATTGTTGATGAGGAAGGAAACCTGACGATCGATTCGGAAGCAGGTATTCAGACTGTTGAGTTTCTTAAAAACCTTTACAATGAAGGATATCTTTCAGAAACATGCACTTCCTGCGATGATTCTATTGAACCATTTAGAAACGGAGAAGTTGCTATGATCTATGCACCATCCTCTAATATTATATCAGTAGATAATATTAATTGGGACTTTGTTGCTGTGGTACAGGGAAGTGCCTGCGCAAAAACATTTGTTGCCGCAGATAGTTTGGTATTGTTTGAATCATGCGAAAATAAAGAGTTGGCAGCAGACCTGATGAAACATATTACAAGTGCAGATGTTATGTCGCAGTTCCATACAAAGGTTTCTCAGCAGCCTCCTATAACTGCAGATGATACTTATGTCGGCGATGCAAGATTTGAGAATCTTTTTACAGAATATGCAGATAATTTTGTTTCCTTGCCGGTTTTCCAGGCGGCTGCATCTCTTTATGATTATTTGTTTAAAAATCTCCAGTCTATGATGCTTGGAGAAATGGAACCTGCAGATGTTTTAACAGATACGACTGCATATTATAACGATAATCTGAAATTCTAAAGCAGATGCAATGTTTGATTAATGCCTGAACAACCATATATGGACCAGCTTCTCCAGAAATAATAGTGGAGAAGTCTGGTCTTTATATATAACGTCTATATTTACGGAAAGGGAGACGGGAAAATGACTAAAAAAAGAAGAGAAACTGTTGAAGGTATTCTTTATGTTTTACCGAGTTTTATTTTACTTATGATTTTTTGTCTGATTCCGATAGTGATGTCGGTCTATTTTAGTTTCACCGATTATAATGTAATGAAAGCTCCGTCAATTTGTGGTTTTTCAAATTATCAGAAAATGTTTCAGGATGCCTATTTTGTTGCTTCGCTGAAGAATACGCTGATTTATGTATTGGTAACGGTACCTTTACAAACGATATTGTCTCTTGTATTTGCTGCTTTTCTGGCAAAAAAAATGTCAGATATGAAAACGGGTGGCTTTTTGAAAAGTGTCATGTTTATTCCGGTAATTGCATCAGCAGTAACAGCAGGTACGATCTGGAGGATTATTTATGGTGCCGATAACGGTTTGCTTAATTCTTTTTTGGGAATTTTTCACATTCCGGCAGTGAACTGGCTGGGAGACACCAATACGGCATTGATCAGTATATGTATTGTAGCGGTTTGGAAAAACGTTGGTTATTTTTTGGTTATTTATTATGCTGGAATTATGGGGATATCCAGAGAGGTATACGAAGCTTCTGCAGTTGATGGGGCAACATCGTGGCAGCAATTCTGGAAGATTACGTTCCCGATGTTGAAACCGATCACATATCTTGTTGTTACATTGGGAATTATCTGGTCATTCCAGGTGTTTGATCTGTCATATCTGATGACTGGCGGAGGACCGGGAAAATCGACGGTAACTCTGGTAATGAGTATCTATAATGCTGCATTTAAACAGCATCGTATGGGCTATGCATGTGCTCAGGCAATGTTTCTTTTGATAGTAGTTGTTGTAATAAATGCGATCGAGGATAAAGTATTCAAGGAGGAACGCTGATATGAAGACGAAAAGTGAAAAAAAATGGAACCTGCCTTCTGTATTAGGCCTCATCATCATTTGTTTATTTGCTGTATTATGTATTTTTCCATTTATCTATATGGTTGTAATGTCATTTACAAAGTCTACAACGCTGGCAATTCATTTGAATGATGTAGATTTTACAGATTTCAGCAATTTTACTTATGTATTTACAAAGAGCGGGTTCCTGCGTTCCTTGCTTAATAGTTTGATAGTTGTTGCCTGTGCCTGCTTTTTTAACTGTTTAATAGCATCAATGGCTGCATATGGATTCGAAAAAAAGAATTTTCCGGGCAAAGAAATAGTATTCAGAATATATTTAATTACCCTTATGATTCCGGGACAGGTTACGATGATTCCCGTATTTATCATTATGAATAAATTAAATCTATTAAATACCTATTTTGCTCTGATTGTTTTGATTATCAATGCGTTTGGAGTGTTTTTGATCAGGCAGTTTATGAGCAGTGTGCCGGATGAATTGCTGGAGGCTGCTAAAGTCGACGGATGTCCGGAATACAGGATATTCTTCAGAATTGTAATTCCATTAATTAAACCTGTACTTATATCATTGGTGGTATTTACGTTTGTAACCGCATGGAATGATTTTATGTGGCCGTTGATTTCAACAACGGATTCGAATATGTATACATTGACAGTTGCATTGTCATTGCTGAAAACACAGTATCAGACAAACTATGGATTGATTCTGGCGGGAGCAACTGTTTCATTTATCTTCCCGTTTATTCTGTACGCGATTCTTCAAAAACAATTTGTTGAGGGTATTGCGTTAAGTGGAATAAAAGGGTAATTTATCAATTTTATATGCAGTCTTGGAAGGTTTCTGAGACTGCATAAATTAAAAGTAAAAATCAATGAAAAATAGAAGATAGATGGAGATTTGAAATGAAAAAATGGAATGAGCAACATGAAAACATTAATGAAAGACAGATAGATACAAACCTGAACTGTAAGATAGTCTCTTCTTTGGATAAAGTATTTCCTAAAAAGGAACCGGAAGAATGCGAGAACACTCTGGTGGCATTGAAGGGAGAAACAGTTTCATTCCAGATTGCCTATTTTTGGGAGGGAAAAAATAAAATCTATGGAGATATTTCAGAAACAACAATTGAAAGCTGTTCTGTGAAAGATGCTCAGAATCTATTCTCTATTAAAGACATTTCGATACGTAAAGTATTATTAGTTCCATGTCAGTATACGAATCATGCGGAATATGATGATGATTATCTTATAACAGAACCGGGAGTTTATCCGGATCTGCTGCGAGAGATGGATTCCATGGGATTTCCGGTGGTATCTGATCAATGGAGATCTCTATGGATTGATTTTAATATTCCAAAAGATGCAGCTGCAGGTATATATGAGATTTCATTTGTATTAAGAAATAATACGACAGTGAATAGTGAGGAAGTGTTCAAAAAAACTGCAGCAGTAAGATTGGAAATATTAGATTATGAATTGCCTGAATTGGATATTCCACATACGGAATGGCTTCATTGTGATTGTCTGGCACAATATTACAAAGTTCCTGTTTTTAGTGATGAACACTGGAGAATAATTGAAAAATTTATCACGACAGCTGTGAAAAGAAGCTGTAATATGATATACACACCGCTCTTTACACCGCCATTAGATACAGCAATTGGTGGAGAAAGGTTAACAGTTCAATTAGTTGATGTGTATTTGAAGGATAACAAAGTTACCCCCGAAAGTGATTATGAGTTTGGCTTTGATAAATTTGAATATTGGGTTGCTCTTGGTGAAAAATGTGGGATCAAATACTTTGAGATGAGTCATCTCTTTACACAATGGGGAGCCAGATCTGCACCGAAGATAATGGCTGTTGTTGAAAACGAAATAAAACAGATATTCGGTTGGAATACGGAAGCCTGCGGAAAAGAATATGTTAATTTTTTATCACAATTTTTAAAAGCATTGAATAAAGAAATACATAAACTCGGTATTCAGGACAGAGTGTATTTTCATATATCTGATGAACCTTCTAAAGATCAGATTGGAACCTACATGTCAGCAAAAGAACAGGTAATTGATTATCTGAAAGACTACCATCTTATTGATGCCATTTCAAACTATGAGTTCTACGAAAAACATTTGATCGATGAGCCGGTTTGTTCTTCAGATCATATTAAGGATTTTCTTACAGATGAGAAAAGACCGGAGATATTATGGGTATATTACTGCACGGTACAAAACTTAAATGTATCCAATCGTTTTATAGCTATGCCGGGATCCAGAACCAGAATACTTGGAGATATGATTTACCGGCACAGAATAGATGGATTTTTACATTGGGGATTTAATTTTTATAATAGCCAATATTCTTTATATGCAATTGATCCGTATCAGATAACGGATGCTGATGGTGCATTCCCGGCGGGTGATCCATTTCTTGTATATCCGGGAGAAAATGGTACTCCCGAAGAATCGATTCGAATAATGATAATGAATGAAGCGTTTTCGGACTATCGTGCATTAAAACTTCTGGAAAAACTTACAAATCGTAATGAGGCTATTGCATGTCTGGATGAAAAGGTATATGGACAGCTGACTTTTGATCATTATCCGCATCAGGAAGATTATGTTGTTAATGTCAGAAAAATGGTAAACCAAAGAATTAAAGAAGCAATTGAGAAAACTAATATATCGTGACAGCGGGTATTCATTTGAAACGTCCTGGAAATTGTGTTATGTTATACATACAGCAGACATCAATGCCGACAAATGATAAAGGAGATATGAAAAATGGCTTGTACTACAATACTTGTTGGAAAAAAGGCGAGTTACGACGGATCTACAATGATCGCACGAAATGACGATTCGCCATCCGGACGTTTCACCGCGAAGAAATTTGTGATCGTTCATCCCGAGGAACAGCCGAAAGTTTATAAATCTGTTCTTTCTCATGTGGAGATCACTCTTCCGGAAAATCCCATGCGCTGCACGGCAATGCCCAATGCAGTAGAGGGCGAAGGAATCTGGGCAGCCAGCGGTGTGAACGAAGCGCATGTAGCTATGACAGCAACGGAAACCATCACTTCCAATCCCCGTGTACTTGGAGCTGACCCGCTGGTGGTTTATCACCCGGCAAAAGACGGAAAGGAAGAAATTCCGGGCGGTATCGGTGAAGAGGATATTGTATATCTTGTCCTTCCCTATATCTACAGCGCGCGGGAAGGCGTACAGCGTCTGGGAAGCCTTCTGGAGCAGTACGGTACATACGAAATGAACGGTATCGCATTCCAGGATAAAGATGAGATCTGGTGGCTGGAGACGATAGGAGGACATCACTGGATTGCACGCCGTGTCCCGGATGATGTTTATGTAGTGATGCCGAATCAGCTTGGACTGGATCAGTTTAATCTGGTGGATGCGCTGACAGAGCAGAAAGAATACATGTGCTCTCCTGATATGCGTGAATTTATTGAAAAAAATCACCTGAATGTATCCATGGACGGAAGCATCAATCCCCGCGATGTTTTTGGAAGCCACGATGACGCGGATCATGTGTATAATACTCCGCGTGCATGGTATATGCTGCGTTGTCTGAACCCGCGTACAAAGGTCTGGGACGGTCCTGATGCGGAATTTACTCCATGCTCCGACGATCTTCCATGGTGCATGGTTCCGGAGAAAAAAGTGACCGTTGAGGATGTGAAATATGTGCTTTCTTCCCACTATCAGGGAACACCATATGATCCCTATGCAGCATATGGAGAAGCATCCATGCGCGGGGCATATCGTTCCATTGGAATCAACCGGAATGATTTCCTTTCCGTGATCCAGATGCGCCCGGACCATACACCGGACTGCAGCGCTGTTGAGTGGATAGCCTATGCATCCAATGCGTTCAATGTTCTGGCGCCTTTCTATGCAGATGTGGACGTAACACCGGAGTACCTTTCCAATACTACAGGAACGGTTTCCACAGATAATTTCTACTGGTGCAGCCGCCTGATCGCAGCTATGGCGGATGCTTCCTACAGAACCTCTGTTTTCCATATCGAACGCTACCAGGAGCGTGTAATGTCAAGGGGACATGAACTGATCAATCGTTACGATGCCCTTCTTGCAAAAGAATCGGATGAACAAAAACGCAGACAGCTTAGAACAGAGGCAAATCAGAAAATCGCGGATATGCTGAAAGAAGAAACATCCGATACTCTGGACAAAGTTCTGTATGAACTGAGCAATCAGATGAAAAATGGGTATTCCAGATCGGATGCATAACGGAGAAATCTGTCCTGATAATGCATAATTTAATAATTTAAATCTTATAATCATTAAAAAGAGCCCGGCGAAAATATTCCAGGATATTTTCGCCGGGCTCTTTATCTTGAAGAAGAGAATAATGTAAAAAAATTTCCGTGTGTCATGATAATTTTAAAATGAAGATAAACATATCGTATCTCAAAAAAAGGAGGAGGGGAGTGAGCGTATATGATTGAGGGAACACAGATAAGCGAGCATCTGAGACAGAAAAATCTTCAGAAAAAGGACGAAGAGCTGCGAAGGAGAAAAGCAATGATCCGGGAGATCGACAGGCGCCTGCAAGACAATCAGAAAAGTCCTTTTGTGTTATCCGCAGAGCAGAAAGAACAGGTTCATACATACTGGGATCCTTATACAGATTCGAATGCGAAAGGATGGATAGAATACTATTCGGGACTGTATGGAGAATATGATGTGAGATTTCTGCCGGATACGGTTTATTACATGGATATTGATCCATTTTATAACAACAGATCTGCAGCAAAGTATATTGACCATAAATGCTTTTACAGCCGTCTGTTTCCGCAGATAAAGCAGCCGGAGACCATTGCGCAAAAGATAAACGGGTTCTGGCTGGATGCGAACTTTGACAGTATTCAGATGGATGAAATTCTTCGAAGATGTCAGGAGGCAGGAAAAGTGATTATAAAGCCGGCGGTAAACTTTTGCGGAGGAGCGGGAATTTTCATCTGGGATGCTCAAAAAGAAGGAATCGGCCGACTGGAAAATATCCTTCGACGCACCGTTGTTGACACAGTGATACAGGTATTCCTGAAGCAGCACTGCGAAATGGAAAAGCTTCATCGTTCTTCGGTAAATACCATCCGTACCATATCTTTTTATCATAAAAATAAGACTCATCTTCTGTCTTCTGTAGTGCGGATGGGGGTTGGTGAAAGCGAGGTGGATAATGTCAGTGCAGGGGGGATTTCAGCAGGAATTCTGGAGAACGGCAGGCTAAAAAACAGGGGATTTGACAAATATGGAACCTGTTTCCCGGAGCATCCTGATGGGGCTGTTTTCCGTGAATGCAGGATTCCATGCTATGACCGGATATGTGAACATATCGTGGATGCACATAAATTTCTTCCTCATTTTCGTCTGATATCCTGGGATTTTGCAGTGGACTGCGAGGGAAATCCTGTGCTGATAGAGGCAAATCTGATGAACGGAGAACTGGATTTTCACCAGATCAATAATGGTCCTTTGTTTCATGAATTAACGGAAGAAGTGCTGTGGGAAGTATATGGAAAGAGGTGTAAAGATGCTGAGAAACATTAATAAACAAAAGTTTGCAGAGGTAATTTTGAAATCATACCGTTCTCAAACGGAAAAAAGTGCGTGTGCTTATGCAGAGGAATTCTGCAGAACAATTGATGAAAAATTTGAACCATTAGTGGCTGCCTGGATCGCCGGAGAGAAACTGCCGGTGATTAACGAAGGCAAATACACAATAGGACGGATCATGAGCATTCAGAACACAACAGACTTTTTGTTTGCCCTGAAGCTGCTGAATGAATACAAAGCGGATTCTGTCAAAGGAGAAGCGCAGATCTGGAGACCAAGAAGAGCATTGCATCCCGGCGCACGCGGATGAGGTGAGCTATGGACGAGAGAACAGCAGAAATATACAGTAAATTCAGAAATGAAAACTGGGAAAAAATGGATCTGTCCAAGCGCCTGGAGGCTCTTCAGGAACTGGAAAATCTTTCTGCTTCGTTGAATCATTCTGCCCCCCGGAATGTCACGGCAAAAGAACTGGAAGGCGCCAGTTATGGTTATTATGACGGAAATGGAATCGTGGTAAATAAACATATTCTGGAAAAAGGCATCATGGTGGCAAATGTGAAGGATGAGAATACCGGAAAGATTGAACAGATGACCCACCCGGTTCCGGATGCCAATATTCAGATGATGGATACGATTTTCCACGAAGATTATCATTCTTTTCAGGAACAGGCTGTGAATGGTGAAATTCCCATGGAAACGCTGAAAGCAATGGGAATTACGGAGAAAACACTGCACAACTGGCAGTCAAATAATTCGGTTCTGAATTACGTGGACCCGGAAGTGGACGGAGTGCTTTACAGAATTCAGGGGCTGGAGCGAAGTGCTTTTGCAGCCGGCGAAAAACATACACTGGAAGCATTCGGATTTCTGAATGCGAAGTATGGAGAGGACCCGAATTTCAGAGAATACATAACAGGAATCAGCCAAAACAGCTATGCCTGTAACCTTAGTATGGCGCAGAAGATATATGGAGATACAAATATCCAGAATACGCTCCAGGGAAAAATGAATGAACGTTATTACATGGAAAATGTACAATATTTCAATAAATCCTCTGCACAGAAGGTGGAAAGCGTTCTGGACAGAAGTATGCTGGAAGCCCTTAAGACCAACAAGACAGAAACAGATGCCGGGGAAAAAGGCACCCTTGGTCACTCCAATCACGGAGGTTTTGGCGGAAGCGGATTTTCAGGAGGTTCCGGAAGCAGTATGGGGGCATTTTCAGGAGGTCTGGAATAATGTGACAAGATTTTACTGATCATATACGCATAAAAAATTAAAAAAATAATCCGGAAGGCTATACAATAAAAGTGTTTCCGGAACAGAATATTCATAAGGAGGTACAGAACATGAATCAGAAAGAATTAAGAGCCATCCGTCTGAAAAATGATTATAAACTGATGGCCGGAATGAGAAACAGTGCAGTTGACTGGACTGTGGATGATCCGGATAATCCGGAACACTACGTGGTTACATTTAATATCCGTACAATTATTGGCCTGGATGCCAAGGGAAAGCCGATTTACAGAGACAAAAGCACTGTGGATATCACCTTTCCGCCGGAATACCCGACGGTGAAGCCCAGGGCTGTCATGAGAGAACAGCAGCCGTTTCATGTGAACTGGTATACTGACAGAGCATGGTGTCCGGGAGTGTGGTCTTCAGATGAACAGCTGTGGAGTTATGTAAGACGTATGGCAAAAACTCTTCAGTTTGATAAACGTTATTCCAATGTAAAAAGCCCGGCGAATCCAAATGCGGTATCTTTCTGGAATGAAAATGCAGGAACGAATCTTTTCCCGACAGACAAACAGGAACTTCCCATTGGGGAAGAGAAAAAACGCAGATGCGTGATCCATTTGTGAAACAAATGATAAGAAACAAAAGGTAATACTTCAATGGAGGCAAAACAGGACCACAGTTTCAAAAAAATATTAAACCCAAAATAAAGCAAAACAAAAGGAGATAAAAACATGGAAGAAATGAAAAGAGTAAAAGTAATGCACCCGACATCCGGTAATGTAGTAGACGTGGATATGCCTGTGGATATGACGATTCAGGAACTGATTGATGATCTGATCGACAGCCATTTTGTTAATGAGATTCCTGACGGATATACGGCTGCTCTTAAAGACGGTGTGGATATCACGAATATGGATCTGGACAAAACACTTGAGGAAAACGGTGGAGGTGAGTATTCCACGATTCGTCTGTTTTCCGGTGCGATGGCGTAACTGCATATGGGCAAATCCATTATTTATGATGTAACACAGACGTACCGGCTGGTGGAAAAAACGTTTCCCGGGGATTTATCCGATATGATCTCTTCGGGGTATCGCAGCAGAGGAGACAATGATCTGAAAATCATTGTCCGCAGCGAAGCTGTAAGAGAATTGTTCCGGGATATTTCCTGGGGACAAATGACAAAGAAGAACAGAAAAGAACAGGGAGGTATTCTGGCCGGGCATTTCTGCAAAGATTCTTCGGAGGAAGGCAGGGAAGTAATATGGGTGGAAGTATGCCATATTATTTCCTGTATAAATCCGAAGGAGAGCGGAAACTCTTTTATCCACATGTCGGCTGTAAACTGGGCAGATATGAGCAGGAAACTTGACAGATTGAATGAGGAGGAAAATTCGGAACTTGTTCCGGTAGGATGGTACCATACGCATCCACGCGATATTCCTGCTGCGTATTCCAACATCGATTATGAAACGCAGGCTCAGAAGTGTGAATATCCATACAGCATTGGCATTGTGTTTAATCCGAACCGGAAAACCTGGAAGGCATATTATGGGCCGGACAGTACGGAATGTGAAAGCTATCTGATGACGGGCGAGGTCAGGAATCGTCATGACGGATACCGGTACCGGGATAGGAATGAGATACCGGGGAGAATGGAAGTATCCATGAGGCCTGACGTACGGAAAAACGGCAGAGATTTTAAAATTTTTCAATACGACTGGTACACTCTGGGAGTACGGAGGGACTTCCAGAGAAGACTGTTTGACAGACCGATGATCGAGAGGATCCGGATGGAACCGCTTCCCGGCCGTTTCTTCCGGGATCTGACGTGTGCGGTAGCCGGAATGCTGAAGCGTAATCTTGATACCATGGGAGACATGGACGATGGACTGGAAGGAATTTTGCTGGAAGGGATCCTTTTGGAAGAATACGGACACTACAAACTAAAGTTTGTAAGTTCTTATTTCTACCATGATCCTCAGGAACTGCTGAAAATCCGGGGCAGCAGAGAGCCGGGGAAAATCGCAGTTCTTGCAGCAAAGTCAGAATCGGATTTTTTCCATGATAACAGTATCATGTGGAATCTCATGACGAACTGGGGGGCATATACCTTCGTATTGTGCAGCCCGCAGACGGACTTGTACAGCAGCCGGTATGGTTTTGAGATATTAATGAAAGAATAGCGAAAGAATAGCGAAAGGATGGCGAAGTAATAGCGAAGTAATAGCGATAGGATGGCGAAGTAATAGCGAAAGAATAGCGAAGCAATAACGAAAAAATGGAGAAAGAATAGAAAAACAACAAAATCGAAACAAAACAAAATCGATGCAAAAAGGGAGGAATTGTAAAATGGGAAGAACCGTAATAGGCGAAGTCCAGAGGGATGAGGAGTCCATGGTGGACCGTCAGAAACTGATTCCCTGGTGGGAGCAGGATGTGGTGAACAACAGCTATGTTCTCGTTATCGGAGCGGGAGCTATTGGAAATGAAGTACTGAAGAACCTGGCCTTGATCGGTATCGGACATATTTTTATCTGTGATATGGACGTGATCTCCACCTCGAATCTGAGCCGTACGGTACTGTTTGGAAAAAAGGATGTGGGGAAATACAAGGCAGAGATTGCCGCACAGCGGGTAAGAGAAATGTCGGTATGTCCGGACGTTGAAGTGGATTATTTTATCGGAGATATCATGCATCTTCTGGGAAACGGTGTTTTCAGACAGTTTGATGTGGTCATCGGCTGCCTGGACAATTATGAAGCCCGGACAAGTGTTAACAAACGGTGTAATCTTTTAAAAATTCCATATGTTGACGGAGGAATCAGGGAACTTGGAATGAGTGTCTCTGTGTTCCATTATCCGCAATCTTCCTGCTGGGCTTGCAGTGTGTCAAAGAAACAGCTTGCGAATGAGAAAATGATCCGTTATTCCTGTGATGAAAAAAGAAAGCGTTTCGTGGAAGAAAAGAAGGCACCCACGATTCAGATATCTACAGCGGTTGCGGGAGCACTGGCTGTGCAGGAAGCGGTTAAGATCCTTCATGGTATGGGGCAGACACAGTACGGCATGAAGTACTATTTCGAGGGGCTGACCAACTCTTTTGAATCAATCCGTATTCCGCGGCGGGATAACTGTATGTATCACAACAGTTACGACAAAGTGGAGACAACTCACTGGACGAATCAGGCGGTTCTCGGAGAGTTTCTGGAATGGGTAAAGGAGCAGAATGACGGTGAAGAGTTTTACATTGATATTACAGGAGAACACAGATTCACATTTACCGGAAGATGCAAGACCTGCGGCAGTACGATCGATTTCCATAAACCGGATTATCTGATCTATGCGGAGGACTATTACTGCAGCGACTGTATTGCAAAGAAAGACTTTCAGAAGGGATTATCAAGCAGTGACGAGATTGTTGAGCTTCGGGCATCGGATGAAAGAATTTCTCATATGACACTGGAGGAGCTTGGCATTGCGAAAGGACACATCGTAACAGTACGAAGCTGTTCGGAGGATTCGAAATGCAGGTACTATGAACTGACGGCAGATCTTCCGGATGTACTTGGATCACTTACTGTACGGGAGTCATTGATAAAGAATGCTTCAGAACAGCAGAGAATGATTGAACGGTAAACAATTATGGTAAAGAACAGCTATCAACTGTCCGGGATACGGGACAAATGGTTTTTGGAACAGCATAGAACAGATGAGTATCTTCTGGAAGAATTTCATCCGGGAGATACGGTGGTTGTCTGTGCAAAATGCCATCGTGTGTGGCTTATTGATACATGGGAACTGAAAAATTGCTGTCCGAACAACAGATGTCGTCATAAGGAAACAGAACCTTTTGGCAAAAAGAAGATCAGAATTCAGACAAGTTCTGATTCCAGAATAAAAATCATCAAAAATGCCAATTCCGGATTTACCGGTGCTGACAGGGTCATGACGACCGTATCCGGCTGTCTGGATAAGGCGGACAGAATCCTGATGCACTGGACCGGTAAAATTGTTTCATGTATTTTCAAGGCAGGATTGATAGCGTGTCTGGGATTGAGTCTGCTGCAGTTTCGCAATGAAGAGTCACCGATTAACGGCAGGAGCAGAGAGGATGCCTATTATCAGGAGGTGTTTGTAAAAATAGAATCCAGAGCTTCTGCCTCTTTTTCAGGTGCTATAGATAAACAGATGACTGCGATCAAAGAGGAGTATGGAATTGGAGATTAATCAGATGATGAATTTAAGTGACTTAATCAGAACTGCAGGTATTCTTATGATGATTATAGCAGTGGTGTCCTTACTGGCTGCAATCATCATTGATCAGTCACGCAGTGAGAGAAAAAAGATTTCTGTTCAGGCAATGATCAGTGCGCTGCTTCTGTGGTACATCAGCTGGCTGATCGGATAGGAGAAGATTATGGGAAGAATACAGATTGTGAAGGAATATGAGCCGGAAATCGGGAAGATTCAATATAAGGATGAGTGTTTTGAAAAAAAATATGTTCTCATGTGTGATAATGATTCTGCAGCAGAGAATGATTATCAGGTGATTGCTCTGCCGGAGGCTTCTGAAGTGATGCTGGAATATATCGGCTGGGGTATAAAGATGCCGGAGAACAGGGTGGAGCAGGGCGGTTTTCTGGTGGGCAGAAACTGTTATGACGAAGAGAAAAAAAGGAATTTCTGCATAGTGGAAAGGGTTCTGCCTGCCCGCGGGGCAGTGGGAAGCCCGGGTTTTCTGGAAATAAGTCATGAGGACACAAAGGAGATGTACCGGGAACTTGATGAAATAAATGCCCTGTATCCTGCGAATGAGAAAAAGGATGTAATAGGATGGTTCCATACACATCCCAATTCACTGGATGTTTTTATGTCAGTAACGGACAGAATGACACAGGGCAGTCTTTTCTCGGGAGAAAGAGCAATCGCCCTGGTACTGAATCCTCACAGAAAGATATGGAAATGCTACCGTTCACAGTGTTGTGCGGATACAAAAGCGGAATTGCTCATTGGTGATCAGACATTTCAGAAATTCGGAAAGAAAAGACTGCTGAATAACGTACTTGATTTTGGAGAAAGGCAGGAAAATGAGAATCAGGATTGTAAATATGACACAAGCTTCTAAAAGACCTGCTGATTATGTATTAAGCAGCAGGAAGGTTCTGGAAGGGAAGGAAATCGACAGGGTCCTGCATAGTAATACGACGAAGATCAGTATTGTCAGGATGGAAAAACCGAGTGTATGCCCCATTTGTCTTTCAACTGATAAAATTGCGTATTACAGAGGAACAGAAGGACATTTTCGATGTACAGTATGCCAGCACATCTGGGGCTGATATGGAGGCACAAAATCGATCGGCTGGGGCTGATAAGGGAGGAACAAAATCGAGCAGCTGGTGATAATAAAAGGAGACACGAAATGGACGAAGTAAGAAACAATCTTGAGAAAATAAGAATACTGGCAGACAGCCGGGAATGGCCGGGATCGGACATCAGACGAGTTCTGGAGATGCTGAAGGAGAAAGATCTTCTTGGCGGTTATGAGAAGGAGCTGGATACGGCAGTATACAGAAATATTTTCCGTATCTGGAAATTGGCTTATGAAAGAAAATCTGCCCCCTGTTATGAAGGAAAACTGGATTTTGTGGAAGCCAGGATCCTGGAGTTTTACAGAAATGAACAGAATCTGTCCCGGGAATGCGCGGATGAGGTTCTGGAATATATCAGAGTGATCGGAGCAGGACTGGTGACAAACGGAGGGAAACCGGCAGATACAGCAGATGAAAAACCTGCCGCGGCGGCAGAAGCAACAGAAGAAACAGAGGAATCTGAAACAAAAGCTCCGGAACCGTGTAAGGGAAGAGAAGCGAACAACAGCAGAGAAGCGAACAACAGCAGATGTATCTGCAGCCGGAAATTCGTGATATTCCTTGTATCTGCCGCTGCCGCAGCAGTATTCGGAGTCGTAATAGCAGAATTTTTCAGGAAAAGAAGCGGAAACAGGGGGAAGGAAAATGGGAAGAATCAGAGTTGTAAAAGAATATCAGTTGACCGGAACATCGCCGGGCATTCTGGATGCTTTTTTGAGAAATGAGACCATGATCAGCATCCCTGTTTCCTCGGATACAGTTCCGGGTACCAGAGATGATGCTCTTTGCGCGGCACATGATGCGATCCGGGAGAAAGCAAAAGAAGATCCGGCGAAGATGCTGAGAGTGCTGAGCAGAGTTTACAGTTACGGAGTTCAGTCCTGGGATAGCCGGGAGCATACGGTAAACCTGAGTATTACTTATTCTGACAGAAACAATCAGACATCACAGGCAGCGAAAACCTTTGGATATCTGGATCAGGAGGAAGGTCTTTCCTGGGTAAAATACTGCAAAAATAAGGAAGAAGCAATTGAGGCAATCACCCGCGGGATCCTGGAGACAAGAAAAGAGATTACCATTCTCATGCCCTGCGACGGCAGAAGCATGCCGGAATATGATGATTTTCAGGATGCTGCATATTATACCCACAAGCCGGGACGTGTGGATGACGGGGCCTATCTCAGAAGTCACAGCAAATCCGGCGGAAGAGTCACCAGGTATTTGTGTCTGGGTATCTATATGCTGCATTATACGATGGAATACCGTACCACACGGGAACAGGAAGAACAGTTAATGGCAGCAGTAGACGCGGAAATACACAGAATGGGGCTGGATCAGCCCCGGATGGCAGTTTCAAATAAAATTGCAATGGTCTACCGCTATATAACAAAAGAAGTGGAATATGATTACAGCTATGAACGATATACCGCATATCATGCAATGGTTGAGCACAAAGCAGTCTGTATGGGCTGTGCATTGCTGTTTTTACTGTTTATGCGAAAGCTGAATATACCGGCAGAATATATCACAGGCCTGGCTGTGCCGGGTGAGGGGAGACATGCATGGAATATCGTGAAGCTGGGAAGGCACTGGTACAATGTCGATACGACCTGGGAGCATTTCTGTGCCGGAAAGCGTATTAAGGTCACGGAAAGAAAGTATTTTATGAAATCAGATAAGGACTTCCCGGATCATGTCAGAGAGGCGCCTTTTTTGACACCGGAATTTATGAAGGCACATCCAATGTCACGTAGGTCGGTCTGATAGTATGTTGGAGATACGGTTTTAAAGATATGGTTTTGAAGATCAGGGAGAGGAAAATTCATGAGAATACAATTAATAGATTCCAGTCAGGAAGAACATAGAAGAAATACTGTAAACAGAGAGAGAACGCAGCTGATACCGCAGCCGGGACCTGCTGATAATAACGAAGGACGTATCCGCATTTATTCAGAGGACAATACACAGCAGGAGCTGGCATCTGTACGGGAAGAGCTTCTGATGCTGAAGCAGAAACTTGAACAGAAGCAGCAGGCTCTTATGGATGCTGAAGAAGAAAGTGAATGGCTGAAAAATGAACTGGACAGAAAGGAACAGGAGCTTCTGGAAGCAATGAACCGGACCGGATCAGGAGAAGAGATTACGACAGAGGATCTGGAGGACAAGGACAGCATGATTGGGGAACTGCAGGAAAGAAACAGGGATCTGCAGGCAGAAAATGAGGAACTGCAGGCAGGAAATGAGGAGCTGCAGGCAAGAAATGAGGAACTGGAGGAACAGCTTCGGGACAATAACCGACAAAGCATGCAGGAGCAGGCTGCTGAGATTCTGCATCTGAGAGAGGAACTGGAGAATGAGCGCCGGGAAAAAGAAACAGCTCAGAAAAATCTGGCAGGATACATGGGTATGGAAAGCGAAATGACAGAAGAGCTCAGACAGCATCTTGAGAACACGGAGAATCTGAAGAGACAGCTTGAGGAGGCACAGCAGGAGGAAGGCAGAGCATTTGAACAGCTCCGGGAAATGAACCTTCGTTTCCAAAAGGACATGAAATACGTAGAATTTTATGAAAAGGTTCCGGAGAAAAAAATCAATGGACTGGAATTATTCCGCAGCCAGATCAGGAAGCTGGATGAGAAACTGTCCCGATTATTGGACGATGGACTTCGGAAGGCTTACATTTTCCGTGGAAACAGCCTTTTGGAAGAACTGGAAGCAAACAAAAACCAGTTTACTGATATCATGGAGAATCTGAGAAATCTGGTAGAGAATTATGAATATGACGGTGATCCGGCAGCCGATGATGTGAAAACCACGGAAGAATACCGTCGGGAAGCCGAAGAAGCGCTGGAGGAGCTGGAGAAAACACTTCGCAGTATGCAGACAGTAACCGGAAAATTCCTGAAAATTAAAAATATTATTGGCTTTGCACAGTATAATGACTATTAAGAAATGCCTGCTTACGCAGACATCACAATGTATAACAAGGAGGTAGACGATGACATACATACCGGCATGGATGGAGGATATCCGTGAAAAATACAAGACTGCTGTGGCAAATGCATTTATTCTTACAGGAAACATCGTGGATTACTGCAGTGAGAACCTGGACCTGAAAAAATTTCTCTGTGATTACATTACACAGACCGGTCAGGACGATATGCGTATGACAAAAGTTTATTTTTATGATGTGGAGTCTCTCGGCCGCCGTGTTTATCCGTCTGCGGCAGACAGTAAGGATGAGAGTAATATTTCCTGGAGAACCTTTATGGAGAAAATCAAGGAAAACATTCCTTCTGATGAGAGAAGGGCTTTTGTTTTCCTGTATCCTGAATTTCTGGTCCCGGAGTCAAACAAGGTATATGAGGAAGAGCAGAAACGGATCGTATCCCTGCACAGCACGCTGAATTCCTATGAATTTATCAATTCCAACAATACCGTATTTATCATCACAGAGAGTACAAAAGATATTAATGAGAAATTCACCGGTGCAAATTCCAAAACTGCCGTGTGCGAGATTCCCCTTCCGGATGAGAACGGAAGAAAAGCTTTTATTGAGTACTATCTGGATTCCCAGATCAGACGTGACAGCAGATATAAAGCGTGTATTGAGAAATGGCCGCTGAGTGTGGATCAGCTCACCAATCTCACAGCCGGCCTGCAGCTGGTAGCCATTGAGGACGTACTTCTTTCCGCATTCACAAAAGAACGGAAAAAACTGGAGGGCAAGCTCCCGGCAGATACGGTCTGCATCAGCCATGAAACCGTCATGGACCGTAAGAAAGAAGTCATTACCAAAGAATACGGAGATGTAATTGAGATTTTTGATACTGCGAAGCTCCGGCTGGAAGACTTTGCAGGGCAGGAGGATCTGAAAGCATACTTCAAGGAGGTGGTGATCGCTTCCTTCCAGAACAGGGAAATTGCATCGATCGCGCCAAAAGGAATTATCATGATGGGACCTCCGGGAACCGGAAAAACCTACTTTGCCCGTTGTATGGCAGGGGATGCGGGAATTAATTTTATTGAATTCAAAATGTCCCGGATTCTCGGCAAATATGTGGGAGAGTCGGAAAAATCCATGGAAAGAGCCCTTTCTGTATTCCGTGCGCTGGCTCCGGTGGGAGTGTTCATTGATGAAATAGACCAGGCGTTTGCCACAAGAACGGACGGAGGTACGGGTTCCAGTGTGAACAACAATCTGTTCGGCATGCTTCTGACGGAGATGGCAAAGCCGGAAAACAGGGGCAGGATACTGTGGCTGGCTGCAACTAACTATCCGAATAAAGTGGATGAGGCGCTGAAAAGAGCCGGACGATTTGACAAGAAGGTTCCGTTTTTTGCACCGAATGAAGAAGAACGCCGTGAGGTATTTCTGTATCATCTGAAGAGACACGGTTTTGTGATTGAGGATGTGGAAAGCCTGAACAGAATTGTATCCGACACGGATGGCTATACACAGGCGGAAATTGAAGCGGTAGTTGTAAAAGCCGAGGAACTTATGAAACGCAAAAATAACCGGGCAGAGGCTATGGAGATGCTGATGCTTGCCAAGAGCTATATGATTTCCGCACAGAATGCGAACATTAAAAATATGGAAGATCTGGCTCTGGCAGACTGTAATGATGCGGAATTTATCCCGGAACAGAAGCGGGAGTATCACAAGAAACTGATGCATTTGAATCCGGAACAGAACGAGATTTCCGGAGTCATTAACAGAAGCAATACGGATCGATAAGGATCAATAAGGAGATAATCATGAGCAGGGTTGGACAGCTTACAAGACAGATGAATGAGCTTCAGGCTGAAATTGCCGGACTGCAGAGAGAATCGGCAGAACGGGACAGACGATATCAGCAGGAACATCAGCTCCGTATGAATCAGCTCAAACGCACCATGGAGAATGCTCTTCAAAGGCATAACACACAGCTTGTGCAGCAGACACAGCGTGAAATGGAAGAACTGAACAGAGAAATGCTCAGCAGAATAGCGAGAAATCATGAATCTCTGAAGCGGGAGCTGACAGAAAATCTGGAGGCACGTCACCGTGAGCTGCTGCAGCAGCTGGAACAGTATTATCAGGATGTACAGAAACGTATTGATACGGAAGTGACGGAGGTGATGAAGGAAGATGATGCCCGGAAACTGGAACTGGCGCAGAAAGAGTATCATGCTGCCTGTGAGCAGTACCGGATTCTGACAGGACGTGCCCATAATGAACTGTTTCCGGGAAAGCTGATGATCTATAACGGAACACTTCAGCAGGCACAGCGGATGATGGAGGAGCAGAGGCAGTATGAGGCCTCTGCTGCGACTTCTGTAATGCTGAAAGTAAATCTGAAGGATCTGGAATACAGCATTAATGATAAGCTGGCACAGTGGATACAGAGTTATCTGCCCATGGAGCAGAACTGTCAGCGGATTTCAGACAGAGTGGATGAGGAGATTCTGACCATCGACGGTGAAAAAATCAGTCAAGATACTGCAATGCACTGGACCGGACATAAGTATGATATGGTTTTTGAATGTCTGGAAAGAGTGAAGAAAATAATTGATGAAACAGAGTATCACAAGAGACTGGTCAGAGACGATGTGCTCACGGTGGTTTCTGCCGAAGACTATATCAAAACCGGAGAAGCTCCGACTGGAAGGGAACTGGATGAGAATACCAGAATACTGAAATACGAGATTCCACAGAAGCTGGATAATCTGAAAAAAGAGCTGTCATCTGCATACCGGTGCTGTGCACAGCGCAAGGTGTGGGCAGGAAAGATTGAGAAATATATGCGGGAAAAGCACTGCACCGGAACTCCCTGCTACAATGGCTTCTATGAAGAGAACGGTCAGAGCGCAGATGAAAGGGCGCTCTACCATATGGAATTCGAAAAGCCGAACGGTAATGGCCGAACGGATCATTATACGATTCATATTGTTCCGGTATCTGCAGACGGAGATACGCAGAATCATATCCGCGTTTTCATGAACTTCAAACTGGGTACAGACAAGTATCAGAAAAAGCAGGAAGTAAAATATATTGCGGAACTGCTTCGTTCTATCGGAGAGAAAACGGCATATATAGCAGTGGGAACAGATCCTGCTGTATTATCCGGAGCGAACGATGAAGAGTATTCCCTGCAGCAGTCGGCAAGCGGCTGCGGGGAACTTCTGATCAGTCATACACATAAGAATTCAGGAACTTCTCGCCGGGAGAATGAAGGAGAGGCGGCAAAAAGCCGCAGGACAGAAATGACGCACAGAAATTCAAAAATGCAGAGGCGCGGTACATGTGTGAATGAGATTGCATAAAAGAAATTGTATAAAAGAGATAGCATGAAGGAGATTAAATAATGGGATTGCACAAAGGAGGCAGTGAAGATGAGCGGAGATATTGAGGGAATGATTATTGTACCGGTTGTTTTGTGTGTGGCTGCTCCTATTGTAGTTACCGGGCTTGCAATTGCCGGAACCGTGGCTGCAATCGGAGGAGCAGTGAAACTTGGCGGAGCAGTATTTAGCGCTTATAATAAAAACAAAGAAAAACGGGTGAAAGAGCTGGAAGACAGCGGACTGGTTCCACAGATTGCTTCTGCATACAACAGCCTGGTTACGGAAAATAAAAAAATCGCGTCTATTTATAACACACAGACACTGCGTGTAGTAAAAGAGATGGAGGACCGCCGGGAAGAATGGGAGACAATTTTGCAGAACAATGATGTAAAGCTCCAGATGGATTTCCAGGAGAGAGTGACTGATCTTCGAAAAAATCTTGCGGAATATGAAAAAGAAAAGGCGAATGCCCTGCGTGGAGAGCTTCAGGATCTTACAGATGCACAGGACAGGGAACTGAATGCTGCCCTTCGCAAAGTGAATGCGCAGATTGAGGCGAATATTCAGAAGCTGAAAACAGAGATGAAAAATGCAGCAAAGGAAAGCGAAGCCTATGCACAGGAGTATCATAAGAGCGTAAAACTGCTGCTGAAAACTCTGACAGAAGATTATCAGGGTGAAAAATTCTGCAGCAATGAACTTCTTGAAATCCGGGAACTGATGGAGAAGAGTGAGGAGATTCTGGATACAGCTCCTCAGGCAGCGTATGCAATTATCTGGGATGCAGCGGAAAAGACACTCCTGGCTATTAATAAGGCGGAAAATCTGGAGCAGGAGTGGATGATGCAGTATCGCTCAGCTCTTGTTCTGGCAGAAGAGGTCAGGTCTGTTTTTACATATGAAAACACGCTCGGATACCTTGTGAACGGCATTTATAAACAGACAAGAGAAGAAGCTGAAGAGGTCTGTCGGGAACATGGATGGAATGTGCAGGATATCCGGGAGCTTTCTGCTGATGAATATGTTTACGGGGAGCTTGCCGACTTAAAAAAAGAATTTGATGAGATGTATGATAAACTGTATAAAAATGACGGACAGGCTGTTTCTCTGGAAGAGATGTATACCATTGTGGATGACCTGAATGTGAAATACGGCGCACGCACAAGAAAACTTCTGTTTGAGGCAAAGATGAACCTGAATGAAGCACTTCTTATTGACCGGGTGGAGATGCAGCTGAATAACGCTCTGGGAGGCGGCTATCACAGTACAGGAAGCGCCAGAGGCGGCAATATTCATAACGGTGAAAAGCATATTGTTTTTGAAAGAGACAAAAACCCGGACGAGCAGATCTGTGTAGTGCTGAAAAACGGCGGCTGGGATGACGGTGAAGACGGACAGGCGGTTCTGAACACAGAAGTAGATCTCAAAGTGATGAAAGATAATAAGATCAGTGAGAAGAAACGGCGTCAGCTGCGAAATCGAATCTGTGATTATCTGAACGCCGCTGTAGATGGCGCACAGACGAGCATGGGATGTGTGAAAGGAACCGAAAATCAGCTGACAAAAGATACGTCTGCAGGCAATCTGAGAGAAGTACGAAGAAGAAAAGTAACCCGCTGACGGAGAAGAAACGGATGATCTGACAAGGGATATCCCGACTGCAGAAAAAAAGGGAAATATATGTGAGGCAGGTGGAACGATGGCAGGTAAATTTACGGAGCAGATCTATTGTATCTGCGGCAATCTGGATGATATGATATGTGATAACAGCCTGAGAAAAATGGCATTTAATCAGTATTTTGGCGAGTATTTGAAAACATATGAGCAATTCGACTATGTTGTCTTTTACCTTGCTTCACGGGGCATGCGTGTTTTTGATGACAGAAGTGCCATGGAACTGATCGGAGCCAACCGTGAGCTGTCCGGGGAGAATGAAACAGAGTACAGTGAATATGAGGAACCGGACAAAAGCAGAGAATATGAAATACCGGAGGAAGAAGACGCTGAAGATGATTTTCTGGTATTTGATAATCCGATTCCGGAGGAAGGGGTTTCTGACAAATCCAAAGACCGCAGACTGTCATATTCCGAAAGACGCGAAGTGTCTGATTTTGCCAGTCTTATGGATCAGCTTCTGAGGGATCCCGGCAAAAAAACTGCCATTATCTTTGAAAGTCTTATGGACTATGTACAGCTCAGCCCGGATGACAGGACACAGTTTGAAGCCACATTTCAGTATTTTCTGAGTGATTCGCTGGATGATAATCAGAATAAAGTATTTTTCCTGGCAATGAATATGGATTATAACCAGATATATGGACAGATCGGGAACAATGACTGGCTTGGGGGTGTCTTTTTCCAGGAACAGACAGGAAATCCGACTGTTCGCAGAGAAAAATTTATCGAGATCGGAAAACCGGGGAAGGATGAAATCAGAAATCTGCTGGAGTACTATCGTCTGTACGGTCATCAGAAAAAATTTCTCACTTATCCCATATCCGGTCTGGATGAATATGCGTATCTTCTGGAATGTTATGCAGAGAAGGCAGGAGGGACTTCTCTGAATGAGATCAACCGTATGCTGCAGGAAATGATGGATTCCTTTGAAGAAGACAGGATCCTGGTGACCAGAGAACTGCTGAAGAAAATGTATCCGCGCGTCAGGGAAGTGGAACTTCCGCTGGAAACATTTTCAAGACTTCCATACACCGGGAATGTTGTCATGCGGCTTCAGGCAATAAAGAAATATAAGCAGCTGGAACCAGAGAGGGAATCCTCTGAGATTGACAGGTTTATGAAAGCGGAACCGGCTGTGTCTTCCTATGGATGCCGTTTTCTGCTGAAGGGAGTTGAAGAATCCAACCGGACGAAGACAGCCATCGCGATAGCGGATTTTCTGTATTATATTGATGAGGTTTCCAGTAAACGTCATGTGATTGTCAGAAGAGAGGACATCAGCCGATGGACAGCCCGGGAAATGGAACAGATTCTGGCACGTCTGGTACGGGAGGCGGAAAATGCAGTTTTGATTCTGGATGATCTGGATGTGCTTACGGAAATGGATGACAGCAAAAAACTGCTCAGGAGTTTTCACAGATGTCTGCTGGGAGAACTGAGCAGAGACAGAGGGATCCATCTGATCATGGTTGTCAATACATCGAAGGCAAGATCTGTTTTCGGAGAAGCGGATATGGAAAGATATGAGATTCCTGAAAAGAACATTCTGGAATTGTCCAGGGAGGCCGCAGAAGAATCAGATGAAACGCTTGTGAACAGGGGGAAGGTTGCAGTTGAAAGATGAAGAATTACAGTTAACAGATGAAGAATTGCAGTTTACAGATGAAAGACTGCAGTTAAAAGAGGAAGGAGTACAGATTCTGCTTGCAGCAGTGAGAGAACGATGCCGAGTATTGGGGCCGGGAGAACGCTTTTGCGTGTGGGTGCAGGGATGCCCGTTTTCCTGCCCCGGATGCATCGCTCCGTCCATGCATGATCTGGATGGCGGCTATCTGATGGCAGCAGAAAAACTTGCAGAACAAATCCTGGGAACAGAAGGGATCGAGGGAATCACCATCAGCGGGGGAGAGCCTTTTCTGCAGGCAGGGGAACTGGCATCACTTCTGGAACTGATAAAAGCGAAAAAAGATCTTGGTGTTATTGTGTATACAGGTTTTTATTATGAAAAGCTTCTGGAATTGTCCCGGGTTCATCCTGAAATGGGCAGATTGCTTGCATTGACAGATCTCCTCATTGACGGGCCATATGAAGAAGCGCATAACCTGGATTATGGAATGAAAGGTTCTGTCAATCAGAGAACGATTCTTCTGACAGACAGATACAAAGATGAGTTCTATCTTTATAATGATCCCGGAACCGGCAGAAAAAATGAACTGTATCAGAGTGATTCACAGGCATTTCTGGCAGGTGTGCCGTCAAGAAAAATGGAGAAGCAGTGGAAAAAGATGATTCGTGAGTCTGGTAAGAAGAAAGGATAACAGGTATGGGATTATTAGCACGTTTTATCGAAACGCAGAAACAAAAGGAATCTGAGGAAATGCTGGACCGGAAGAAAAATCTTCCTGAAATGGATCGGGAGAATCATAATACTCAGAACCGCAGTGAGTCGGTGAATTTGTCCGGGAAACAAGTGAGCTTATCCGGAAAGGCGCAAAGCAGCAGTGCGAATCCGGGAAGCTTTAACAGTGGGGCGAAAAACGGCAGCCAGAGCGGCGCAAATGGATCTTCCGGTCAGGGAGCCGCAGGTCATGGCGGATCAGGTACAGGCGGAACAGGAACCGGAGGCGGCATGGGCGGCACAGGCGCTGGCAGTGCCGGTACAGGTGCCGGAATGTAGATTGCAGAAAAATGTGAGATTGCAAGTATGTGAACTGACACACAAAGGCAGGGATACATTGAGAGGAGGGAATAAAGGTGTTTGCAATCAGTGGATGTACGCCTAGAAACAAGAATCAACAGCAGTCTTCCGAATCAGAAAATAAAACAGGAGGAAGAATCAATATTTATGAAAATGCCGACGATCATGGTGATAACGGCCGTAATGAACAGAAGAAAAAAATTTTTTCGGAGATCATACCAAGAGTCCTTCTGGGAATGGATCTGAAAAAGGGGAGACCCCGCTCCGGGAATAATCCAAGAACTGTTTTCCGTTCTCCGGACGGATCATGTTTTACTATGAGCCTGGAACAGTATTCCATGCACCTTCTGCTTCTGGGTGGAATCGGATCAGGCAAAACAACAGTGTTTAATCACATTATCCATTCGCTGAGACGTACAATGACCAGTCAGGATGTAATGGTAATTCTTGATTCAAAAGGGGATTTTTACAGAGAGTTTTATGAGCCCGGGGATGTGGTGATCGGGAACAGTGCCCAGTTTAAAAGGAAAAGCGCTGTCTGGAATATTTATGGTGAGGTTATGGGAAGACTGCCGCGTCCCGGAGAAAGATACGAGTACAAAAAAGAATGGGATCTGAATGCAAGAGAGATTATGAAGTCTTTGTTCAAGGACCGGAGATCTTCTACCCAGCCGTTTTTTGCAGACGCGGCGGCAGATCTGATAACAATGAAAATAATCAGCGTCCTCCGTAAGAGAAACCTGGAAGAGATGCATACATATAAATTAAAAGAATTCTTTAAAAGCGCACAGGTGGCAGATTATGACGCACTTACCTGTGACCCTGACAACAGGGATTTTGCAAGCGGAAAGCAGTATTATGGAGACGGTACTACACCACAGGCGCTTGCTGTTTTTGCATATATCAACAGTCTTGTATCTGAGTGCTTTGTAGGTATTTTCGGAGATGAGATGCCCCATTTCGGGATCAGGAATGGAAATACCAGGGACATCTGGGAATTTTCGGGAGAATTTGCGATGCGGGATCTGGTAAGAGAGAAAAATAAAAGAGTCGTTTTTCTGGAATACGATCTCAGTGTAGGAGAAATTCTCGGACCAATCTATCAGCTTTTGTATGACCAGGCGCTGAAAGAGGCTCTGGGAAGAAGCGGTTCGGAAACGGATGAGGGAAAAGGGAATGTTTTTCTGCTTTGCGACGAGCTGAAAGTTTTAGGAAAAATGGGACACCTGGATGACGGACTGAACGTGGGGCGCAGCCTCGGCGTTAAAATTGTGGCAGGTCTTCAGAGTGTAAATCAGATTTATGATATTTACGGAGAGGCAAGGGGGAAGGTCATCATGTCCGGATTTTCCAATATGTTCTGTTTCCGCACCGCAGATGCACAGACAAGGAAGTTTGTTTCAGAACATTTCGGCTGTAATTATACGGATATCAAGATCTGGAATGAAGGTACCGAACCGAGACATATTCAGAGAGAAAGCAAAGTGGTAGAGGAATGGGATGTCCAGAATCTCTCAAGAGGAGAAGCGATTATTGATCTGTGGGATAAAGATCCGCAGAACCCGTTTCTATTCCGTTTTTCAAATTATCCGTCATAGAATCTGATGTAAATGTTGCCGGGGTTAAAATATCTTATGAATCTGGCGGCATAAAGAGTTGATATAAGACCAAAAAGAGAAACAGGGGGCATAAGATATGGCATTTAAGATTGCGGATCCGAAGAATGATAAAGCAAGACATGTGGTAAGAAAAAACAGATATCGCCTGTCTGATTTCTGGAGAAGCGGAGAGCCGGGAGAAGGATTTGTCATTACCGGAGGGAAGGAAGATGAGCAGATATGGGGGCTTTATCATGCAGTGGAAGATTATATCAGGAGAAAGCAGCGCCCAGTGGTGATCCTGCATAATAACCGGAATCTGGACGGGGTTCTTCAGCAGAATCTTTTATTGAAATTTCCAGGACTTCGTTATGAAAGAGTGGGAGGAAAACGCAGGAATTACATGCCGTTTGATGGCATGAGCAAAAGATCGGTTGTTACCTGCATGAAAAATCAGTGCAGAAACATCAGCAGTGCCAATGAGCTTGCGATAGGACAATATATGGATAGCCTGATCAGCATTCTGGAAGAGTATAAAACCAGTAATGCTCTTTGTTATATTTCGCAGCTGTGCAGTTCATCGGATGAAGAAATCATTGATCTTGCACAGAGAGCAGATGTTGATCAGATAACCCGAAACGGAATACAGATGAATACAAATGCGGGAATGGAAGTCCGGGAAATGGTAAAGGGACTGAAAAAATCTTTCTCGGAAATCTATAGCGGAAGAGAAGGAGACTGGATCAATATTGGCCGGTTTGTGAAACAGGGTACGGGAAACCGTGTCCTGTCTCTTTATATTGGAGGCGCGGATACGGATAAAATGCTTATGGCTCTGCGGGATGAGCTTATACTTTTAAATAATAATGAATTTCTTCTGGTAATGTATGATATCACTGTTAACGAAAAAAACGGGATAGGAGAGCTTCTCGGAAATACCCAGAACAGGTTTACCCTTGGAATCTGTTCGGCAGAGGTAGCCGGAATGTTCAGCGGTAACGCTGTGGAGTATTTCGGAATATCCAGAGCCAGGATAAAAAAATGGATGATTTTGTCATACAGTGATGCCCGTGCGGCATCCAGAATCAGTGATCTGTTTGCCAGTTATATGATGGAGCAGACTGTGGAGGTGAGAGCTCCAAAGAAACCATGGCAGCTTGTTTTTGCCAAAGCCCCGGGGAAAGCCAGGGTGAAAATGGAAGTCCTGGAACCCGGTGAAATTTGTGAGATCGGATATCAGAATGCCATATTATACGGCCATTCGGGGGTTGATATTATGTTTGTGACAAAACAACTGGATTATAGCGTGGAAAAATAAAAAAATTATTGGTATGTCCTCTATCATGTTGTTGTAACATCAGATATACAGGCGAAGTTTCAACAACAGGAGATGAGTGGGTATGAAGGATATACTGGATAAAGATCTGGAGAATGCGATCCGTAATCTGGAAAGAATGCAGAACGAATCAGATAGTAACCGTTGTTCTGAAAGGGGGAATGATCACAGACAGAGACAGGACAGCGGGCGGGATAACTGGGATGATCAGGAAGAGGAGGAACAGAGCAGTAACTGGGACACGGGGGCGGACTGTGAGAATGACAGTACTTCAGCAGTCATTCAGAGACCTGGAGCACACAAGGGACGTGTTGGAAATCTGTTTGACGGGTTTGCTTCCGGTATAACTCCTGAGAGAGTACTGGAGGCGGTACTTCTTGCTGCGACGGTTGGCGGAATTATCTGGATCATTTTGAGTTTTGAAGCTATTACATGGATTTTGGCAGGAGGTATCGCATATATCGTTATTGCAATTGGGAAGTTTATAATCGTGATCATGGGAGTGGTCGGATGTGTGCTGTTTGCAGGTTTCCGATGGAGAAGCAGAAGGCGGAGGAGAAGGAGATGGTGATCAGATGAGGGAAAAACCTGTTATCAGCAAAAAAGAGTTTCTGAACTGTGAGAATAAAGATGAGATTATGAGCGAATGTTTGAAGCGTTTTGTAAACGCGGACCAGTGTTGCGCGGAGCCAGGACGAAACTCACGAGAACAGGAAGAGAAACAGAGAATCCTGGATATTCAGAATGATATCAGCAGTATCAGGAATAATATCACAGAAAAAAAGGAAAAACTGGAATTGCTCCGTTCTCTTACACTTAACCGGCAGACTTACCTGAGAAATGCAGCTCATATTTCTGAGGAAGACAGAGAACATCAGATTCGCCTTTTGCAGGACGAACTGGAAAATATGGAAGAGCGTTTCCGATGTTTTACTGCGAATATGGAAAGAGAAATGGAAGCAATGAAAAAGGAATCCATGAGTATCCGGGGGAGTAAGCGAAGCAGTTCGGCAGAGCTCCTTTGCAGAATTACGGGGCAGATACCGCCTTCTGTGTACAGGAGCGCAGTACATGCCATTGATCAGTTTCATATCCGCAATCTGAAGCGTGAGAAAAAATATATCTGTCAGTGTAAACCGGGGATCATTTGTCATGAATGCTCGGAAGAAGGCGGAGAATTACTGAGCCGCATGTACCCGGATGCGGTGGTCGGGAGACAGTTGGAGGTGCCGTACATACTGGACAGGAATCATGCCGTGTACCAGTTGTTTTTATATAAGGAACCGGATAAGGATACTGTCTGGCAGCATTTTCAGACAATGTGCCTGGGTCAGATGATACTTCACAGATGCTTTGACTATGAAATTACGGTTGTTCTCGAGGAGAAGGACAGACAGAATGAGAGCTGCTTCCTTTCAGATATCCGGGACTTTGACAGCCGTACGAAGATAAATGTGATTCATCCCCGGAACCTGGAGGAGGTCCTTTATGAACTGGAAGGGTATTGCACCTGTATTCAGGAGAACTTCCTGGGAGAGGAGTATGATACAATCTGGAATTATAACAGCAGACATCCGGCAGAAAAGCTGCCGTATAAAGGGATTGCTCTATGGGATTTTCCTTATGGAGTTCATGCGGGTATTCCGGATAAGATTTATCGAATGTATAATGTGCTGGAAAGCTGCGGTGTATTTTTTTTGTTCTTTGTAAATGATGATTTTGACGGAGATGAGACAGTTATTCAGGGAGTAAGAAAAATTATGGAGAGTTTTCCGGTCGTTGTGTACAATCATGCTGTCCGGGGCTACGAGGCTTTGGGAGATCGTAATTATGTATATAAAATAGAGGAATATGATAATCTGTAAAAGAATTATCATGTATTACAAAAATGTATCGCAAAAATGTATCGCAAAAATGTATCATAAAAATGTGTCCGGAAAGTTTGAAAACAGGAAGAGACGGTTAACAGAGGAGGAAGGAAAGTCATGCTGCAAATTTTCAAAAGATATTTATGTATCTGGCTCCTGATCATTCTTGGATTGTGTATCATATCGCTTGCTGTGCACTGGTCTGATGTGGTTTCTGCATGCTGTAATACATTCGGAGCCTATCTCAATCTGGTTGGAGTATGCGCAGTTCTGGTAGGGGGGATTATTTCGCTGATTTTTTCTGTGTTTTAGTGCGGGAAGTGCGTTTTGAAGACTATGAAATATGATACAAAATAATAATAAGTAATTCGAAATAATATCACAAATTGACAAAAAGTGGAATGTATGTTAGGTTAAAATCAGAGATATAAGAATTGCTTTGAACAATAGGACGGAGGTGAGCGAGTTGTTTACAGAAGAACGACAGGATGCGATTTTACAAAAACTGCGCGAGTACGGAAAGGTCAAGGTACGTTCTCTCAGTGAAGAATTTCATGTGACAGAAGACTGTATCCGCAAAGACCTGAAAACACTGGAAAAAGCCGGACATTTGAAGCGAACTTACGGGGGAGCTATTTTATCGGGAGATTATCCTCTGGACCGGGATGTCATTGACCGCAGAACTGTAAATGTGGAAAAAAAGGATATCATTGCACAGAAGGCATTCAGCCTGATTAAAGACAATGAGACGATTTTTCTTGATATTTCCACAAGTAATATCAAACTTGCAAAGCTGCTGGTAGAGTCAGGAAGACGTCTGGTGGTTGTGAGCAATATGATCGATATTCTACAGATACTTGCAACGTCTTCCGTGATCACCGCTGTGGGGACCGGAGGAATCATGTATCGGACGGTTAACGGATTTATGGGATCCGCTGCTATTGAAGTGATCAAGCAGTACAGCTTTGACCGGGCTTTTATCGGCACCTGCGGACTGGATATGACAGATATGTCGGTAACAACCTTTGGTGTGGAGGATGGACTGACCAAAAAAGCCGCAATATCCAGCAGCCGGCATACGTATGTGGTGATGGAGAAAGACAAGTTTTATTTCAATGATTCCTACAAGTTTACACATTTTGATGATATAGACGGCATCATTACCGATGAAAGACCGGATCCTGCAGCGATCGGAACACTGGAATCCGCAGGAGTACAGTTATATTAACCTGAACGAACTGATGTAAAAGCAGAAGGCTTTCCTTTGATGGGGAAGGCCTTTTCTTTTTTTAACGAACATTTTACATGAAAAAGATTTTGTATTTTACTTTCCGCACCTATAATTGCACTTGTCATTAAGAAATGTATCTGTTCCCGGCTGTCAGAAATATAAACAGTAGCTGAGGACAGTTACAAAAAACAAATATAGTCAATTATGAAAGAGGAGAGATTTCATCATGAAGAAAAAAATCGTAAGTATTTTAACAGCTGCACTTATCGGAACCACTGTATTTGCATCCGGCGTATCTGCTGCAAGCGGCATGATCAATGTTGTATCCCGTGAAGATGGATCCGGCACAAGAGGCGCTTTTATTGAACTGTTCGGTATTGAAGAGAAACAGGGCGATGAAAAAGTGGATATGACAACAGAAGATGCCATCATTACGAACAGCACTTCCGTTATGATGACAACAGTAGCCGGCGACGAGAATGCAATCGGATATATTTCCCTTGGTTCCCTGAACGATACTGTAAAAGCAGTTAAAATCGACGGTGCAGAAGCAACAGCAGAAAACGTAGCTGACGGTACATATAAAGTATCCCGTCCGTTCAATATTGTAACAGGTGAGGAAGTCAGCGACACAGCACAGGATTTCATTAACTACATCATGAGCGCTGAGGGACAGCAGATCATTGAAGACAATGGCTACATCAAAGTTGATACCGAGGCAGCAGCTTATGAAGCAGGTGATGTATCCGGAAAGGTTGTAGTTGCAGGTTCTTCTTCTGTAGCACCGGTTATGGAAAAACTGAAAGAAGCATACGAGGAAGTAAACGCTGACGTAACAGTAGAAGTACAGCAGAGTGACTCTACCACAGGTGTAAACTCCGCAGCAGAAGGCATCTGTGATATCGGAATGGCATCCCGTGGTCTGAAGGATGAAGAATCTGATCTTGGACTTACCGCAACAGTCATTGCATCTGATGGTATCGCAGTTGTTGTAAACAATACCAACGAAATTGATGATCTTACAAGCGAACAGGTAAAATCCATCTTCACAGGTGAGACTACAGAATGGGAAGCACTTGCTGAATAACTCAGATACCGCACCCCGGTTCTGAATAAAACCTGAATAAGAGCAAATCGGGGCTGGAACAGAATCGAACACCAGCCTCGAATTGTCTCCCGCGTTCTGGAGCCTGAAAAAATAAGGATTCCAGAACGCGGGAGGCAATTCGGGGCACATAGTATAGTAAAGAAAGGAAATCTTATGACACATATAAAAGAAAAAGGTATGAAATTTATCTTTATGATTGCCGCATGCACATCCGTTCTCGCCGTATTTCTGATCTGTGTTTTTCTGTTTGCGAACGGAATTCCGGCAATCGCGAAAATCGGTCCGCTACAATTCCTGTTTGGTACCACATGGAAACCATCCAATGATAAATACGGGATTTTCCCGATGATCGTAGCAAGCATTTACGTAACTGCCGGCGCGATCATTGTGGGAGTTCCCATCGCTTTGTTTACCTCCGTATTCATGGCACGTTACTGTCCTAAAAAAATCTACCGTCCGTTGAAATCCGGCATCGAGCTGATGGCAGGAATTCCCTCTATTGTATACGGTTTCTTTGGACTGATTCTTCTGGTTCCGCTGATCAGACAGCTTTTCGGAGGCACTGGAAGTAGTATGCTGGCCGCTTCTCTGCTCCTTGGAATGATGATCCTGCCTACTATCATCGGACCGACAGAGTCCGCATTAAGGAGTGTTCCGGAAAGCTATTATGAAGGTTCCCTGGCGCTTGGGGCGACGAAAGAAAGAAGTATTTTCTGTGTCATGCTTCCGGCGGCAAAATCCGGAATTCTGGCAGCAGTCGTTCTCGGTATCGGCCGTGCGATCGGTGAGACGATGGCAGTTATCATGGTAGCCGGAAACCAGGCGAGAATGCCTCAGGGACTGCTGAAAGGCGTCCGTACACTGACTGCCAATATTGTAACAGAAATGGGCTATGCAACAGGGCTTCACAGAGAAGCTCTGATCGCTACCGCGGTTGTTCTGTTCGTATTTATTCTGATCATCAACCTGAGTCTTTCATTACTGAACAGGAGGTCTTCCAATGTTAACTAATACTGCAGCTGCAGATGCAGAGGTAAGCACAGAAAAGAGAAATGAATTATCCTTTATCGACCAGATCCGATCCTATGCACGCCATCCCGGTTCCGGAATCCTGGCAGCTCTGACAGGACTGGCAGCGGCTGCAACTTTTGCAATGCTTCTGTTTCTGATCGTTTATATCCTGGTAAAAGGAATTCCGTATCTGACGCCAAGTCTTTTCAGTCTGGAATATACTTCGGAAAATGTATCCCTGATGCCGTCTCTTGTCAACACACTTATCATGACGGTGGTATCCCTGGTCATTGCGGCTCCTCTCGGGATTTTTGCAGCTATTTTTCTTGTGGAATATGCCGGAAAAGGAAATAAACTTGTGGGACTGATCCGCATTACAGCAGAGACGCTTTCCGGTATTCCCTCCATTGTATACGGCCTGTTTGGAATGCTGTTTTTTGTAACGACTCTGAAGTGGGGAATGTCTCTTCTGGCAGGTGCATGTACACTTGTGATCATGGTGCTTCCTTTGATCATGCGTACTTCCGAAGAGGCCCTGAAAGCAGTTCCGGATTCCTACAGAGAGGCAAGCTTTGGGCTGGGTGCAGGCAAGCTGCGCACCATTTTCACCATCGTCCTTCCTTCAGCAGTACCCGGAATTCTGGCAGGAATCATCCTTGCAATCGGAAGAATCATAGGGGAAACAGCAGCGCTTCTCTACACAGCAGGAACGGTTGCGGCAGTACCGGAGAATCTTATGGGTTCCGGACGTACGCTGGCACTGCACATGTATGTATTGTCCAGTGAAGGCCTGCATATGAACCAGGCATCAGCCACAGCTGTTGTCATCATGATTTTTGTACTGATTATTAACGGCCTGTCAGGTATGGCTGCAAAACGAATCGCGAAAGGATAAAAGATATGAGTGAAATAACCAAGATTTCCATAGAAGACATGAACCTGCATTACGGGAAATTCCATGCACTGAAAAATATTAATATGCATATTCCGGAAAAGGAGATCACCGCATTTATCGGACCAAGCGGCTGCGGAAAATCCACTCTCCTGAAATCCCTGAACCGCATGAATGACCTTGTGGAAGGCTGTGTGATCACCGGAAATGTTACCCTGGACGGGGAAGATATTTATGGTGATATGGATGTAAACCTTCTCCGCAAAAGAGTGGGAATGGTATTTCAGAAACCGAACCCGTTTCCAATGAGTATATATGATAATATTGCGTATGGTCCCAGGACTCATGGGATCCGTTCCAAAGCGAAACTGGATGATATCGTGGAAAAATCATTAAGAGATGCCGCCATCTGGGATGAGGTAAAAGACCGTCTGAAAAAAAGCGCCCTTGGTATGTCGGGCGGCCAGCAGCAGCGTCTCTGTATTGCAAGAGCTCTGGCTGTACAGCCGGAAGTCCTTCTGATGGACGAGCCCACATCCGCACTTGATCCCATTTCCACATCCAAGATCGAGGAACTGGCAGCGGAGCTGAAAAAAGATTATACCATTGTTATGGTAACGCATAATATGCAGCAGGCAACCCGTATTTCTGACAAAACCGCGTTCTTCCTTCTGGGAGAAGTGGTGGAATTTGACAGTACTGATAAACTGTTTTCCATGCCGTCCGACAAGAGAACAGAAGATTATATTACAGGGAGGTTCGGTTGATATGGCAACACGTTTTGAGCGTCAGCTTGAAGAGCTTCATGTGCATCTGATCACATTGGGAAGCTTTTGCGAGAAGGCAATCACGCTGTCTGCAAAAGCCATCCAGAGTCAGGAAGAAGAACTGGCAAAACTGGTTTTTGAGACAGATCATGAAATCGAAAAAAAGGAAAGGGAGCTGGAAACTCTCTGCATGCATCTTCTTCTCCATCAGCAGCCGGTGGCAGGAGACCTGAGGGAAATTTCCGCGGCTCTTCGGATGCTTTCCGATATGGAAAGGATCGGAGACCAGGCCGCAGATATTGCAGACCTGTCTCTTTTTATTGACAAGACGAAAGTGAAAGTGCCGGATATTATCGGTGACATGGTAGAGGCCACAGTGGAGATGGTTACAGAAAGTATTGATGCATTTGTCAAGAGAGATCTGGATCTGTGCCGTAAAGTCATTGATGATGATGACCGTGTTGACGCGGCATTCAATGAAGTAAAAGAAAAACTTGCCGACCTGATCTATGAGCAGAATCTTGACGCCAAAGCAGGCCTGGATCTGCTCATGACCGCAAAATACATTGAGCGCATCGGAGACCACGCGGTTAATATAGCGGAATGGGTGGAATACTCAATCACCGGAATTCACAGAAATAATGAACATCAAATGGGAGGAGAAAAGATTTGACAAAAAAAATCTTTAAATCCATTATGCTGGTCTCAGGGATTGTGTTTGCCCTGGGACTGGCTTTTATATTAGGGATTCTGTACCGGTATTTTGACAGAGAACTTGTTGGCGAGCTGAAAAAAGAGGCGTCTTATCTGGTACAGGGAGTGGAAGCGGACGGAGAGGAATACCTTCGCGGAATTAAAGATAAAGACGCCAGGATCACATATATTTCCGGTGACGGAGTCGTTCTTTATGACAGCCAGGCAGAGGCAGAGTCCATGGAGAACCATAGTGACCGTGAGGAAGTGAAAGCGGCTCTTGAGAGCGGAAGCGGTACCTGCAGAAGAATATCCCGGACACTTTCGGAAAAGACGATTTATTATGCCCTGAAACTGGATAACGGTAATATTTTGAGAGTTTCAAGCACGCAGTATTCCGTTTTTGAACTGATTCTTCAACTGGTTCAGCCAATGATGTGGGTATTGCTCCTGATGATAATTCTGTCGGGGATTTTTGCGTCAAAATTGTCCGACAGGATCGTACAGCCGGTGAACGAACTGAATCTGGATCATCCGGAAGAGGTTCAGATTTATGATGAGCTGTCCCCTCTTCTCAGTAAAATACACAAACAGAACAAACAGATTCAGGAACAGCTGGATCTGGCCAGACAACAGCAGGAAGAGTTTACAATTATTACAGAAAACATGCAGGAAGGACTGCTTGTGATCGACCGGTATACCATGATCTTATCCGGCAACACCAGTGCCTGGAGAATTTTCAAAGTAAAAGACCAAAAGGTGGGAAGCAGTGTTTACTGTCTGGACCGCAGCGAGGAATTTCGCAAAACAGTGGAGCAGGTTCTTGGAGGCAGACACAGCAGTGTACTCCTTAAAATGGACGGCGGATATGTGCAGATGCTGGCCAATCCCGTCATACGCTCCGCAAATCCAATGGGAGCGGTTCTTCTTCTTATGAATGTGACGGAAAAAGTGGAACGGGAGAATCTGAGAAGGGAATTTTCCGCCAATGTTTCCCATGAACTGAAGACACCTCTGACGTCTATTTCCGGTTTTGCCGAAATTATTCAGGATGGTTTTGTGCAGCCGGAGGATGTGAAGAAGTTTGCAGGCAGGATTTATAAAGAGGCACAGCGTCTGATCCAGCTTGTGGAGGATACCATCAGAATATCCCAGCTTGACGAGGGAGAAATGCCTTATGAATGGGAAAAAGTGGATCTGTATGCAATGTCCAGAAGCGTTTTCAATACACTGAAGGATGCTGCATATAAGAGGGACGTTCATCTGTATATTGACGGTGAGCGGATGATCTGCAGTACTGTCCGCCCCATTATGGAAGAAGTTCTTTATAATCTTTGCGATAATGCTGTGAAATATAACCGGCAGGGAGGAACGGCCAGTATTATCCTGCGGCAGACTCCGGCGGAGGTCCGCGTTACAGTAGCAGATAACGGAATCGGAATCCCCAAGGAAGATCAGAATCGCGTATTTGAACGATTTTATCGGGTGGATAAGAGTCACTCAAAAGAAATTGGCGGTACCGGACTGGGACTTTCCATTGTAAAGCATGGAGTGGCTTTTCTGGGAGGCTCTATGGAGATGAGCAGCGAGGAAGGAAAAGGAACGGAAATCACCGTGATTTTTCCAAAAGAAAAAGTTTAAAAGAAAGAAAAAATTTAAAAGACTTCAGGAGAGAACAGAATAACATATCTGAAAAATCAGAAGAGGGATGCCGCAGCACCCCTCTTCTGATTTTAGTAGTTGTACGCTCCCTCGTAACGGTAGCAATGCTCTTTTTTGTGGGAAAGATTCTCACAGGTACTGCACCGGTCGCAGAATTCCTGCTGATAACAGGTGGCACAGGTACAGTTGCCGCATGCCTTGCGGTTATAGGCAGGTGTACAGGTATAAGGGTCCTTACTCTGATGTTCACTGCTCATGAAATCACGCTCCTTTTCCCTAATTATAGTCCTGAAAAAAAGTGTATTCAAGAGCCCGGAAGAAAATTTTCGGCATTGTGAAATAATAGCCTCAGAGTGCCTCCCACCGTCCGGATGCTCCGCAGGGAAGAACAAGCCCGTTGGAGGATACCGGCAGTCCGATTTCCTGGGAGTCAACGGTTCCGTGGTATTTTTTCAGCTCTGTGGAGAGCATATAGGTCAGTACCGCGGGAGCCAGCCCCGTGGTGTAGGAATTGATCAGGAAAAACAGCGGCTCATCACTTAAGATCTGTGTACACAGTCTGATCAGAGGATGGATCGCATCCTCGATCTTCCAAATCTCGCCCTTGGGACCACGGCCGTAAGAAGGCGGATCCATAATGATTCCGTCGTAATGGTTTCCCCGGCGGATTTCCCGTTCCACAAACTTTACACAGTCGTCTACAAGCCAGCGGATGGGAGCATCTCCCAGTCCGGACGCGGCGGCATTTTCTTTTGCCCAGGTCACCATACCTTTGGATGCATCTACGTGGGTAACGGAAGCACCTGCTGCTGCGGCAGCAAGAGTCGCACCTCCGGTATAGGCGAACAGATTCAGGACTTTCACAGGTCTTCCCGCACTGCGGATCTTATTTCCGAACCAGTCCCAGTTGACGGCCTGTTCCGGAAAAAGTCCGGTATGCTTGAAACTGAATGGCTTCAGATGAAACGTAAGATCTTTATAGTGGATATCCCACTGCTGGGGGAGATCAAAGAATTCCCATTCGCCTCCGCCTTTTTTGCTCCGGTGATAATGAGCATTCATATGTTTCCATCCTTTATGGGTTCTGGGGGTATCCCAGATGACCTGAGGGTCAGGTCTTACCAGCAGATAGTCACCCCATCGTTCCAGCTTCTCTCCGCAGGATGTATCAATGACTTCATATTCTTTCCAACCATCGGCAATCCACATAATATACAAACCTTTCTGTTTTCTATAGTATGATACAAGGGTCAAAAGGTCATGTGTTTCATGCTTGCATGAAAAAACATGACTTTGGGACCCGCAAAAACATGAGAAAGTAGCCCGAATAGGGCGGATTTCGAATGTTTTTAGGATTTCGGGAGCACAAAGTGCGGAG
>JALEHU010000097.1 GCA_022770365.1 Blautia sp. | reverse complement strand
GCATGCGCAGGCACATGGATATTGGACGGGCTACCCGTATGAGCAAGCAGCGGAGCGAATTGCGAATACGGGGCGATTGCGTCAGCAATCGACTTTTATTATTGGTGATGTCTGCGTCAGCAGACATTTCCGTTTAAGATCACAGGAAAGTGCTTCGCGTTTTCCTGTGATTTTAAAAAGTCCTCCTGCTCTGTATTTTCTTGTCAGAGTCTTTCCCATCATGCTATAATGGACAGGAAACGCTGCAAACGGTTTTGGATGAATGCAGCGTATGCAGATTTATTGATGCAAAGGCAGGATTGATTTATGGAAAAACCGGTGATCCGTATTTCTGTGCGAAACCTGGTGGAATTTATATTGAGAAGCGGCGATCTGGACAGTACCAGAGGTTCTATGGATAAAGATGCAATGCTGAAAGGAAGCCGGATCCACAGAAAGATACAGAAGCAGATGGTAGGCAGTTACCGTTCGGAAGTTTCACTGAAAAAAGAAACAGAATATGATGATCTGGTCATTGCAGTGGAAGGACGTGCAGACGGGATCTTTACAGAACAGGAAGAGACTTATATTGATGAGATCAAAGGGATTTACGGAAGACCTGAGCATCTGGAGGCACCTGTACCCGTCCACCGGGCACAGGCTATGTGCTATGCGTGGATTTATGCAGAAAAAGAAAACCTTGAGGAAATCGGCATCCAGATGACATACGCCAACCTGGATACTGAGGATATCCGGCGGTTTCGGGAAACCATATCTATTGAGGAACTTGGCGGATGGTATCAGAATCTCATGGATGAATATCATAAATGGGTTTCCTATCAGTATTCCTGGCGTAAAAAGCGCAATGCCTCTATGGAAAATCTGGAGTTTCCGTTTCCCTACCGGGAAGGTCAGCGGAAGATGGTATCCAGTGTGTATCATGCCATTTCTGCTGGTAAACAGATCTTTATTCAGGCACCCACGGGTATCGGTAAGACTATGTCTACAGTGTTTCCGGCTGTGCGTGCTGTCGGAGAAGGCAAAGGAGAAACTCTTTTTTATCTTACCGCCAAGACAATCACCAGAACCGTTGCAGAGGAAGCTTTTGGTATCCTGCAAAAAAACGGTCTGCTGTTTAAAGTGATAACGATTACAGCAAAAGAGAAGCTGTGCTTTTGTGAGAAACCGGAATGCAATCCCGGTTACTGTCCTTATGCAAAAGGACATTTTGACAGAGTAAATGATGCGGTTTATGAATTATGGACACAGGGGCAGACATTTGACAGGGAGACGATCAGGGCTCATGCAGAAAAGCGGCAGGTATGTCCGTTTGAGATGTGCCTTGATCTGGCTGTATGGTCGGACGGGATCATCTGTGATTATAACTATGTTTTTGATCCGAATGTTCACTTAAAACGCTTTTTTGGAGAGAATATCAGCGGGAGATATATTTTTCTCATTGACGAAGCACATAATCTTGTGGAACGAGGAAGAGAAATGTACAGCGCTGCTGTCTGCAGGGAAGACATTCTGGAAATAAAAAAACTGGTCAAACCTTACAGTCCTGCTCTTGCGAGGGCACTGGAGCGGACAAATAAACAGCTTCTGGAACTGAAAAAAGAATGCACACAGTATCATGTGATCAATTATCCGGGCGGAATCGGGCTCAGTCTTATGACCGCACAGGGTGAGATGGACAAGCTTCTTGAGGAGCCGCCGAATGAGGATGTGATTGACAAAATCCTTGATTTCTATTTTTGTATCCGTGATTTTCTGAATATTTCGGAACTGCTGGATGATAATTACGTAGTTTATACGGAAGAGGGTGATGACGGAAAATTTCGTTTGAAGCTTTTCTGCGTGAATCCTGCAGGAAATCTGGAGGGATACCTGAGCAAAGGAGTCAGTACTGTCTTTTTCTCGGCAACATTGCTGCCAATGAATTACTACAGGAAGCTTCTGAGCACACGCAGGGACGACTATGGGATTTATGTACGGTCTCCATTTGACAGGGAAAAACGCTGTATTCTGGCAGCAGTGGATGTGAGCAGCCGGTATTCAAGAAGAAATTATGAGGAATATCACAGAATTGCAGAGTATATTGCCAGAATGGTCTGGCAGAAAAAAGGAAATTATATGGTATTTTTTCCATCATACAAAATGATGGAGGATGTTTATCAGGTATATGAACAGGATTTTTCTGTAGACTGGGTGCAGTGTATTCATCAGACAGCTTCCATGAATGAGAGAGAGCGGGAAGCGTTTTTGAGTGAGTTTCAGGAACAGGACAGGACACTTCTCGGTTTCTGCATTATGGGCGGGATTTTTTCAGAAGGAATTGATCTGATGGGGGACCGGCTGATCGGTGCTGTGATTGTGGGAACCGGTCTTCCGCAGCTGGGAACTGAACGGGAGATTCTGCGGGATTATTATGACAGCCGGGGCGAAAACGGATTTGATTATGCATACAGATATCCTGGAATGAATAAAGTACTTCAGGCAGCCGGACGGGTGATCCGTACCAGGGAAGATGTAGGAGCGATTCTGCTTCTTGATGACCGGTTCGGCAGTGTGGAATATCAAAGTCTTTTTCCTGTGGAATGGTCGGATATGAAGAGATGCCGGCTTGACACAGTGGAAGAGTATTTGAGGAAATTCTGGAACGGAATATTGACATAAAGCAAAAATCGGGTATACTTGTGACAGCAGGAGGAAAAATTTATGTGTGGAATTGTTGGATATATCGGTGAACATCAGGCTGCTCCGATTCTGCTTGATGGACTGTCCAAACTGGAATACCGCGGATATGATTCGGCAGGTATTGCCATTTATGACGGAGAAAAAATTCAGATGGAGAAAGTCATGGGCCGCCTTAAGGTTCTGGAGGAACTGACACATGGCGGAGAGACCATGCCGGGAACTCTTGGCATCGGTCATACGAGATGGGCAACACACGGCTGTCCGTCGGATACCAATGCTCATCCCCATTTTAATAAAGAGCACACCATTGTGGTGGTTCACAATGGCATTATCGAGAATTATGCGAAACTGAAAACAAAACTGGAGGCAAAAGGCTATGAGTTTGTGTCAGAGACGGATACGGAGGTTCTTGTTCATCTTCTGACAGAGTATTATGACGGAAATCCTATTTCTGCCATTGAGAAAGTGATGCGAAGAGTAGAAGGTTCTTATGCACTGGGAATCATGTTCCTGGATCATCCGCATCACATTTATGCGGCACGCAAGGACAGCCCTCTTATTGTAGGGGCCAGTTCCATGGGAAATCTGATCGCATCGGATGTGCCGGCTGTCCTGAAATATACCAGGAATGTTTTCTATATGGAAAACGAGGAAATTGCCTGCCTTTCAAAGGAGAATATCCGTTTTTATAATATTGACGGAGATGAACTGAAGAAAGAGTCTGTGGCTATTGAATGGGACATTGATGCTGCTGAAAAGGGCGGATATGAGCATTTTATGCTGAAAGAGATTTACGAGCAGCCCAGGGCTATCCGTGATACCTTAAGCCCGCGTCTCAGAGAAGACGATGTTGTGATTGAGGAACTTGGCATGAGCGATGAGGAAATCCTTGCAGTGCGCAAGATTACGATTGTGGCCTGTGGTTCTGCCTATCATGCCGGAATGACAGGAAAATATGTACTGGAGGGAATGGCAAGGATTCCGGTGGAGGTTGATCTTGCCAGTGAATTCCGGTACAGGAATCCGATTTATGAGGAGCATACCCTTGCGATTATCATCAGCCAGTCGGGTGAAACAGCAGATTCTCTTGCTGCGCTGCGTGAAGCTAAAAAGCATGGAGTGCGCGTCCTTGGCATTGTGAATGTGGTGGGAAGTTCTATTGCCAGAGAGGCAGACAATGTCATGTATACCTGGGCCGGCCCTGAGATTTCCGTGGCAACGACCAAGGCATACAGTGCACAGATAGCTGCTCTGTATCTTCTGGCCATGAAGTTTGCGAAAGTGAGAGGAACGGTTTCTCTGGAAGAATTTCGTAAACTGAAATCAGACCTGGAACAGCTTCCTGAACAGATCGAAACGCTTCTTGGAATGAAAGAGAAAATTCAGCGTTTTGCAAACCGTTATCTGGCAGCGGATAATATGTTCTTTATTGGAAGAGGCATTGACTATGCCATTGCACTGGAAGGTTCTCTGAAATTAAAAGAGATTTCCTATGTCCATTCCGAAGCTTATGCTGCAGGTGAACTGAAGCATGGAACCATTTCCCTTATTGAGGATGGAACTCTTGTTGTGGCAGTTGCAACTCAGGAGCAGCTTTACCCTAAGACCATCAGCAATATTGTGGAGGTAAAAACCAGGGGAGCATTTGTTATGGCCGTTACGAATTTTGGTCATAAAGAAATTGAAAAGAATGCGGATTATGTTATTTATATTCCGAAGACCAGTTCGTATTTTACCAATTCGCTGGCTATCATTCCTCTTCAGCTTTTCGGGTATTATGTTTCCCTGGGAAAAGGTCTGGATGTGGATAAACCAAGAAATCTGGCAAAATCGGTTACAGTTGAATAAATGAAAGGTGATATGCCGGGGAAATTAAGTTTCTCCGGCATTACTTTTGGACAGAAGAGTGAACTGTGAATTTTTTGAAAACTGATTGCGGCATGGATCAAAAAAGGTTATACTTTTCCTATCACATTAAGGGAGAAGTATATGAAAGTACGACAATGCTATCAATGTGCAGGAATTCTGCTGAGTGCTGCGCTTATTGCTGCAGTACCGGCTGTGCCGGTCAAAGCCGAAGAAAGCGGAAGTCTTCTATCTGTCACAGAAGAATCGCAGATCAAGCCTGTTTCTGACGGAAGCGGCAAATATCTGCTGAAGAGTGATGGATTTTACTGCCTGAATGCAGATGGCACACAGGAAACAACGGCGGCTGTCCATTTTTTTGACCATATGGAAATAAACGGAACCATCCTGAATGGATATTACTATCATGACAGTGACGGCAGATTTGCTGCGGGAAATGACCGATTGGTGCATGTGATCCAGGCTGCCTGCGGGGATGAGGTTTTTGACGGTTATTATATGATCCGGAATCTGGGCAAAATGACAGCAGCGCCTCAGATACGTTATTTTGACAATTATACGATTGATGGAATGACCCTCAATGGTTTTTATTACTTTGATGAGAATGGCAGAATGGCTACAGAAAATGGAATGCATGAAGTGGATATGGTCTGTCAGAACCAGTTGTTTGAGGGAACTTATTATTTCAGCGGCCCAAATGGGGTTCTTGTACAGACAGAGGGAACAACTGCGGAAGGGTTTCCTGTGGATGCATCCGGCAGGGTTCTGGGTCTCGATGAACTTGGAATGGATAATCTGGAAACACAACTGGAATCAATGATATCCGGATATACTGGAACATGGAGCGTTTATGTCAGGGACCTCGGCACAGGAGAAGAAATTATCCTGAATAATCAGCCGCTGTACTCGGCCAGCCTGATCAAAGCTTTTACTCTGGCCGCTGCTTATGACAATATGGAGAATGTCCGTACAAATGAGGGAAAGATTCTGAATACCGATCCGTTAAGCGACACAACAGCGGAGAAACTGCATAATCTCTTGTGGAATATGATCGCAGTGAGTGATAATGAATCATTTAACGAAATGGTGCGTCTTCAGTCAGAGAATCATGATTTTCTGGAAGGTGCGGAGATTGTCAATACATATCTGGAACGGGAAGGGTATGATGAGACGTCTGTTCAGAGCATTCTGTCCCCGTCGGCGTCAAAACCGCTCAGTCTTGGAGGAAAAAATACAACTTCTGTCAAAGACTGCGGTCTCCTTCTTGAGAGGATTTTCAAGGGAGAATGTGTAAGCCGTGAGGCGTCCCGGGAGATGTTGGATATTCTTCTGGAACAGGAATGTACCTGGAAAATCCCGGCCGGGCTTCCTGAAGGAACAAAGACGGCGAACAAGACAGGAGAAACAGATCTGGATCAGCATGATATTGCAATTGTTTACGGGCCGAAAGCCACATATATTTTGTGTGTGATGTCCCAGGAATGCCCGGAAGGAAACGCTATTGACAATATCAGGGATATTTCCGGAACGGTCTATAATTATCTGAATTATTTTGAAGAAAAGTAATTGTCAGGTGTGTATGAAGCAGCTGTCAGATATGAAAGTTTTAGCTGAGAGAGATATAAAATAATTGTAAGGTATGTGAGAAATACTGTAAGGCTTGTGAGAAATGGCTTGACCGTGAGTGGAATCGGCTTTACAATAAAAGAAATTGAGTGTAACAAGAAGGGAGACAACATTATGAAAGTAATTCATACGGACAAAGCGCCTGCAGCAATCGGACCATACAGCCAGGCGATCGTTGTAAATGATATTCTGTTCACTTCCGGACAGATTCCGGTAGACCCTGCTACAGGAGAAATTGCAGGTGATACGATCGAAGCTCAGGCTGAGCAGGTAATGAAGAATCTTGGCGCAGTTCTTCAGGAGGCAGGAACCGGTTTTGAGAATGCTGTCAAAACGACATGTTTCCTTGCAGATATGGGAGATTTTGCTGCTTTCAACGAAGTATATGCAAGGTATTTCGTAAATAAACCGGCGCGTTCCTGTGTTGCAGTAAAAACACTTCCCAAGAATGTACTCTGTGAAGTGGAAGTAATTGCCGCAATCGAAAAGTAATCAATCTGTTTTATATTCTGCAATATTGAAAGCCTTCCGGGATATTATTGCCCGGAGGGCTTTTTCTGTTATAATTGAAACCTGGACTTTTTTGGAAACCATTGTCAGGGGTCATTGCTTTTTGAAGGAAAATCATGTATAATATCAGACTGTACTATTGTATCCAGACATGTATGGAGGGAAAACAGGTTTTTCCCCATTCTTATATGGATTATATCAGGAACGGCAGTTTTGCCGGAATCAATTTTTTTGAAAAGTCAGGAGGAGAAAAATAAATGCGAGTCGATGCGGATGATTTTGGCCGACCTTGCAGTTGCGGGAAGGAGCACCACGTAGACGTTAAGGAGATTCTTATTGAAGCAGGAGCAACACAGGCTCTGGAAGAAGCCATGGCGGAGGGATTTCTTAAGAATTATATTTCCCCGCTTTTGATCTGTGATACCAATACTTACAAGGTTACAGAAGATGTGATGGAGGGAATCTATGACAGATGTCAGGTACTTGTACTGGACGCAGAAGGGCTTCATGCAGATAATTATGCAGTGGAAATAGTGGAGAATAACATGGATGAAGATATCGATCTGATTCTTGCTGTAGGCAGCGGAACCATTCATGATATCAGCCGATATGTGGCATTCCGGTACAGAATTCCTTTTGTCTCCGTACCTACCGCAGCAAGTGTGGACGGATTCGTATCCACGGTAGCGGCAATGACCTGGGATGGACTGAAAAAGACAGTACCAGCGGCAGCACCTTTGGCTGTATTTGCCGACACCAATATCTTCGCAAAGGCCCCGAAGCGTCTTACAGCTTCGGGAGTATCTGATTTATTTGGTAAATATATATGTCTGACAGACTGGAAGATTTCCCATATGCTGACAGGAGAATACTACTGCAGCCATGTGGTGGAACTTGAGGAAAAGGCACTTCGTACAGTGAGATCCTGTCTTCGTGACATTGCGGACGGTGATGAAGAAAGCTGTGAGAAACTGATGTATGCGTTGATTCTGTCGGGACTTGCCATGCAGATGGTGGGAAATTCACGCCCGGCATCCTGCGCGGAGCATCATTTGTCACATTTGTGGGAGATGGCGGTTATCAACGAGCCGTTGGATGCTCTTCACGGAGAGAAGGTTTCCGTAGGAACTATGCTGGTACTTAAGGAATATAAGCGTATTGCCAGAGCCATTCGTACAGGCGGATGCCATGTAAAAGGATATCAGGGACCTGAAACAGAACTTCTTGAGAAGACGTTTGGAGCCAGGGGAATCCTTAACGGTATTATGAAAGAAAATGAACCGGAACTGCTTTTAAGTGTAGATCCGGGACGCCTTGAATCCAAGCTTGACAGAATCGCAGATGTGCTTGACGATCTTCCGGAGGAAAGCGAAATGCTTCATCTTCTTGGAAAGGCAGGATGCTGCAGCAGTGTCCGTGATATCGGACTCACAGAAGAGATCACTGCACTCAGTCTGAAACTGGCGCCATATGTACGCAGACGTTTGAGTTTTTTGCGTATTAGTAAGATGCTTGAAATTGAAGGAGTAGAATTATGAGGATAGGAATGGGTTATGATGTACATAAGCTGGTGGAAGGACGGGAGTTGATCCTCGGTGGTGTGTATATACCGTGGGAAAAGGGACTTCTCGGTCATTCGGATGCGGATGTACTCATCCATGCGGTAATGGATGCACTCCTGGGAGCGGCTGCTCTGGGTGACATCGGCAAACATTTTCCGGATACAGACCCGGCTTATAAGGGGATTTCCAGTATTGTTCTTCTGCAGCATGTGGCAGCGCTTCTGAAGGAGAACGGATTTGCAGTTGTGAATATTGATGCAACGGTTATTGCCCAGAAACCCAAAATGGCACCGCATATTCCCCGGATGACCGAAAATATGGCGGAAGCACTGGGAATCGAGAAGTCCAGACTGAATATCAAGGCAACTACAGAAGAAGGTCTTGGATTTACAGGAAGAGGAGAAGGAATTGCATCAAAGGCCATTTGTCTTCTGGAAGAAATCAGGACTGCATAAAATTCAGAATTGGAGGAAAAATCAATTATGAAACTTTTTAATACACTAACCCGCAGAAAAGAAGAATTTGTTCCTTTGGAAGAAGGAAAAGTACGGATGTATGTCTGCGGACCTACGGTTTATAATCTGATCCACATCGGCAATGCCCGCCCGATGATTATTTTTGATACCGTGCGCCGTTATTTTGAGTATAAAGGCTATGAAGTGAACTATGTTTCTAATTTCACAGACGTTGATGATAAAATTATCAAAAAAGCAATTGAGGAAGGGGTCAGTGCAGAAGAGATTTCCAGCCGCTATATTGCCGAATGCAAAAAAGACATGGCCGGCATGAATGTAAAACCGGCAACTACTCATCCGCAGGCTACTCAGGAAATCGATGGAATGATCGAAATGATCCAGACACTGATCGATAAGGGATATGCCTACCCGGCAGCAGACGGAACTGTATATTTTCGAGTGAAGAATTTTAAGGAATATGGCAAACTGTCTCATAAGAATCTGGATGATCTTCAGTCTGGCTTCAGGGCTCTTCAGGTATCCGGTGAGGATCAGAAAGAGGATCCTATGGATTTTGTTCTGTGGAAACCGAAGAAAGAAGGCGAACCGTACTGGATATCTCCATGGTGCGACGGCCGTCCGGGCTGGCATATTGAATGCTCTGTAATGTCCAAAAAATATCTTGGCGAGGAAATTGATATCCATGCAGGCGGTGAGGATCTGATCTTCCCACACCATGAGAATGAAATTGCGCAGAGTGAGTGCTGCAATGGCAAGATATTTGCGAAATACTGGATGCACAATGCGTTTTTAAATATCGACAACCGCAAAATGTCAAAATCTCTTGGTAATTTCCGCACGGTCCGTGAAATCAGTGAACAGTATGATCTGCAGGTACTGCGTTTCTTCATGCTGAACGCGCATTACAGAAGCCCGCTGAATTTCAGTGCTGATCTGATGGAAGCATCCAGGAATGCCCTTGAGAGGATCGTTGAAGCGGCAAGCCGTCTGAAAGACCGCGCTGCAGCTGCGAAAACAGCAGCTGTATCTGAAGAGGAAAAAGTTCTGTGCACTGAGGCAGAGGCATTTACAGCCAAGTTTGAAGAAGCTATGGATGATGATTTCAATACTGCAGATGCGTTGGCAGCAGTTTTTGAACTTGTTAAATTTGCCAATACCAACGTAACAGAAACATCTTCCGCAGAATTTGCATCTGCACTTCTTGCACAGCTTGTAAAACTCTGCGATGTACTGGGACTTGTTGTGGACAAAAAAGAAGAAATTCTGGACAAAGAGATTGAAGATCTGATCGCTGAGCGTCAGGCTGCCAGAAAGGCCAAAAATTTCGCCAGAGCAGATGAGATCCGCAATGAACTTCTTGCAAAGGGAATTATTCTCAAAGACACCCGTGAAGGAGTAAAATGGACACGAGCTTAGATAAACTTAAAGAATTGTTTCAGCTGGAGGATAGGGACTTACGGACCTATTCTCCTTTGACGCTTGCCTATATCGGAGATGCTGTTTATGAAGTGGTGATCCGTACAGTTCTGGTCAAAAAGGGCAACTGTCCGGTAAATCAGCTTCACAGACAGGCAAGCAGCCTTGTCAGGGCATCTGCCCAGTCCGATATAATGGACATTCTTGAACCGATGCTTACGGAAGAAGAGCACAGTGTCTATAAGAGAGGCCGCAATGCGCATTCTCCGACTATGGCCAAGAATGCCTCCATGTCTGATTACCGGAGGGCCACAGGATTTGAAGCGCTGATTGGTTATTTATACTTAAAAGAAGATTACGCACGGATGCTGGAACTGATCCGTATGGGAATCGGAGAGGATACGTTATGAGTGAACAGATTGAAGGACGCAATGCGGTGCTGGAGGCATTCCGCTCCGGCAGATGTGTGGATAAACTATTTATTCTGGACGGATGCCAGGATGGACCGGTCCGTACCATTGCCCGTGAGGCACGCAGAAAAGATACGATTATCAATTATGTTTCCCGTGAACGTCTTGATCAGTTGAGCGAGACGGGTGTTCATCAGGGAGTGATCGCACAGGTTGCTGCTTATGAATATGCCACTGTAGAGGATATTCTTGCAAAAGCCGGGGAAAAGGGAGAGGATCCTTTTATTTTTGTACTGGATAATATTGAGGATCCCCATAATCTGGGAGCAATCATCCGTACTGCGAATCTGGCAGGAGCCCATGGGGTGATTATTCCAAAACGCCATGCAGCCGGACTGACTGCAACTGTTGCAAAAACTTCTGCAGGTGCTTTAAATTATACTTCTGTAGCGAAAGTAACCAATCTTGCCCGTACGATCGATGACCTCAAAAAAGAAGGTATCTGGTTTGTATGTGCGGACATGGGCGGAGAAACCATGTACAGATTGAATCTGACAGGTCCGATAGGACTTGTAGTAGGCAATGAAGGAGAGGGTGTGAGCCGTCTGATCCGTGAGAAATGTGATTTTACAGCATCCATACCTATGAAGGGCGACATTGATTCTCTCAATGCATCTGTTGCTGCAGGAGTGCTTGCTTATGAGATCGTCAGACAGCGTTTGAATGTATAAAAACTGGCAATATGTTTTGGAGCCTGATGAGGATATGGAAGAATGGAGACAGTAATGAGCCGGTATCAGGAGTGTAAGGATGAAGAATTGATAGAGCGGCTGCGGGACGGGGAACGGGAAATTTCCGATTATCTTATGGAAAAATATAAGGATTTTGTCCGCAGGCGCGCGAATGCCATGTATCTGATCGGCGGAGAGAAAGATGACCTGATTCAGGAAGGGATGATCGGGCTTTTTAAGGCTGTGCGTGACTACCAGCCGGACAGGGAGAGCTCGTTTCAGACATTTGCCGGAATCTGTGTTGACCGGCAGATTTACAGTGCTGTTCAGGGATCCAACAGACAGAAACATCTGCCGTTGAATTCTTATGTCTCATTGAGTGCTGAAGATGACGAAAACGCAATAGGAGAGCAATGGGCGGATAATCCCGAGTCAATTGTCATTGACCGGGAGAATGTCCGCATTCTGGAAGAAGAAATTAAAAAAATGTTAAGCCCCCTGGAAAATGAGGTCCTGGCTTATTACCTGGATGGTTATACCTATACTCAGATTGGCGAGATCATGGGAAAATCACCGAAATCCATGGACAATGCCCTCCAGCGGATTCGCACAAAAATCCGGAGTTTCCGAGAAAATAGTTACTGTTCACAGGTATATAAAAGTCATTGTGCAAAGTGCTGAATTTTAAATTTTTATTTTAGTGGATAACAATCGGCAGCTGAAAAAGCTATGTTTATAGTTTTTTCGGCTGTTACATTTTATAATAGTTTTCCACA
>JALEHU010000092.1 GCA_022770365.1 Blautia sp. | reverse complement strand
TGACTACCACAGCGACAATCGCAACAATAATAGTTGTGCCTGTCACAGGAGCACCTCCTTATTTAGTTTTCATTGTACAAATACAACAATACAAGTTTATCTGTTTTTGAGAATTATGTCAAGTTTTTCTAAGGAATTGTTGAATATTTTTTGCGTTTCTCAGGAGGATCCGCCCACGCTGATATGCATCTCTTCCAGAACCGAGAAAATATCTCCCGAACGAAACCCACGGCGCGAAAGATATCCATACAGCCTGCGCATTTCCCTGTCATCAAGTTCAGTATCCGGATCATATTTCTTCTCAACAGTTCTTCTGAGAAGCGCCTTCTCATCCGGCTCTCCGAGTTCTGCCGCCTCTTCCCAGGCATTCAGAGCCGTTTCCCTGTCGATGCCCTTCTGCCCCAGTTCCTGCAGTATCCGCTGTCTACTCTTCGTTCCCAGCCTGTAAGCTATATAATTCTGTGCATAACGCGCATCATTAATATATCCATAGGATTTTACATAATCCATCGCATACTGTACTGCCGCATCGGAAAATCCCGCCTGTTTCAGACGGTCTGTCAAACCTTTTTCTGTACGGTCCATATGTTCAAGAAGCCTCATAGCCTTTATACAGGCCTTCTTCTGTTCTTCCCGGGTAACTGGCATACCGGATTACTCCTCATCTGCCGGAAAAGCTTCCATGGTCTCCGGTTCTTCTTTCGCTGCCGAAGATTTTGCAGTCTTTTTATCAGATGATTTATTCTGAGTCTGCTGTTCTTCTGCAGATTCACCGGGAAGAAGATTGTAATGGATTCTCACCTGTCTCTCCACCTCGTCACAAATATCCGGATGTTCTTTAAGATATATCTTGGCATTCTCACGTCCCTGGCCGATCTTACTGCCATTATAAGCGTACCATGCACCGCTCTTATTGATAATAGAGCACTCGGCAGCCAGGTCAAGAATATCCCCTTCCTTGGAAATGCCTGTACCGAACATAATATCGAACTCAGCCTGCTTGAATGGAGGTGCAACCTTATTCTTAACAACTTTGATACGGGTATGATTACCAACCATTTCACCGCCCTGCTTCAAGGTCTCCACACGTCTTACATCCAGTCTGATAGATGCGTAGAATTTCAGAGCACGGCCGCCGGTGGTAGTTTCCGGGTTGCCGAACATGACACCGACTTTTTCGCGGAGCTGGTTGATAAAAATCACGACACAATTGGATTTACTGATGACAGCCGTAAGTTTACGAAGGGCCTGTGACATCAGTCTTGCGTGAAGTCCCACATGACTGTCACCCATATCACCTTCGATCTCAGCCTTCGGTACCAGTGCAGCTACAGAGTCCACAATCACTATATCCACAGCACCGGAACGCACCATGGTTTCTGTAATCTCAAGAGCCTGCTCTCCATTATCCGGCTGAGAAATATAGAGATTATCTATATCAACGCCGATATTCCTGGCATATACAGGATCAAGAGCATGCTCTGCATCAATAAATCCGGCGATACCGCCTCTCTTCTGTACTTCAGCCACCATATGTAATGCTACGGTCGTCTTACCACTGGACTCAGGTCCGTAAATCTCAATAATACGTCCCTTGGGAACTCCGCCAACACCAAGAGCAATATCAAGGCTCAGAGAACCTGTCGGAATCGTTTCTACCTGCATCTGTGCTCCGGATTCCCCCAGTTTCATAACGGAGCCTTTGCCGTACTGTTTCTCAATATGTCCAAGGGCTGCTTCCAGCGCCTTCTGTTTTTCTTCACTGATCATTCTCTGCATTCTCCTTATGCTATATTATTAGCGAACCTATGTTCGTGTTTTCTACATACATACTATTATAAATCACCGGTCTTGTCAAGAAGGTTATTTAAAATCTTTGTACAAAGCAAAGGAGCCGCTTTTTATGCAGCCCCTCTGTATTCCATATCAGCCCTGTGTCAGAATGGAACGTACGTGATCCACTTCTTCCCTGCTTGCTTTTGCCGCAGGCACATAGTAGCCTTTTGCTCTGGCGATTTTGTAAATCTCCTCCTGAGACATCTCACACTGATTGCGGATTTGCTTCAGAGTCTGTTTCAACTGAGGATTCTCAGTCTGAGAGATCATCTCTCCATAACGAACAAGTTCGCCATTGATGCCCACAAGTGTATCTGCCACCATTGTTTTTTCGTTCATAATGCACCTCCTACTGTAAAAACTGCATCAGCTGCTGTTTTGTCTGCTGGGCTGACTGTGCGGATTTCTGGAAAAACTGTTTTACCTCCATATCCTCAGCTTTCTGCGCATAATCCTGCATTTTGCAGTGAGTGGTGTCATAGCCGCCGATCAGGTGGCGCAGATTCTGTAAATCCAGTTCTGAAATATCTGTCATGATTTTGCCTCCTCACATATTTTACACTCATAACTGTCCTGCATTCCTTCGGCATCAGGCATGCGGAACAATTACTTACAATCCTTAGTATCTCAGAAAATGGATTTCCTATACATCTATTTTAACCGGGCCGGATTTCTAAAAAGCAGCAAACCCTGCCTGATAATAGCAGGCAGGGTTTATCACTTATTTATGTCAAAATCTGCAGTTTTATTCTCCGATCAGCCAGTTATACATTTCTTCATACTGACGTGCAGAATTATTCCAGGAGAAATCAGCTGCCATAGCACGGTCAACCATCTTGTTCCATTCACGTTTCTTATCATAATAAACACGTTCCGCATTGCGTACAGTCGCAAGCATCTCATGTGCATTATAATTACGAAAACTGAAACCTGTACCTGTGCCTTCGTACTCATTATACGGCTCTACCGTATCCTTCAGGCCGCCTGTTTCTCTGACAATGGGAAGTGTGCCATAGCGCAGACTCATAAGCTGGCTCAGACCGCACGGCTCGAAAAGAGACGGCATCAGGAATGCATCTGAAGCTGCATAAATTCTGTGAGACAGAGGTTCATCATAATAAATCTGAGCAGATACCTTGCCGTGATATTTCCAGTCAAAGTGACGGAACATATTTTCGTAACGCTCATCACCGGTTCCGAGAACAACGATCTGCACTGCATCCTGACATAGCTCATCCATCACATATGCGATCAGGTCAAAACCTTTCTGATCTGTCAGACGGGAAACAATACCGATCATCATTGCCTTCGGGTCTTCCGTCAGACCAAGGTCCTTCTGGAGCTGAATCTTATTCTTTACTTTTTCTTTTCGGAAAGTCGTTGCATTGTAGGTTCTTGTAATATGCGGATCTGTTTCCGGATTGAAAAGATCGTAATCAATACCATTGACAATGCCGCGCAGGCTGTTGGCACGTGCGCACATCAGACCATCCAGGCGCTCACCGTAAAACGGTGTCTTGATCTCTTCAGCATATGTATTGCTGACTGTTGTCACCGCATCTGCAAAAACAATACCGCCTTTTAGGAAATTTGCGTCTTTATACGCTTCCAGCTTATCAGGTGTAAAATAATAATCCGAAAGTCCTGTGATGGCTTTTACTGTTTTTACATCGTATACGCCCTGGAATTTCAGGTTGTGAATCGTCATAACTGTCTTAATTCCCCGGAAAAACTGGTTCTGCTGGAAAGAATCATGCAGATATACCGGAATCAGGCCTGTCTGCCAGTCATGGCAGTGAATAATATCCGGACGGAAATCAATTACCGGAAGAACGGACAGTACAGCCTTGGAGAAAAATGCAAATTTTTCCAGATCCCACGGTGCGCTGTCATACGGTTTCGGACCGCTGAAATAATATTCGTTGTCAATAAAATAGAATTTCACCCCATCATATTCCATCTGCAGCACACCAACATAGCAGTTCTTATATCCAAGATCCATGTAGAAATGTGTCACATATTCCATCTTATCTTTCCATTCCTGTTTCATGCAGGCATATTTCGGCAAAATAACACGAATATCAAAATAACGCTTATCAAAGCATTTCGGCAGTGCTCCCGCTACATCCGCCAGACCTCCTGTTTTAATAAATGGTACCGCTTCCGATGTTGCAAATAATATTTTTTTCATCCGTAATTACCCCTCCTTGGTGACAACATTTTATTCAGTCCTTCCTGAGAACCTGTTCCCGCTGTTTCCAGGCATGTTCCAGTTTTACGGAACTGATTTATAATTCATTATAACGTAAAATTGTTCTATTGGAAAGAGTGATTTTTATATTCCAGACGTATCTTGTCAGCGATTAATGCAATAAATTCCGAATTTGTAGGTTTTCCTTTTCCTGTACTTACCGTATATCCGAACAGTTCATCTATGGTATCCATTTTGCCTCTGCTCCAGGCAACTTCAATTGCATGGCGTATGGCTCTTTCCACGCGGCTGGGCGTAGTCTGATGTTTTTTCGCAATTGTAGGATACAGAACCTTTGTGATGGAATTCAGCATTTCCATGTCATTCACCGAAAGAATAATTGCATCCCTGAGATACTGATATCCCTTGATGTGCGCCGGAACACCAATCTCATGAATGACATTTGTAACATCTGTTTCCAGGTTTTTAACAGAATATGTATCAAGATTCTCCATTACCATATTCTGACGGCTGATTTCTCTTGTTTTCCTGTCACCGATCCTGCGGATATGTTTGATTCTGTTCAAAAGCATCTCATTATCAAAAGGCTTCAGCATATAATAATCTGCTCCAAGCAAAAAGGCATCCTCAGTGATCCTCTCCTGTCCAACAGCAGAAACGACAATAAAAGCAGGTGTTTTTTTACAGGTGCTGTCATGATGAAAACGTTCCATAACAGAAAGTCCGTCAACCTTTGGCATGATAATATCCAGTATTACCACATCCGGCTCCTTTTCTTTAATAATATTACATATTTCTTCTCCATTATGTGCTTTACCGACCAGCTCCAGGTCTTTATCTTCTTCGATCATCCGACCAAGTACTTCTACCATTTTCTCGTTATCATCTGCAATTGCCACATTTAATTTCTCCATGAGGCCCGTCTCCTCCTAACTAACTTCTGAGTGTTTTTCAGTTTCTCTTGCACATCAAAGACATTATAGTAGAACGATGATGTTGAAATCAAGCCGAAAGTGGCTGAAACAGGGCATTTTCGTTCGTCCTGTTTCGACATTTCACAGTGTGTTTTTTTCTACAGAGTCACTTCTTTTTCGATATTGTTTTCCTTTTCTTTTCATAATAATACGCCCTGAAATAACATTATGTGAGAAAACATTACCGACGCATAAAATAATTTTACTTTTATCTGCCCAAACCTACAAGACAGCATTCAACAATACAGTTCTGACAGGATCTGCGCTGCTGCAGCTCAGAAAAAGAAGGGAAGTGCTGAATTTATCACTACCCTTCACTGTATTTATATTCTCACAGATCAATGACCCTTTCCAGCATCGTCTCTGCAAAAATCCCATATCCGCTTGTGGCATCCTGCACAAATACGTGTGTCACTGCCCCGACGAATCTCCCATTTTGTACCACAGGACTTCCGGACATTCCCTGAATAATTCCCCCTGTTGTTTTCAAAAGCTCCGGATCCGTGACGTGTATAACGAAGCTTTTATTACTGTCCTCATGATTCAGATCGATCTTGGTGATCTCTGCTTCATATTCCCTGGTGGCTCCTTCTACACTGCACAAAATCGTTGCAGGTCCGATCTCCAGCTCCTGCTTATAAGCTACAGGCATTTTTTTCAGAGAAACAGAATTAACTGCACCGCCATCAAAATTTCCGTAAATCCCGTTTTTGCTGTTTTTTACGATCTTTCCAATGATTCTTCCCGGTTCATACCGGATCAGTCCGGCAAGTTCACCCGGACTGCCCTTGCTTCCTTTTTGAATTCCCAGGATTTCCGCCTGGTAAAGATCTCCATCCTCAATCTGAAGCAGCTCCCCTGTATCTACATCACTGATACCATGCCCAAGCGCTCCGAAGTTTCCGGAAGAATCCACATAAGTCAGTGTTCCGATTCCCTGCGTATCATCTCTCACCCAGATTCCAAGCTTATAATTTCCTTCCGAATCTTTCACAGGAGTCAGAGAAACAGGAATCGTCTCGTCACCCCGGCGCACATCCAGTGTCACCTCTCCTCCGTCCAGAAGTGACAGATCTTCCATCAGTTCCTGTTTGGTCGACACCTTCTGTTCATTAAATGCAACAATATAATCCCCGGATTTCACAATATTTTTTGCAGGCTCCTGAGTCATTCCGTTCTCTGATGTGATTACGCCGGTATCAATGATCAGGACTCCCTCTGTCTCCATATACAGTCCTACTGTACTGCCGCTGACATAAACACTGGTACTGTCCGCAGGAATGACTTTCACATTTTTAAATGGCACAACTCCCAGCAATCTGCATGGAAGGAGATAACTTCCTTCTCCGGATACTGTAACTGCCTCCTCAAAGGTAACAAAGGACCGGGCAAGCATTGCCTCCACATGATCTTCCATTCCTCTTTCCACCTGGATCTCATCCGGGATCTTCCTGTCCAGATAACGATATCCCATTACTCCCATCGCAATCAGATCAAGGCAAAGACACCACAAAAGAAAGTGCCGGTATTTCCTTTTTCTTTCCATTTTGTCACATCCTTTTCCTACGTAAATTTATCAAAATAAAAAGAGAGGTAAATCCTCTCGGATATCCTCTCTTAGTATGCGGGAAAAGAATTTATTTCAATCTTGTATTTTTATGTACACGTGCCAATTCTTTCATCTCTCTTGCGTTTTCCAGAACAGCAGAAGTAATCTCTGCACCGCCCAGCAATCTGGCCAGTTCTTTAAGACAGGCATCACCGTTAAGCGGGTGTATCTCCGTAATGGTCTCAGTTCCTTTCAGATGCTTTTCAATTTCAAAATGCGTGTCCGCCATAGCTGCAATCTGAGGCAGATGAGTAATGCAGAGCACCTGATGATGTCTTCCGATCACTGCCATTTTTTCGGATACTTTCTGAGCGGTCCTTCCGCTGATACCTGTATCAATTTCATCAAAAATCAGCGTTTCAATCTGATCTCTGTCTGCCAGAATTGCTTTCAGAGCCAGCATAATTCTGGACAGCTCACCACCGGAAACGATCTTACCAAGCGGCCTGAGTGCTTCTCCCGGATTCGTGGAAATAACATATTCCACTTCATCAGATCCATTGTCTGAATACGATGATTTCTGCTTAAAATCAATATCAAAATTTACATCCAGAAAATTCAGATCTTTCAGTCCTTCAATTACTTTATTTACGAGCTGATGACTGTATTCTTTCCTGATTTGAGACAAACCATACGATGCTTTTTGAAGTATCTTTTCAGTTTCGGAAAGATGATCTTTTGCTTCCTGGAAACGTTCTTCATATCTTGCAAGATTTTCCAGTTTTTCCTGCTGTTTTTTCAGATATGCCTGTATATCTTCTATACTCTGACCATATTTTGATTTCAGACCGTTCACCAGATCCAGTCTCCGTTCTGTTTCAAAAAATGTCTCATCGTCAAATGTCAGATCATCCAGATAAGACGACAATTCTCTGTTAAAATCATTTACAAGCGAATCAATTTCCTGAAGTGAGGATTCCATATCCTCAAGCTCAGAATCATACTCTGTCACTCTCGAAAGCTCCCGAAGAGCAGATCCTATAGTCTCCCCGGCTCCGTTCTGCCCGTCATATCCGGTCAGCTCATGAACTGTCTGCAAAGCCTCCACAATTTTTTTGCCGTTGCTAAGTTTGCGGTAAAGCTTTTCCAGTTCTTCATCTTCTCCTGCTGTCAGGTGAGCATTCTCAATTTCTTCGATTTCAAACTCCAGAAAAGCCCTTTCACGATTGCGCTGTTCCTCGTCCATATCAAGATCTTTCAATGCCCGGACTGCCTTCCGGTATGACTGATAAGCAGCTTTGACTTTCTCTTTTTCCGGCTGGATTTTCTCTTTGCCATAGGCATCCAGGATTTCCAGCTGTTTTTCCGGATACAGAAGTGACTGATGTTCATGCTGTCCGTGAATATCCAGAAGACAGGAAGCAGCCGCTTTCATCTGACCTACCGTGCAGGTTTCCCCGTTAATTTTATTGATACTCCTACCGTCCATTATTTTCCGTGATAACAGAACCTGACCATCCTCCGGTAAAATATCAAGAGCCCTCAGAGATTCCTCCGCCTTCGGATTCTCCACCTGAAACAGAAGCTCCACCAGTGCATAGGGCGCATTTTCCCGAATCATACTTCTGGAAATTTTACTGCCCAGGATCAGCTGCATGGAGCCCAGCAGTATGGATTTTCCGGCACCGGTCTCTCCGGTAAGGATATTCAGTCCAGGTCCGAATTCCACTTCAATTTCTTCTATCAGTGCAAGGTTTTTTACATGAAGATGTACCAGCATTTTGTCCTCCTGACCGTGCAAAAAATGCTATCGTTTAAGAATACTTTTTAATTTTTCCCTTACAGTCTGTGCCTGTTCTGATGTCTTTGCCACACACATCACCGTGTCATCTCCGGCAATACTGCCAAGTATCTCCTGCCATTTCAACGCGTCCAGGGCAGCAGCCACTCCCATAGCCATACCCGGAACTGTTTTTATGACGATCATATTCTGCCCCACATCAATGGATGTCAGCGCATCATGAAGCACTCTTGTGTATTTATCCCCCAACGCCCCCTGGGAATCCTCAAGAATCGCATAATGAGATTTGCCGTCTCTTCCGGCAACTTTTGTCATTTTAAGCGCCCTGATATCTCTGGATACTGTTGCCTGCGTAACTTTAAAACCGGCTTCATTCAGCTTCGCTGCCAGTTCTTCCTGTGTATCAATATCATACTGCTGAATCAGTTCGATTATTTTTTCGTGTCTTGCTACTTTCACGTTATGACCTCCTAGCTGTTGCGCATCTTCTGCCTGATCACTTCCACGAAGCTTAAATGATTCAGTTTCAGAATTCTGGTGCTCACTCCGGCTTTCTGAATGACAATTCTGTCACCGGTCACCATGGGAATCTCCTTATCTCCGTCAAAAGATGCCAGACCCTGCTCCTGATTTTGTCGTCTTCCCTCTCCCAGTTCTACCGTGATCACATCCTGTTCAGGAAATATGATACTTCTGGAATTCAGCGTATGCGGTGCAATGGGTGTCATGATCGTCATGGATGCGCTGGGAGACACAATCGGACCGCCGCAGGAAAGGCTGTAGCCTGTAGAGCCTGTGGGCGTGGAAATAATAATTCCATCCGCATTATAGGAATTCAGATATTCATTATTTACATAATTTTTGAAACGGACAACACGAAGAGGACCTTCTCTGCAGATCACAATATCGTTCAGTGCCAGATCACTGCCAATGATCTCCTTACCGCGATAAACAGTTCCCTGAAGCATCATCCGTTCTTCCACTTCATAATCATCTGCCATAAGCTGGTCAAGAGCCGGATATACCGACTGCCTGTCCACTTCTGCCAGAAATCCAAGATTTCCAAGATTCATTCCCAATAAGGGAATGTTCCTATGTACCACATCCCTGGCAGCCTGAAGAAGTGTTCCATCACCGCCAAGTACAATGATACATTCTGTTCCCTCCGGAATCAGATCCGGATCTGTATAATGATAAGGACCTTCCAGCTTTTGTCCGGCCTGCTGAACCTGACAGTGCTTTCCGTGTTCTGCCAGATATGTCACAATACTGTCCGTGAGTTTCAGGCCGTCATCCTTCTGGCTGTTGGTTATAATATAAAACTTATCCATGCTTCGTACTTCCTCAATCCAGTTGTCTGTGAGCCTCCGCAACAATCTCTCCGGGAAGTTCTGTAAGTCCGGAAACAATCTCTGTTCCTTCAGGCTGTTTTTTCAGATGGAGAAGATATTCAATATTTCCTTCCGGTCCCTTGATCGGGGAAAAAGACAGATGATGAGGTTCCAGAGCAATACCTGCTGCATAATCCATAACCTTGTCAATCACTTCCAGATGAACGGCAGGATCCCTCACAACACCTTTTTTCCCGACCTTTTCTCTTCCTGCTTCAAACTGGGGCTTGATCAGACATACAATTTCCCCCTCATCATTAAGAAGATTCCGGACAGGAAGCAATACCTTGGTCAGAGATATAAACGAAACATCAATAGAAGAAAAATCTGCTGTCTCCTGGAGATGCTCCGGAAGCACATATCGGATATTTGTTTTTTCCATGCAGACAACTCTCGGATCATTCCGAAGTTTCCAGTCAAGCTGTCCATATCCTACATCAATAGAATATACTTTTGCTGCACCATTCTGCAGCATGCAGTCTGTGAAACCTCCTGTAGATGCTCCCACATCCATACATACTTTACCGGCAAGCGAAACTCCGAAATGCTTCATGGCTTTTTCAAGCTTCAATCCGCCCCTGCTTACATAGGGAAGTGTATTTCCTCTCACTTCAATTTTTACAGTATCAGGAAACATGGTTCCCGCTTTATCTTCCTTCTGTCCATCCACATACACGTCTCCGGCCATAATATATGCTTTTGCTTTTTCTCTGGAGGGTGCAAGGGCACGTTCCATCATCAAAAGATCCAGTCGTTTCTTCATATCAGTCCTCATATTCTTCGATGGCCTTCACGATATCAGTCGCTGTCAGGCCTATTTTTGCTTTTAATTCCTGCACAGTGCCATGGGTAATAAAGCGGTCCCAGATTGCAATGGAAAGTGTCCGCACACCCGGATGGCATGCTTCAAGATAAGAAGCCACATGCTCTCCGAATCCACCGTTTTTCACATTTTCTTCTACTGTCACAAACAGTCGGTGATCTCTGGCCAGCCTGTCGAGAAGTGCCGTGTCCAGCGGTTTCACAAATCTTGCATTCACAAATGTTGGATTATAGCCATCTTTCTTCAGTGTCTCACAGACTTCTTTGCATGTCTCGGTCATTCCGCCCACAGAAATGACAGCCAACTCACTGCCCTCCCGGAGGATCTCACTCTTCCCATATTCTACCGGAGTTCTGTATTCTTCAAGTCCCTGATACGCATCTCCTCTCGGATAACGAATGGCACAGGGGCCGGGATATCCCACAGCAAACGCAAGCATTGCCTCCATTTCCCAGGCGTTCTTCGGTGCCAGAACCGTCATGTTCGGCATCATACTGAGATACGACAGATCAAAACAGCCATGATGGGTCTCTCCGTCTGCTCCAACAAGACCTGCACGGTCCAGTGCAAAAATGACATGGAGATTCTGCATGCAGACATCATGAAGGATCTGGTCCACTGATCTCTGAAGGAATGACGAATATACCGCCACCACAGGAATCATGCCGCCAAGGGCAAGTCCGGCCGCAAAAGTCACCGCATGTTCCTCCGCAATTCCAACATCATAAAATCTGTCCGGAAAAGCCTTTCCGAATTTCTTAAGCCCGGTTCCCTCCGGCATGGCAGCAGTAATAGCAACCAGACGTTTTTCTTTTTCTCCAAGACTCAGCATCGTTTTTGCAAAAACATCCGTATATGACGGAGCTTTCTGTACTTTCAGAGCCTTACCTGTCTTTATATCAAAAGGTCCTGTCCCATGGAATCTGTCAGGATGACTCCTTGCCGGCTCATAGCCTCTGCCCTTTTCTGTAAGCACATGCACGACAACAGCGCCTTCCACACGTTTTGCCTCATTGAACAGTTTCATCATCTGGCGCATATCATGTCCGTCTACCGGTCCCAAATAGGTAAGTCCCATATTTTCAAAAAGCATTCCCGGAATGAACAGCTGCTTGATACTGCTCTTGGTCTTGCGCATGGTATCAACCACAGCGGTACCGACTTTAGGTATCTTTTTCAGATTTCTGGTAACATTCATCTTGAAACCTGTATAGACTTCGGCTGTACGCAGTGCGCTCAAGTAGCTGGACATTCCGCCCACATTTTTGGAAATTGACATATTATTGTCGTTCAGAATAATGATAAAATTTGTCTTAAGATCTGCCGCATTATTCAGTGCTTCGTAGGCCATACCCCCTGTCAGTGCGCCGTCACCGATAACAGAAACCACATAATGCTTCTGTCCCAGCAGATCTCTTGCTCTTACATAACCAAGTCCTGCCGATATGGAATTGGAGCTGTGTCCCGTATCAAAAGAATCACAGGGACTTTCCTTGCGTTTTGGAAAACCGCTGATGCCGCCTTCCATGCGAAGTCTTTCAAACTCTTCCTTTCTTCCGGTCAGTATCTTGTGTGTATACGCCTGATGTCCAACATCCCAGATGATTTTGTCGTGAGGCAGATTCAGTACATTATGAAGTGCCAGAGTCAGCTCCACAACACCCAGATTAGAGGCCAGATGGCCTCCTGTCCTGCTCACAGATTCTACTAAAAAGCCCCTGATTTCCTCTGCAAGCTGTGGAAAATCTGACAGTGCAATCTTATGAATATCATTGGGTTTTTTGATTTTTTCCAGAATCATGGGTATCCTTCTTTCATTTCCTGCGGCTGACCAGATAACGGATCAGATCTTTCAGGAATTCGTTTTTTTGGTCGATGCTGTCCAGAAGTTCTATTGCCTCTTCGGAAAGCACAGCCACCTGATGTGATGCTTCCCGGAGTCCAAAAAGCGTCACATATGTAGTTTTATGATTTTTTTCATCACTGTGCACCGGCTTGCCCAGTTCTTCACTGGTGCTGGTCACATCCAGAATATCATCCTGGATCTGGAAAGCAAGCCCGATCTTCTCGGCTGCCTGTTCGATCACTGCAGTCTGCTCTTTATCAGCACCTGCAATCACGGCTCCCGCCATCATCGCTGCCTCCAGAAGCGCCGAGGTTTTATGACGATAAATATAATCCAGCATATCCTTGCTGACCGGTTTGCCGTCATTTTCCACATCCACGCTCTGTCCGCCCAGCATTCCGTATAATCCTGTCTTATGTGCCATAATGCGGACAGCCTCAATAATACCGGAGTTCTCCGGTGCAATGTCAAACGCCGTAAGCATCGTCTCATAAGCATAATTAAGCAAGGCTACTCCGCTTAATACGCCCATAGCCTCGCCATATACTTTATGAGTCGTCAGTCTTCCTCTCCGGTAATCATCATTGTCAATCGCCGGAAGATCATCATGAATCAGAGAATGTGTATGGATCATCTCCATAGCTGCCATAAACGGTTCAGCCACAGAAAGATCTCCGCCAAACATCCGGCAGGTCTCCATAAGGAGCAGCGGACGCAGACGTTTGCCTCCTGCACACATACTGTAATTCATCGCCTCTGCCATACTTTTTGCAAATCCTTCTTCCCTGGGAAGAAATTTACGGATGACTTCTTCCGTCATATCCGTTCTTAATTTCAATTCATCTTGAAAACTCACGTAATGTCCCATCCTCATCCATCTGCAGCATTTTTTTCTCCACAGTATCCAATTTATCGCTGCAGTATTTCAATAGTTCCATTCCCTGTTTATATAAACAGAAAGACTCTTCCAGAGAAGTTTCTCTGTCTTCCAGCCTGAGCGCAAGCTCATCAAGCTGCGAAAAGGCTTCTTCCAGAGTCTTCTCCTGTGTCTGTTCCATCTGTACTTCTGTCATTATACCCTTTCTTCCTTTCTGAGGGTTTCCACAATCGCTTCCATGCTTCCGTCTGTTACGGAAATCGTCAGCCGGTCACCGGGTTTTGCCTGAGTGATGCTCGTAACTGCCTTCCCCTGTTCGTCTGCCACATAAGAATAGCCCTGATTCAGCTTCCGAAGGGGGGACAGACCTGCAAAACGCTCCAGATATATGGATAAACGGTGCCTGTAGTCCTGCATGCGACGGTCAAAAGCTCCTCTGATACGCTCCTCCAAATCCGCAAGTCTCTGTCTGTTTTCTCTCAGCCTGTTCTGTGGGCTTAAATACTGAATTCTTACCTGATACTGCGAAAGCCGGCTGCGAAGAAGATCCACTCTCCCCCACATGGCCCGGTTCAGCCGCTCTTCATATGTTTTCACAGACTCCACGATACTTCTGAAATCATCCACCGCAAGCTCTGCCGCAGCCGACGGAGTCGGTGCACGCAGATCCGCCGCAAAATCAGCAATGGTAAAATCCGTCTCATGCCCCACAGCAGAAATCACGGGCGTCCGGCACTCGAATATAGCTCTTGCCACTTCTTCTTCATTAAAGGCCCACAAATCTTCAATAGAGCCGCCGCCTCTCCCCACTATGATCACATCCACTTCTGCAGCATCCAGCATACGGATACCTCTTGAAATGCTCTCAGCTGCCCCTTCGCCCTGTACAAGGGCAGGATACAGAATGATCTGCAGATATGGATTTCTGCGAAGGGAAATGTTCCTGATATCCTGTACTGCAGCACCTGTAGGGGCGGTCACTACACCAAGCCGCCTGATAAACTTCGGAATCGGCTGTTTATATTCCTGTGCAAACATTCCCATTTCTTCCAGTTCCGTCTTGAGCTGAAGAAATCTTTCATAAAGAGCTCCGGCTCCATCCAGTGTAATTTCTTTTGCATAAAGCTGGTATCGTCCGTCTCTCTCATAGACATCCACCGTGCCGCCGACAACCACACGGTCACCATCCTTCATCCGGAAGGAAAGCCCGCGCCTGTGACCGGCAAACATCACACAGCTTAACACACCTGTTTCGTCCTTCAGCGAAAAATAAACATGACCGCTGGTATGATACTTACAGTTGGATACCTCACCCTTCACATACAGTTTCTGCAGGAAAAAATCCTGCGCAAACATATTTTTCACATAACGGTTCACCTGTCCGACAGAATATATATTTTTCATTTTTTCTCAGAAACAGTGTCTGACACTGGCTTTTTTTCTTTGTCTGATCTGGAACGCAGGATTATTTTTGCTCTGTGTTCCTGTCTGGCAGGAGCTTTATGTTCCTCTCCGTCATCTTTTTTTCCGCTGGCAATCTTGCCAAGGACCCCGTTGACAAAAGAACCTGATGTTTCTCCGCCAAAATTCTTGGCAATCTCTACCGCCTCATTGATAGCAACCCCCACCGGCACATCCTCTTCGTATTTCATTTCATAAACAGCCAGACGTAGTACACTTAAATCCACTCTGTTCATACGGCCTGTCTTCCAGCCGCGGCTGTATTCATTCAGAATCCCGTCTATCTCCTCCAGGTGTGCAAGGACATTGCTGTATTTCGCCCTGATGCTCTCCCGGCTGTTTTCATCCGGTTCTTCAAGACCTTCAAAATAAAGAGACACCTGTTCTGTCATCTCTTCTTCGGAATTAAACTGTGTCATGAACAGCAGCTTAAATACATGTTCTCTTTGTTCCCGTCTTTTCATAGTTCCTCCTAATAAAGAAAAAAGGAAAGAATTACTTTCCTTTTTCGTTCTCCATATCTACGCTGGCAATGTGGATATTTACATCTGCCACTTCCAGTCCGGTCATATTCTCAATGGAAGATTTTACTTTATCCTGAACCTTTTTGCTCGTATCAAGAATGTTCATACCGAACTCAATATTCAGTGTCAGATCAACAGTGACCACACCTTCCAGTACTGTCACCTTCACCCCTCTGGAAAGGTTTTTCATGCCGAGCTTGCTGACCAGCTCATTGGTGATATTGCCGCCCATGGAGGCAACACCCTCTACATCTGTAGCTGCAAGTCCTGCAATGATCGCAACCACTTCATCCGCAATCTGTACTTCTCCGATTCCGCCGATATCCTGTATTTTATATGTTGTTCTTTTTTCAGCCATTCTAACTCCTCCTAAGGGTTTCTGCCGATGCTCTGCTGCGTCAGCAGATTCGCTCCATTACGTTCTTTGTTTTTTTATTATATCAAATCAGCCCAAAAATGAAAAGGGTTATTTACTGAATTCTGTCAATATTAAATCAGGATTGCGATCCTGGGTCATACCCACACTCCACGGATTTATAAAGAGCAGCAGCGGATTTCCCTTCAGATCTGTTACCTTCTTCATATCGGAGGTGCCGGTAATCTTTGCAACATTCACTTCATCCTTATTTGCGATCCAGCGGATGTGCTCATAAGGCAGGTTTTCCAGACGGATATCCACGTTATATTCATTCTCAAGGCGATATTTCAGCACATCAAACTGGAGAACACCTACCACTCCTACGATTATTTCTTCCATACCGGTGTTAAACTCCTGGAAAATCTGTATGGCACCTTCCTGAGCGATCTGATTGATTCCCTTGACAAACTGCTTGCGTTTCATGGTGTCGATCTGACGTACTCTTGCAAAATGTTCCGGAGCAAAAGTAGGAATGCCTTCAAAAGCGAATTTTTTGCCCGGTGCACAGATCGTATCACCGATAGAAAAAATACCCGGGTCAAAAACGCCTAGAATATCTCCCGCATAAGCCTCATCCACCACATGGCGGGATTCCGCCATCATCTGCTGGGGCTGGAGAAGACGCATTTTCTTATTGCCCTGTACATGATAAACCTCTTCTGATGCATCGAATTTTCCTGAACAGATCCTCATAAAGGCAATCCTGTCCCTGTGGGCTTTGTTCATATTTGCCTGAATTTTAAAGACAAATGCAGAAAAATCATCAGACATTGGATCAATCTCTCCCTCATCGGAAAGTCTCGGAAGAGGTGACGTAGTCATTTTCAGGAAATGTTCCAGAAATGTTTCCACACCGAAATTCGTCAGTGCCGAGCCAAAGAATACAGGTGTAAGATTACCCCTGCTTACCTGCTCCTGGTCAAAATCGGCACTTGCTCCATCCAGCAGCTCGATTTCTTCCATGAGCTGCTCTTTCTGCTCCGGATCCACAACATCATCAAGTCTTGGATCATCGATATCGATTTCTTCAATCTTACCTTCTTTTGTTCCCTTCTGAGTATCCGAGAAGATCAGAACTTTATGAGTATTTCTGTCATAAACACCCCGGAACTTCTTACCGGAACCAATCGGCCAGTTGACAGGGCAGGTTGAGATTCCAAGCTCTTTTTCAATTTCATCCAGAAGGTCGAAAGTATCATTGGCATCCCGGTCCATTTTGTTGATAAAAGTAAAAATAGGGATATGGCGCATTACGCAGACCTTGAACAGCTTTCTTGTCTGAGCTTCCACACCTTTGGAACCGTCAATCACCATAACCGCAGAATCCGCCGCCATCAGTGTACGGTAGGTATCCTCTGAGAAGTCCTGATGCCCCGGTGTATCCAGAATATTGATGCAATATCCGTCATAATGGAACTGCAGTACGGAAGATGTAACGGAAATACCCCTTTCCTTTTCGATTTCCATCCAGTCTGAAACTGCATGGCGGGCTGTAGCCTTCCCCTTGACACTTCCGGCCAGATTGATAGCACCGCCATACAGCAGGAATTTTTCTGTTAAAGTAGTTTTGCCTGCATCCGGGTGGGATATAATGGCAAATGTTCTTCTTTTTTCTATTTCTTTCGTATACTTCGACACGGTCAGCCTCCTGTTCTATTCTCGCCCCACTGTTTATTTTTTAATGAACTTTGCAACTGAATGCAAAGCACTGTATTGACTATCGTTTTTATGATACCTGGATCAAAATACATTTTGACCCAACATCGTTTTATTTTAGTATAAGGAAGGCTTGACTGTCAAGGATATTTCAGTCATAAATTCCCTCCGTATATTTCAGTCATAAATTCCTTCCGTTTCAATTTCATATCCATCGTAAATATCTGCTGCAGTTTCAGCATCCTCATAAGTATCTGCGGATGTTTCCGTATCTTCATAATCACTGTAAGTATCTGCAGAAGTTTCCGTATCCTCATAATAAATTCCGGTATCATCGGATGCAGTCTCTTCCGCTTCAGTATCTGTTTCTCCACTGTCTTTACTTTCACTTAATGGAGTAATCACAATATACTCCGGTGCAATTCCGGTTTTTCTTTTTACGATATCTTCAATCTGGGCACGTCTGGCATCATCCAGATATGCGTCCGGAACCACAACATCTGCAGTTTCCCCTGTAAGATTTACAACTACATTCTTAAATCCTTTTGCTTCCAGAAGAAGTTCTGCAGCAGCTTCTTTTTCTGTCATTTCAGTCATTGACACCATAGTACTGACAGCCTCCTGCTTCTGTTCATCTCCGATCTCCTCGTTATTGATGATTTCCTGCAGATCTGCCTTGTTCTGGGAACGGATCTGTTCCCTGCTCAGTTTCGCCTGTGCAGCAAAGGCGGAAGCTCCTGTAAGTACGGCTTCACCGGGAGTACTGGTATCTTCAGATTCTGTCTCCCCGCCATTCGCCCCGTTCTCATCCAGAAGGGCTGTTTCATCTGTCAGGTCGTAATCCACTTCTTCAAGAATACTGCTGCTGTCCGTACTGGCTTCCTTATCTCTGAATCCCAGATCCACATCCGCAAAATTCAGGTATCCGGCTACTGCAATGAGAATTGCCAGCGATGTGATGATCACCTGATTCTTTTTCACGATTTTTTTCACTTTCCCTCTCCTCATTTCATTTTCATTATACTAATTTTATGGGCTTCAATCTGAAATAATGCCATTACTGCTTTCTGAATATTCTGCACTGTCACAGGATTATCTGCTCCCTGTGCCGCGATCAGCACACCCGTCACCTCCATCTCCTGAGAACCGTAAAGGTCCCGGTTATTCCCGGCTGTTCCTGTCATAAGCATCACCTGGACCTCTCCCACACCTTCCATACTGGAAAGAAGTGCTTCCAGTTTCTCTTCCAGTGCTGACTTTCCCACTTCTTCATACTGGTTTCTGTCTGTCCAAACAGAGGAAGCTTCTTCCTTTGAATTACGGGATACCGGCATGGCCGCCACCGCCAGAAGCAGTCCCAGAAGTAAAAGTACGATCCACTGCGTTCTCCCCATGGAGTGCAACATGGATCGTATAGTCTCCTTCCCCGATCCCGCATGATTCCCAAAGAGCATCTGCCACCCTCCTTTCCTGTTCTTCATTCAGTTTCTCCCGTACCGTGAGAACAACAGATACGCGCTCTTCTTCTATATGTACGGCAGCATCCTCAAGCTTTATTCCTGTATTTCCCAGATTATTCACTATTTTTTCCCGGATTTCCTCTTCGTATCCTTTTTTCAGATAAAGAATCTGCATCTTCTCAATTTCTTCTTTTTCCATAAATTGTGTTTCCCCGTCATAATGAAGATCAAACTTCGCCACAAGCTCCTTTCCTTTCCCAAGAAGAGCAAACACAGGTGTGCACATCATCAGAATCAGCAGAAATCCCATAAAAAGCCGGACATATCTTTCGTATTTTTTATCCGGGACCAGATGAAGAAAAGCTGTAAAAAGAATATAAAAAACTGCAAGATTTTTCATCCACTGATATAATTCTGCTTTCATACTCCCCCTCCGGATCCGGCCATGAGAATTACAAATGTCAGCATACACATCACCTGCGCAGTAAACAAAATACGCAGCAAAAGGGCACAGCCCTCCCCAAGAGTACTCAGACATTCCACCATACGCCTGTCCGAAACCGGCTGGGAAACTGCTGACAGAAAGCGATAGGCAAGAGACATAAAACCATAATGAATAACCGGTTCCGCCGCAGCAAAAAGCAGAACAATCAGAAAAACAACTCCAAGGCAGTTTCTCACAAGAACGGCACTCGTCACTACCAGTTCTGTCACCGTATTCACGGCATTTCCGATTCCCGGAAGAGCACCTGCTGTTTTGCCCAGTGCACTTCGTTTCAGTGTATCAATAACCGGCGATACAAGGCTTCTGACAATCTGAAGACCAACTGTAAGGCTCAAAAGACTTTTCAGCCCCCATTCCACTGCTGTTTTCAAAAGCTCTGCCAGTTTTCCCAGCATCTCCTCCCTGGAAAGATGATTGACCAGAAGAATCAGCACATACAGATTTACTGCCGGCAGAAACACTGCCAGAAGTATCCACTGAACCAGCCAGACAAGAAGCAGGACTCCTTCATAAAAAAATGCTGCTGTGGATGCACCTGTTGAAGCCACCACCGCCATGAAATAAGCCGGGGCAAGTCCTTTCATAAACTGTGTCATCCATGACAGTTTTTGCGAGAGTGAACTGCTCATCTGTGAAAAAGAATCCATCAGGAGCATAAACAGCAGAAGATACACCACATAAAAACTTATTTCCCCGATCTGGCCGTTATCAAACACAGCCGCAAAATTTGAGAATACCGCCGCCATCAAAATCAATATCAGACATTTGACAAAAAGGCCTTTTTCCTGGTCAAAACGCGAAAAGAAAAGGCCGCGCAGAAATTCCTGCACCGCCTCTTTTGAAAAGACCTGTTCTCCTGACATAAGACCTTTTACGGCCTTAGTAAGAGAAAAGCTGTTTTCTCCCAGCATTTCATCCATCATATTCTGTATTTCCGTAAAATCCATTTCTTCCAGAAGATCTTCCTGAATTTCTGAAGATGACGATGTTTCTTCATCAGCAGCGCTCACATTTTCAGGCCAGGTCCAAAAGAGAATGGACAGAAAAATCAGTATTCCCACTGCTGCCGCCCCGGTCTTCATGAAAGAAACTCCTGGATCGTATCCATCAGAGCCAGAAGAATCGGCATACTGAGGACCATCACAGACAGTTTGCAGAACAATTCGATCTGTGCGCCTGTAGCCTGATATCCCGCATCCCGGCAGATTCCGGCAGAAAACTGACCTATATAGGTAATCCCCAGCATTTTCACAAGGGTGGAAAAGTACTGCGCATCCATATCAAGGCTTTCCCGGATTTTTTTGACAGAGTCAAATAAGTATTCCAGTTTTCCCACTGCCAGGGCAAGTATCAAAAGCCCGACACCAAGAGTGACAAATCCGGCATATTCCGACTTTGTACCTTTCAGCATGACTCCAAGCATCACGCCGCCTAATCCAAGAAGTGAAATCCTGACAATATCCACTTGCAGCTCCCTTCTTAAGTCTGTCCGGCTTACTATTCGATGACTAAAACAATATTTTGGAATAATGCATTCTAAAGCATAAAAAGTCTCTGAATACTCTCAAACAAATCGTAGATATATGGAACGATCCAGAACAATACGATCAAAAGTCCCGCAAGACTTACAAGGAAAGCCTGTTCGTCCCTTCCGCTGTGCTTCAGAATCTGGGTGAGAATGGAAACGAGTATCCCGACTGCTGCTATTTTGAAAATAATACTGACCTCCAAATAGGCCTCCTTTCCAAGCCGGGACTACCAGACCAAGATAGCCAGAAGGATACCCCCCAGAACCCCCAGGCTTTGATATACCTTCTTTTTTGCCGGTATTTCTGCCCGTAAGTCATTCACAGAGCATCGAAGCTCCTCTTCCAAAAATTCCAGTTGTTTTTTCTGCATTTCCAGATCCAGATATCCCAGTTTTTCACCAAGGGATAAAAAAAGATCCCATTCTTTATCTGACAGCGGAAGTTCCCCGAGAATTTCCGCCGCACAGCTTCTGTAAATTTCCGCAAATCTTATTCCGGGAGAATTCTCCATTGTTTCAGCTGTTTTTGCGAGAAACTCCCTGTATTTTCCGGTCATCCTGACAGACACACCCCAAAAAGCATCATGAAGAGATGCATTCTGACTGCAGATTTCGCCTTTCAGCCAGCGTATCATCAGCAAAATCTCTTCAAGGGCTTTTTCCCTGAGGGAAAGTTCATAACTTCTGCCAAAGCCCAGAGCGGCCGCTGCTGTGAGAATCATAAAAATCCCCGCTGTTTTCAGCATAATGCGCCTTCCCCGTCATAAATCGCTTCCACAGTACCTGCATAATTGCCTCTTCCCAGAACAATATACCGTTCAAATACTTTTGCATCCAGAAGTCTTCTGAAAAGCGGCTGTCCCAGTACATCTTCCATAGAATTTCCATGAGCAGTGGCAATCAGCTTGCATCCGCAATGAATGACAGATTCCACTGCCTGATAATCCTCTTCTCTTCCCAGTTCATCCACAGCAACTACCTGCGGAGACATGGAACGAAGAAGCATCTGCATTCCTTCTGATTTCGGGCATCCGTCCAGTACATCTGTCCTCATTCCCAGATCATTCTGAGGGACTCCCTGATAACATCCCGCAAGTTCACTTCTTTCATCTACCACTCCCACCGTGACTCCCGAAACTGTTTCGTTTCCGTTGCTGAGCTGACGGATAATATCCCGCAGCAATGTGGTTTTGCCGCACCTTGGGGGAGACACGATCAATGTATTTGCTATCCAGTTCTCCTTTCTGATATAGGGCATAATTTCGTCCGCACATCCGATTTTCTGATGAGCCAGACGAACATTAATGCAGGAGATATATTTCATTCCGCGGATACGGTTGCCGTCAAGTATTACCTTACCTGTAACACCTACCCTGTGGCCTCCCTGTACACTCAGAAACCCCTGCCGTATTTCATCCTCATACGCATAAAGGGAATATCCGGTCACATACTCCAGGGTCTCCTGAAGATCTTCTCTTGTGACCAGATACTGTTCCTGCCCCTTGCCGCGAAGGAAACACTCACCCCCGTCATAGGTCAGAAACAGCGGTCTTCCCACACGAAGACGTATTTCATACAGTTTATCATAATCCAGGTCCGCTTCTATCAGAAGCTGCCGGATGCTTCCAGCAAAAAGGTTCTGAATCTGCGTTGCTTCTATCTGTATCACCTCTTTACACTTAATATATGTGGACAATCCGGTTTTAATGATTTATTTCACGGAAGCTCTGTCTCCACGCACTCCCACCGGAGCTCCATCGGAAGTGCCGACCATACAGCTCCGCTGTATCCGGGCTCCATTTCCAGCATCACATGAACTCCGCTGTCCATGGAAATTGTCCGCAGATCTCTGGACAGACCTTCCCCTGTCCACTTAATATACGCTTCTCTCAAAACCCATTGCTCAAAAAAGGCTTTCTCCGGATCAGGACTATTCCGGATATCCTCAATCATCTTCTCCGGGACCATCCGCTTCAGCATTCTTTCATATTTCACAGTTCTGTGGATCTGGATATCAATGCCGACCTCCTGACCGGCAAAAATACATGCCACATATTTTCCTGAATGAGTAATGTTATAGTGAATGCCCGGCTGCAAAGTAAAAAAAGGCTTCCCATGCTCACCAAGAGCTCTCGGCTCATAAGCAAGCTTTTTGCCATATTCCAGCAGAAGCCCTTTTTCCAGAAGCTTCTCCCCGATCATATGCTCCATGTTTTTATTTTTATATTTCTCCGGAATCTCTGTATAATAAATAACCCCGTTCATACTCCTGCCTCCTCAAGAAAACGGGACGGTTCCCGTTCCTTTTCATACTGCCGTTTTACATAACACAAAGTCAGCTGTTTCTTCGCTCTCGTCATGCCCACATAAAAAAGTCTTCGTTCCTCTTCCAGCGCTTCCGCAAGGACTGCTTTTTTGTATGGAATACTGCCTTCATTTACATTCAGGATACAGACCTTATCGTATTCAAGACCTTTGGATGCATGAAGGGTGGAGATCACAACCCCTTCCTTCCTGGTCTCCTGCTTCTTAGCCTGTTCTGTGAGTTTTTCTGTATAATCCTCAATATATTTTTCCCACTCATCCAGATTCTTCATGCCTTTGGAACTTTCCATAATACGGTCCAGCACTTCCGTCAGCTCTTCTGGCTTTATTTTACGATACATGGCATATTCCTGCAAGTATTCTTCGTATTTCATCCCTTTCCGGATGAAATTGATACCGGCATAGGGAGGCAGGGTACGCAGAATCCTCAGATGCGTTTCCAGTGTCGTGATTCTGTCACACATCCAGTCTTTATCTTTATAAAACTCTCTCAGCGCATCAAAAGAAACTTCCGGGTCTTTCAGAGCTTCTCTGGAAATATACCGATTAGGGCGATTCATAATCTCCAGAAATGTCTTCCTGCTGCGGTCTCCTGCAGCCATATGCAGGTAAGCCCGCAAATTCCTGCAGATCCAGTGCCGGAAAAGATTTGGCAGCTGTTCTTTCATGGTAAAAGGCACCTGATATTCCATCAGGGCACCCACAAGCCCTTCCGCCTCCTGATTCGTTCTCAGGAGAATTGCCGTGTCCTCCAGATTTTCTCCCTGTTCCAGACGTTTTTTTAACTCCTGTACGATCTCCAGATATTCCTCTCTCGGATTGGCAAATTCCCGGCACAAAACCGGCTCTCCTTCCTCATTTGGAGTGGACAGCTTCTTTTTAAAACGCTTTTTGTTGCAGTCGACAACTTTCAGTGCAGTTTTTAATATATTAGCACTGCACCGGTAATTTACATTCAGAAGAACTTCCCCGGCACCGGGATAATCTTTTGTAAAATTCAGCATGATCTCCGGTCTGGCCCCGCGAAAATGATAAATAGACTGATCGTCGTCTCCTACAATAAACAGATTATTCTGCGGTTTCGCAAGCAGTCTCACAATATCATACTGAAGCTGGTTAATATCCTGAAACTCATCTACCAGAATATATCGGAACTTATTCTGCCATGCGCTGAGAATATCCGGTCTTTTATCAAAAAGTTCATAACAATACAGCAGCATATCATCAAAATCCAGTTTTCTCCTGGATCGGCAGGTTGTACGATATCCGTCATAGATCCTGCGGAATACTTCATCCGGACAGCAGGAAGAATAATAATGCTCCAGAGAGATCCTGCCGCCTTTCACAACACTGATCTCTTTTGCAACTTCTTCCGGAAAATCCCCCTCTTCCGCAAGATCCCCTCCATACTGTAGAGTCATTTCTTTCAGAATATCAAACTTCTCTTCTTCAGACAGAATATTAGCCGCTGAAAGTCCGTATGCCTGTTTTAAAATACCATAAAATACCCCGTGAAACGTTCCAAAAGTTACAGCAGTATGTACTTCTCCTGTAAACTTCAGAAACCTTTCTTTCATTTCTCTGGCTGCGGCTCTGGAAAAAGTCACAACTAAAATAGAAGAAGCAGGTATCTTCCCCTCACTGATCATATATGCAGTTCGTTCCACTATCACGGAGGTTTTCCCCGAACCGGGGCCTGCCAGAACCATCATTGGTCCTGACAGGTGAGCGATTGCTCTTTTTTGAGATGGATTTCTCTTCATTTTTATGCTCGATTACTGCTGTAATTTTTCGATGGCTGCTTTTACGCGGCGGATGGTTTCATCCTTACCAATGATTTCCATGATTTCCGTAGCACCGGCAGGAGTCATCTGCTTACCGGAAACTGCGGTACGCAGAGGCCACATCACATAGCCGTTCTTATAGCCTTTTTCTTTTACAAATTCACTTAAGGATGCATACAGAGGGTCGTTGGTATAGTCCTCCTGCGCTTCCAGAACAGGAAGAACCTCCTGAAGGACAGCAAGGGAACTCTCCTCTGTTGTTTTCATTTTTTTGTGGCGATACATGGACACATCATATTCCGGTACTTCCTCAAAGAAATTGATCAGTGCAGGAATATCCGGGAATACTTCGATTCTCGTCTGTACCATGGCAGCGATCTTTTTGAAATCGTAGTCTTTCTTCAGTACTTCTTTCATATACGGGAGAGCTTTCTCATAGAAAGCTTCCGGATCCATTTTTTTGATATATTCACCGTTCATCCAGCGAAGCTTGGTAACGTCAAAAACAGCCGGTGATTTGCTGATATGATGATAATCAAATGCCTCTACAAGTTCCGGAAGGCTGTAAATCTCACGGTTCTCCTGCGGGCTCCATCCAAGAAGTGCCACAAAGTTTACGATTGCTTCAGTCAAAAATCCCTGATCCACCAGATCCTCATAGGAGGAATGTCCGGAACGCTTGGAAAGCTTCTGATGCTCCTCATTGGTAATCAGCGGACAGTGTACATATGTGGGGATTTCCCAACCGAACGCTTCGTAAATACGATTGTATTTCGGTGCGGAGGAAAGATATTCATTACCTCTTACAACATGAGTGATTCCCATCAGATGATCGTCAATCACATTCGCAAAGTTATAAGTCGGATAACCATCAGATTTGATCAGGATCAGATCCTCCAGTTCCTCATTATTTACTGTAATATCTCCATAAATCACATCATGGAATGTAGTCGTGCCTTCTGTCGGCATATTAAAACGAATGACATGAGGTTCTCCTGCAGCCAGGCGTCTCTCAACTTCTTCCTTTGGAAGATGCAGACAGCGCTTATCATAAATAGAAATCTCCTTGCCTGCCACAACACGTTTCATGCTCTCCAGTTCTTCTGAAGTGCAGAAGCAGTAATATGCGTCACCCTGTTCAATAAGCTGTTTCGCATATTTCAGATAAAGACCGGAAGCCTGGCGCTCACTCTGTACATATGGACCTGCTCCGCCGTCCTTATCCGGTCCTTCATCATGGATAAGTCCGGTCTTCTGAAGCGTCCGGTAAATGATATCCACTGCGCCTTCCACATAACGCTCCTGGTCTGTATCCTCAATTCGAAGGATAAAATCTCCGCCTTCATGTTTCGTTATCAGATATGCATACAACGCGGTTCTCAAGTTGCCGACATGCATTCTGCCTGTCGGGCTTGGTGCGAATCTTGTTCTTAACTTGCTCATGGTTTTGTTCTCCTGTTCATTTTCTGCATATCCCCTGTAAAACTCCAGGGATATGTACGGAATATTTTCCGACTTATTATAGCACCATGTCTTTCAGAATGTCCATAGGTTTTCCGTAGATTACCAAATCCGCTTTGCGGTCGGCAAAATGTTCAGCATCATTCAAAAGAATCAGCTTATCTCCCGAAAAATCTTTGATGAATGTGCTTACAAGAGAGGATTTCAGATTACACCCCATCACAAGAAGGGTATCTGCCTTCTGTACTTCCGTAGCTGCTTTCGTAAGAAGTACATTGTCCACCATCTCTCCAACCAGGGATACTCCCGGACGAAGCATAACACCGCATTTTTCACATTTGGGCACTCCTTTGGAATTCTGTATGTATTCAATGGGATATTTTCTGCCGCAGTGCGGACACTGGTTATCAAAGACACTGCCGTGAAGTTCATAAACATTTTTGCATCCTGCACGCTTGGGAAGTGAAAATATATCTCTGGTAATAATGCACTTGAGCCTGCCCTGTTCTTCCAGTTTCTGAAGTGTCGCCAGTCCCTCATCTACCTGACCAAGCTCGCTGATCATATCACGCTTATAAAATTCATAAAACTGAGCCGGTCTGACATTGTAAAATGAAGCACTGAAAATCTCGTCCGGTGAGTATCCGTACTTCGATTCAACATTATAGGAATCTTCTTCATCTCTGTAATTGGTGCAGCCGCACTGTGAACTTATCCGAACTCCCATCAGGCAAACCATATACTGACTCCTGTCAATAATTTTTTTCAGCCAGCCAATCTTATCCTTATATTCGTCCATAGCCTCTCCTCCTTCCGGCAGATCCGCTGCTGTGCACTCCGTGCCGGCAGCATAAATTCTTCTGATAAAACGAGTATTCCGTTTTTTTAATTATACCCCAGCCGACAGCTGTTTTCAACCGCGAAAGGCCGGTAAGACAGGACTTTCCTGCAATAAATGTCTTTTAGAAAATGCGAAACACTTTCCTTTAATATAAAAAATCTCCCCGCAACATTTCTGCCACGGGGAAACGGATTCTTTATAAAATTGAATTATGCTTCTATACCTTTTTTTCTGAGATAGTCCATAACATCGCCAACTGTCTCCAAATCAGTAAGTTCTTCAGTGGGGATCTCCAGATCATACTCTTCTTCCAAAGCCATAACCAGTTCAAAAAGATCAAGGGAATCTGCACCAAGATCATCCTTAAAGGAAGTCTCCGGAGTAACATCCGATGTATCCAAATTTAACTGCTCTGAAATAATCTCTTTCATTTTCTCTAACATTGCTTTTCTCTCCTTTATCAAATATCCTGCTTTGTGATAATTTTGATGCCCAAAGTATATATGCTGCTGTGCTATTTGTCAATAGTATTTTCCATTATTTCACAGACCTTTATAATAAAAGTTCTGCTTCCTGAAATTTAATCTGTCTTGCCACGCTGAGAGCCAGTCCCATCTCTGACATCAGGAACAAAATCGAGGTTCCTCCGTAACTGATAAACGGAAGCGTAACACCGGTATTAGGCATAATATTCAATACGACTGCAATGTTCAGAATCACCTGAAGAGCGATATGGATAAAAATCCCGCTCACCATCAGAGAACCGAACATATCCGGCGCATTCTGTGCAATAAAGAACAATCTGTACAGAAGATATGCAAATAAAATAATCACAATTAGTCCGCCGAGAATTCCCAGTTCCTCACAGACAATGGAAAATATCATATCATTCTGAGCCTCCGGCACATTTCCCAGCTTCTGGATACTGTTGCCAAGTCCTCTTCCCAGAAGACCTCCGGAACCAATAGCATACAATGCCTGAAGTGTCTGATATCCGTCACCTGACGCATAGGCTTCCGGATGCAGCCATACCAGAATTCGCTTGATACGAAAGCTTCCGCTGGATGCAGGATCTACTGTCGCATACAGGAAAAACACCAGACCTATAACAAGTACAATCCCGACGACAGCTATGATCAGAAAAGGTTTTGTATCCGGATGAGCGATAAAAATCATTCCCGCGGTTATACCACAGATAATAATTGCTGTACTTAAGTTATCTGTTCCCACATATGCGATCAGTCCTAAAAGCCCGCCCATACCAGCCAGTACCATGGATGCTTTCAGAGTTTTTATCTGTTTGCCCATTTTTACAATCATATAGGACAGACAGACGATCACCGCGATCTTGGCTACTTCCGCCGGCTGAAACTGGATCGGTCCTATCTTCAGCCATCGTCTGGCGCCATGTGAAGTATGTCCCAGCGGTGTCCTTACCAGTAACATCAGAAGAATCGCCAGACCGTACAAAACGGTGGTAAAATAAGTCAGAACATGATAATCAATTTTCGATATCAGCACTGCCGCGATAAGACAGACAAGACTGATAACTGCCTGTTTCTTAAAATAATACATATCATCATTGTAATCCAGTTCTGCAATATAAGCACTGGTGCTGTAAAGCATGATCAATCCGAAACATGTCAGAAGAATAATAACTGCCACCAGACTGTAGTCATAATAATCAGTCTTTGGTTTTCTGGTTTTTTGCTTCTTCTTACTGCTGTTGATCCCGTGCAGTAATACAGATATGGATTTCCCTGTTTTATCCATTGCATCACCCAACTTTTCTTATTATTTGACCAGAAGGAATTTCTCTCATTACCTGAGAGTCGGTTCCGATATATGCCCGGCTTTTCATAAACATCAGCTGCCGGTCTGTTGATGGATTTTATTATAACATGGACATTTTGTATGTGCAAGTAAAGGAAAAAGGAACAGGGACTAACTGATGCCCATATCATATTGTGAGGTGATGATTATGGATCAGATTATGAATTACGTAAAACCGGAACTGTTAATTGTAGCAGTTGTATTGTACTTTCTTGGCATGTGGCTGAAACAGGCTGCATTTATCAAAGATAAGTACATACCGCTGATACTTGGAATTACGGGTATTTTTATATGCGGAGTCTGGGTGATATCCACAGCATCATTGGTAACCGGTCAGGATATCGCAAACGCTGTTTTTGCATCGATTACTCAGGGCATTCTGATGGCAGGATTAAGTACGTATGTGAATCAGATATTTAAGCAGCTCAGCAAAGATGAATAACAGTATCATTCAGCAGCCCGGCAGCCGCATGTAAAACCAGCTGCTAATTAGCAATAGTATTTCCCTGAAATTTTTGATATACTATGGATATGCGCAAAGCTATCTTATTTTCTTACTTTTATGATTTTACTATTACGAAAATCATTGTAAGATTCACAAAAGAATTTTGCCGGAGGAACGAAATTATGAGTATATTTGACATTTTGGGTCCGATCATGGTGGGACCGTCCAGTTCTCATACAGCCGGAGCTGTACGGATTGGATACATTACAAGGATTCTGCTGGGAAGCCCGGTTGAAGAAGCAAAAATCGGGCTTCACGGCTCTTTTGCAGCTACCGGAAGAGGACATGGAACAGACCGGGCACTGATGGCAGGTCTTCTTGGAATGCAGCCGGATGATATGCGCATCCCCAGGAGTTTTGAGGAAGCAGAAAAAAAACATGTGAAGTTTTCCTTTCATGATATGCAGATTTCCGGTGCTCATCCCAATACAGCTTTTCTGCAGGTAAGAGGAACCAGCGGCAAGGAGCTGAATGTGCAGGCATCTTCCCTTGGCGGAGGCAGGATCATGCTGAATAAACTGGACGGGATTGAGGTAAACTGTGCATGTGAGAGTCCTACTCTTATCGTACGAAATCAGGACAAGCCGGGATATGTGGCAGAAGTCACCACACTTCTCACACAACACTCTGTAAACATTGCAACTTTGAACCTTCATCGTGACAAAAAAGGCGGCAATGCCGTTATGGTGATCGAGTCAGATCAGCCGGTTCCCTCAGATATCATTGAACGGCTGGAAGCAATGGACGGTATTTTGAAAGTCACCTATCTTATGAGCAGGGAGGAAGCATAAATGGCATATCAGTCTTTGCAGGAAATTGTAGAAACAGGAAACGACCGGGAGATTCCTTTTTGGAAAGTGGTTCTTCTGGATGATATGAATGACCGGTCTGTAACTGAAGTTGAATCCATGGATACTATGAAGAAAATGTGGGATGCCATGCTGGAGGCCAGTGATCAGTACGAGGGAACTCTGTTATCCCAGAGCCGGCTTGTTGGCGGTATGGGCACGCAGATGGAGGAGTACAGAAAAACTCAGGATCCTCTTTGCGGCAGTTTTATGGCAAAAGTCATTTCCCAGGCACTTCAGATGGGTGAGTCCAATGCATGCATGAAACGAATCGTTGCAGCCCCCACAGCCGGAGCCTGCGGTGTTCTTCCGGCTGTTCTGATTCCCCTTTACAGGGAGAAAAAAATCCCGGATGAAAAGGTACTGGAAGCTCTGTATGTGGCAGCAGGAATCGGACAGGTGATTGCTGCCCGCGCCTTCATTGCCGGAGCGGCAGGCGGATGTCAGGCAGAAATTGGATCCGCTTCTTCTATGGCAGCAGGCGCACTGGTGCATCTTCGCGGCGGAAATTCAGAACAGATTATTCAGGCTGCAGCAATGGCTCTGAAGAATCTCCTGGGTCTTGTATGCGACCCGGTTGCCGGATTAGTTGAAGTACCCTGTGTGAAACGAAATGTGATCGGTGCAGTCAATGCACTTTCCTGTGCAGATATGGCTCTTGCAGGAATCTCAAGCCGCATTCCTCCGGATCAGGTGATTGATGCTATGAAAGAAATCGGAGAGTCCATGCATGTTTCTCTTCGGGAGACCGGCGAAGGCGGTGTTGCCAATACGCCGGCAGCCAAAGAAATCGCACAGAAACTTGGAATGTAAGGATCGTAGTGACAGAAAAGAAAGCAATACGGACATAAATATAATAACGAAGCCGGGAAAGACAGCAACGCTTTTCCGGCTGATTTTATGTATCAGAAAATGTACAGGACATTAACAGGAATTGTATATTTATGAGATTGCTACGAAATATTTTCGTAAAATTATTGACTTGTAGTCATTTTTCAATATAATAAAAATAGCACAACTACAGTTAACAGGAGGAAAGATTTTTGGGAAAACTGGAATCAAATAAACGGAAAAAAAAAGAAGCCCTCTACAATACTGCATTTGAACTTTTTACTACGAAAGGCCTTGCCAAAACCACAATTTCTGATATTGTGGAAAAAGCAGGTGTTGCCAAAGGTACGTTCTATCTGTATTTCAAAGATAAATATGATATCCGCAACAAGCTTGTTTCCCACAAAGCAGGGCAGCTCTTTTTTGATGCACACGAAGCATTGATAAAAACAGGGCTTACCGGTTTTGAAAACCAGTTATATTTTATTCTCGATCATATTCTTGACCGGTTGGAAAAAGATCATTCGCTTCTGCATTTTATTTCCAAAAACCTCTCCTGGGGAGTTTTTAAAAACGCTTTCGACGAAAAAATGCCTGATGGATACTACCATTTTTATCAATCCTATCTGCAGCTTCTGAATCAGAGCAGCCATTCCTATCGCAATCCTGAACTGATGCTTTTCACGATCGTTGAACTGGTCGGAGCTACATGCTACAGCTGTATTCTCTATGAACAGCCGGTTCCTTTAAGCGAATACAGGGACTATCTGTACAAAGCCGTTGACGGAATCCTCAGAAGCTTTTGCAAAGACACACCGACGGATTTTCCTGCCGAAAATAATGATCCACAGGCATCTGATAACGAACCCCTGTAAAAATCATCGTATTTGTACAATATGCACACCTTTCTGTTTCTATGACATAAAATAAAACGTAATCGAAATTTTGCAGCAGAAAGGATTTTTTCATGGAAAATTATCAGATGGGCCGTTCAACCGGCCGTCCTTACCGCACAACCTGCGGCATGAACAGAATGCCTTCGAACGCACGAATGTTGCAGGGTGAACGGACTCGTCAGAATATGCGGATGCCCAGAGAGGAACACATGTCTGAGAGGGCATGTGATTCCGCTTTCTCCAATATGGATGGTGATTGCAGCTGCCGCATGCCCGGAACAATTTCAAATGAGGCAGAAATGTATGCTCACCTTAAGCATCTTCCGCCTGCCATGGCTTACGTTCCCTGCCAGACTTTCTCAGAAACTTTTGAACTGCGGCGTGCTTTGCAGGTGGGTACCATTTTCCCGGAACTTTGCAGACCATTCTGCGGAAAGCGAGGTTTCAGAAAATGATGTCATCGAATAAATCTCCAAACAGAATGCAGCTTCTTCAGGAAATTAATGAAGTAAGCCTGGCTGTAAATGATATTCTTCTTTTTCTCGATACCCATCCCTGTGATAAAAAAGCAATGGATTTTTATAAAGACACCGCTTCCAGACGCCGTGAACTGATGACCCTTTATGCCAGAGAATTCGGACCGCTCACAGTCGATGATGCGCTGGAGTCTGACGGTGATACCTGGAAATGGATGGAACAGCCATTCCCATGGGAACAGGAAGGAGGTTGCAGATAAATGTGGAATTATGAAAAAAGACTGCAGTATCCGATCAATATCAAAACGCCTAATGCAAAACTGGCCCAGTTTATCATGAGTCAGTATGGTGGGCCGGATGGTGAAATCGGTGCCTCCATGAGATATCTTTCCCAGCGGTTCACTATGCCTAATCGCATGGCAGCCGCAGTTCTCAACGATGTAGGTACTGAAGAACTGGCACATCTCGAAATGGTCTCTACCATCGTTCACCAGCTCACAAAGGATCTTTCTATGGAAGAAATTGAAAAATCCGGTTTTGGTCCGTATTATATCGATCATACTGTTGGTATCTGGCCCCAGGCAGCGGGAGGAGTTCCTTTTAACGCCTGTGAATTCCAGAGCAAAGGAGACCCCATTACCGATTTGTTTGAAAATCTTGCAGCAGATGGTGCGATCATTCAAAAACAAAAAATCCTGGCCGGAAAGAAATTTTCTCTCCGGTCAGGATATCATTCTCCGATTTTTTCCAGTATTCGTCTTTTATACTGCAGAAACTCTTCCGTCAGGTTAAAATCCGCTCTACGGGGTTTTGGCTCTCTGATCACAATTTCCTGTGTGATTTCTCCCGGTTTGCCTGTAAGCAGATAGATCCGGTCCGACAGAAGGATTGCCTCGTCAATATCATGGGTAATAAACAGCGTGGATAAATGAATCTGCTCCATGATATTCAGGTACCAGGTATGCATATTTCCCTTCGTTATCGTATCCAGAGCGGAAAAAGGCTCATCTAGGAGAGCAACATTCCGGGAAAACATATAAGTACGCATCAGAGCAGCCCTCTGACGCATACCGCCGGAAAGCTGACGGGGATACTTTTTCTCTGTACCTTCCAGGCCAAACTCTTCAAAATAAGGCGCCGCCTGCTTTCTTGCCTCCTTTTTGCTCATTCCTTTGATGATCAGAGGAAGTGCCACATTATCCTCGATCGTTCGATAAGGAAGCAGCAGATCCTTCTGGAGCATATAACTGATTTTCCCGGGTTTTCCTGTGATTTCTTCCCCGTCAAGAAATACCTGCCCTTCATCGGGCAGCGTAAGACCTGAAATAACATTAAATAATGTTGTTTTTCCGCCGCCGCTTACCCCCAGAAGACAGACAAGTTCTCCTTCATGAAGTGTCACATTAATATTCCGTATGATGGTTCTGCCGTCAAAGGACTTACTGACATTTTTTACGATTAGTTCTGACATCTCTCAAAACCTTCCTGATCCGGGATCATTCCGGAAGATAGTCATTGGAAAATCCGGCATTTTCCGGGATTTCATTTTCTACCAGACCATTATCATTCAGCCACTGATAAAAACTGTTCCATCTTGCAGGATCCATATAGCCCCACTGTTCCACCTCAGCTTTATACTGCTCGGAAAGATATTTCTGACTTGCCACAGCAAGCTCTTTATCCAGCTCAGGTGCAGCTTCACAGAGGATCTGCGCAGCATCTTCCGGATTTTCGATGGCATATTCATATCCGTCTTTCAGTGCTGTAAGGAATTTTTTCGCTGTTTCCGGCTCATTTGCAAGAAAATCATTATTCGCGATCACAACCGGTGTATAGTAGTCAAATACCGGATTAATATCTTTAAAAGCAAAGTAATCTGTTTCCAGACCTTCCAGTTCCATCTTGACACCTGCCCATCCGTAGAAGATCCAGATGGCATCCACAGAATTGGACTGAAGTGCGGAAACTTCATCAGTAACTGTGCTTGGAATCATTTCTACTTTGCCGTAGTCACCGCCGTCCTCTTCTACCACATTCTGGATCATGGCTTTTTCCACAGGGCTATCCCATGTCGCATATTTTTTGCCTTCCATTCCTTTTGGAGTATCCATTCCCTCACCTTTGCGGGATACGATTCCGGAGGTATTATGCTGGATCAGCGCTGCTACCGCTGTCGTCGGAAGGGCATTTTCACCTGCCACACCCGGCGCCATGGTATCCTGAAAGGAAACGCCAAACTGCGCTTTTCCGGAAGCCACCAGTGCATCGGCACCATCTTCCGGCGGCTGGACAATCTCTACTTCCAGACCCTGTTCTTCAAAAAAGCCCTGGCTCTGAGCCACATAAAGTCCGGTATGGTTGGTATTTGGAGTCCAGTCCAGAACAAATGTGATTTTTTCTGTCTCTGCTTCTCCCTCGTAAGCCGGAACTGCTCCTGTCATTGCTACAGTCATTGCGGCAGCCAGTCCTGCTGCTATTAATTTCTTTTTATTCATTTTCGGTATCCTCCCATGGCATACATTTTTTCTGTAAAAGATCCACCAGTTTCATAAGAATCAGGCTAATCAGGGAAATCAAAAATATCACTGCAAACATTTTATCAAAAGAAAATGCTTTTTTCACTCTGGTCATATAAACACCGAGCCCGGAAAATCCTCCCAGCCACTCAGAAATCACCGCACCTACCACCGAATATGCAGCAGAGATCCGAAGACTTGCAAAAAAACTGCCCCATAGCTCCCGGCAGTTTCACATAACGGAAAATCTGAAAATCCGAAGCGCCCATTGACCGAAGAAGATTCATCGTATCCTTGTCTGCGCTGCGAAATCCGTCCAAAACTCCCACAGTCACCGGAAAAAAAGTAGCGATCACGATCAGAATGATCTTCGGCAGCATCTCATACCCGAACCATAATACAAGGAGGGGTGCCACAGCTACGGTAGGAATCGTCTGAGTCAGCACGACAAGCGGATAGAATGCCTTATAAAGCACCTCAAACCGGTCCATCAGAACCGCCATAATAAAGCCGAAAGCCACACCGCAGGCAAGTCCGATGAACGCTTCCTGAAGTGTCACTCTGGCGTTTTCCATCAGAAGCGGAAACTCCTGAACAAACGCTTTTACAACCTGTACCGGCGATGGAAGCATATATCCCGGTACGATCCCAAGAGATGACACCATCTGCCATACAACCAGAATTACCAGAATTGCAGCTATCGTATTAATCTTCGAGGTGATGTTTCGTAACTTTTTTTTCAATGGTGAGCACCTCTCCTTCCGGACGATAGGTGACTTTGATATACGCAGCTACAGAAGGTGCTCCCGCTTTAACTGCAATGTGCTGACATTCCTTTACAATGTCCATCAGTTCATCATAGTCACCTTCAATTGCTGTCTCAAAAGGTCCCACATAACAGTTCAGCCCCGTACTTTTGATATAGGCAATGACCTCATCTACCACACGGATCAGTTCATCATCATCTTTTGCTTCAGGAAGTACCTGAATTGCTACACTTGCGTTCATGTTTTATCCTCCTTTTCTTTTCCTGAAACCGGGCAGAGCAACCTTAGAAGGTATCATAAAAAGCTCCCGCAGAATGATACCTGCAGGAGCTGATTCACACATTACAGAGCAAAAAGCGCTCATCCCTCCGCTGGCATTACCCAGATCAGGTTATAGGGTCCGATACGAATACGGTATCCATCTCAGCCGGACTTCACCAGCACCCCTGTAAACAATATTTTGTTAAATATTTTTTCAATCAAAAGTGTATCACGAATACCAGAAAAGTCAAGCACTGTTTTACATCGTTACCTGCTGTTTTCGGATCAGTTTCCATGTAATTCCCAGGCTCAGTGCACATACCAGCACACCCAGAATAATCATCGTATGAATCGAAGTGTTGTTCATAATACCTGCACAGGCTCTGCCAATCCGGCCAAACAGAGAATTCGGTGCTTCTCCAGCCGCTTCCATTATCTGGGGAATTCCGACACATCCCAGCATCCAGAGTATCCACAGCACCCAAAATGCTTTTTTTCCATAACGGAGTATCAAAACCCCCATAAAAATACAGAGGATACAGAGGAAAGCTGCTGCAGGAATTCCCCATTTCAGAAGATAGGGAAGTAAATTTATTTCGCATGACATTCCCGGATACAAAATCCTGTCCAGTGCATTTTCTGTGAAATTGATAAGCGCAGCTGCTGCCGCATACAGGATCATAAACAGAAAATCAACCGCACAGACAGATACCATAAAACGGCTTCTTGTGCATCCCATGGAGACTTCCGCATCAAAATAGATAATAAACTGACTGACGATCATGGCACCGCCCAGAAATACCGCCACAATACATGCCATAACCGTTCCCAGAGCGATATAGCTCACTGTTTCATGATCGGTGAGAATAATAAAATAATGCAGAGCGATTCCTGACAGAGCTCCTCCAAAAATAATCAAAAGCGTCCATAACCAGCCCCTCCATTGTATCAGAAACTGTTTCCTGATTGTACCAAACATCCTGATTCCTCCTATGTATGAACTTCCAGTTTACGTGTTACTCTCAAAATGAAAATTCCTGTTGCCAGATACAGAACAATTCCGACAAAAGCTGCAATTATGATACTTTTATCCAGATGAACACTCAATATTTTCATAACCGCAGAGCCGTTGGAAAGAACAAATGTGGCTCCTGCAAAACCACCCACGATCAGGTATACAACTCCTAGCAGAATGAGTCCGATTTTGCCCCAGCGTGCCAGAACTGCGCCGATGATCAGAAATAAAGCTGCTGCCGAAAAAAGTACTCCTGTAAAAGCAGGCATAAGCTGCCATCCGGAAACAGAGATATCTCCCGGTATCAGTTTCCATATCAGACCGGCTGCAGCAAGAATTCCAAGAATTGCTCCGCCTGTACTGAAATAAATCCCGCAGATGCTCTGTTTTCTTGTCGCTCCCATTGATATCAGGACTGAAAAAACAGCCTGAAAATAGGAAACTCCCGTTATCGCTGTCATAAAAAATCCCGCCAGCATCAGATAATACGGGAACAAAGGAAATAACTGCCACCCCATGGAAACAATACTTCCGGTAAATTCCCGATTACCGGCTGCCATGAACAGCATCCAGAAAACAGCCATTCCGACGGAGATACCAAAGATCTCCAGACTGTTTTTGAACCAGAATTTCAGACGTCGCATTTTCAGATCTGTACTCATATCAGGACTCCTCTCCGCACAAAGCTACAAATACCTTCTGAAGGCTTAATGGCTGAACACTGATATCATATCCATCCGGTATGGACTGCCCCGGCTGCAAAAGCACTGTCACGCCTCTGCTGCGTCCCAGATGTTCCTCATGATACTTTTCCAGAGATTCTGTTGCCTTCTCCACCTCATCTGCATGCCCGCTGATGTGAAAGCTCCTCTCCAGAAGCTCCTGCGTGTTTTCCTTCAGCAGGATTTTTCCTTTATCCACAATGATCACTTCTTCAAAAACATCTGCAGCTTCTTCAATAATATGTGTTGATATCACAAAGGTTCTGCCCGTTTCTGTATATTCTTCCAGAAGAAGCTGGTAAAATCGCTCTCTTGCTACCACATCCAGCCCTGATACAGGTTCATCCAGAAACGTGAATTCCGCTTTGCTTGCCATGGCTACAATGATTGTCACCATGGAAATCATTCCTTTTGACAACTTGCTGATGCGCTTTTTCAGATCAATATGAAATTCTTTTATCAGCCGGTCTGCCATATTCTGATCCCAGTTCGGAAGAAAAGCCGCTGCAATTTTCAGATACTCTTTCACCTTCAGAGAACTGGGATTGTTGCTTCCGCTCTGACTCAGTTCTCTGGAGAAACACAGATGTTTCAATACTTCCGGATTTTCCCACACAGGTTCTCCATCAAAGGTGACGCTGCCGGATGATACCGGATTCTGTGCGGTAAGGATCGAAAGCAATGTAGTCTTTCCGGCTCCGTTTCTCCCGATCAGTCCGTAGATTCTGCCCTGCTCAAGTTCCAGATCTATATTGTGCAGAACATCGTTTCCGCTATACGTCTTAACAATTCCTTTTGCTGTCAGTTTACTCATTTTCTTTTCCTCCTTCTTTTGACTCTTCAATCATCTCAATCAGCTCTTTCTTTGATATCCCGAGGCTGACTGCCTCTGCAAGAAGACTTTTTACATAATCATCATAAAAATGCTTTTTTCTCTTTTCCATAATTCTTTTCTTCGCTCCCGCTGCTACAAACATGCCAATTCCGCGTTTTTTATATAAAATTCCTTCATCAACCAGAAGATTGACTCCTTTGGCTGCTGTAGCCGGATTAATGGCATACAGCTTCGCCAGTTCATTCGTGCTTGGAACACGCTCTTCCTCCAGAAGAATATCTCTCAGAATATCCTTCTCGATCATTTCTTTAATCTGAATATAAATAGACTTTTCCTGTGTCAGGATTTCATTCACTCTGTCTCACTTCCTTCCTGTAAATGTTCACCGTTGTACGTTATGTTTCTCTGATTTCCCAAGAAACTCCGCTGTTTCCTGTTCAGTCACTTATTTGGTTCATTACTTGTGTAATTAACCATATCACCAACATAGTTATATGTCAACACTTTTTTTCGCATACATTCTCTTTTGCCGAAAAAAACAGAGGTATGAAAACGGACTGCATCCGCTTCTACCTCTGTCTCTGTTTGTTTACAAATCTATTCTATATTTCAGCATCTATTTTTTCGCATTTATATCCAGAATCTCTGTTTCCGTCATTTTCACGATCCGGATATTTCCATCAATTCTTCAAAGATCCTGTGAATCTCCGGATAAGAACGTTTCAGGGAAACCGGTCTGCCTTCCGGTGTCAGGAAACAGTGCCTCGTATATCCGCTGCAGCGCACTTCCCCTGTTGCTTTATCACGTATCACATAATCAAGCTGAAGCTTGATTCCGTTATAGGAAGCAAGCTTTGTATCAATACAAACGATATCTGAATAATGTGTCATCGACTTATACTCCGCGTTTACTGCCAGTACCGGACTCATAACTCCGCATTCTTCCATCTTTTTATAACCGAAACCAATTTCCTCCAGCACGTATGTACGTGCTTCCTCAAACCACCGGATATAATTGGAGTGATGCACGATCCCCATCTGATCAGTCTCATAATACTGTACTTTGTGCTCATATGATTTTATTTCTTTCATGTCTCCGTTATTCCTCTCACTCAAAATACAAAGCGGGCAAGCCCGCATCACCTCTGCAGTCTCTCACTTATAAACAGATTCGTATCTGTTCAGTACCTTCACAGGAAAGTGACTTCTGAACAGTTACACAGATTTTCATTATCCAAGCGCCACATCCAGTGCAAGCATCACTGTGAATCCAAGAGCAAAAAAGATGGTTCCAAGATTCGAATGATCTCCCACAGACATTTCCGGGATCAGCTCTTCCACTACCACATACAGCATCGCACCTGCTGCAAAACTTAGCAGGTATGGAAGTACCGGTATCACCAGACTTGCCCCCCATATTGTAAGAATCGATGCAATAGGCTCCACGATTCCGGAAAGAGCCCCGTACATAAATGCTTTTTGTTTTGTCATTCCCTCTGCACGCAGCGGCATGGAAATAATAGCGCCTTCCGGAAAATTCTGAATTGCGATACCAATGGATAATGCAAGTGCTCCTGCCATGGTGATCGAATTATTTCCAGCCATCCATCCGGCAAACAGAACACCTACAGCCATACCTTCAGGAATATTGTGAAGGGTCACAGCCAGCACCAGCATCGTTGTCTTTTTCAGAGCTGATTTTGGTCCTTCCGGCTCATCACTGCCCTGATGCAGATGGGGGATGATCCTGTCCAGCAAAAGCAAAAACAGCATTCCCAGCCAGACACCGGTCACAGCAGGCACAAATGCCCATTTTCCCATAGAATCGGCCTGTTCCATAGCCGGAATCAGCAGGCTCCAGACAGATGCAGCCACCATAACACCCGCTGCGAATCCTGTTAATGCTCTTTGTACAGTTACATTCAGTTTTTCTTTCATAAACAGCACACAGGCTGCTCCCAGCGCAGTCCCCAGAAACGGGATCATCACACCTCTTAATACTTCCATTGTCATTATTCTCTCACCCTCCTGTTTCTTAAAGTGCTTCAATTCTTTTCCGGATTTCTGAACCCACATCCTCAAAAAGAAGCTCTCTGTTATACCGGTAATATCTCTCACATTCATATTCCTGCAGGAACCGGATACTGTAAAAATCCGTATTCAGATCAGATATAAACACCACCATTTCCTGACTGTTCAGAAACGCTGTCTCCATAAAATCAAAGGCATTTTCCAGAACATTTCCCGCCTGATCAAAAAGGCTGTCAAACGCTCTTTGATCTTCGGAAAACTCTTTTTTCAGAATATCAAATGCTTCATTACCATCTGCTTTTCCAGCTTCTGTTGCTTTGTTTTTATACTTTTCCAGCATTTCCAGAGCTCTGCGGTAACAGTGATCCTCCCTGCGGTTTAATAGCTCCGCCCCGCGTTTATGCTCCCACTCTTCACGCAGCAGTTCCATGTGCTGTTCAATGATCAGTTCCGGTTCTCCGCTTTCAAATATCACTTCTTTTATCATCTTCAGGGTCTCAAAAACTCTCTCCAGGATTTCTTCCGTCCGCACTGCTTTTCGAATGGACTGTCCAACGCCCGAAAACAGAAGATTTACTACACTCATTCTTTCATCAAAGGAAGCATGGGCAACCTTTTTGATCATCCCCTCAAAGCTTTTTCCCTGAAGGATTTCATCAATCTGATAATCTGCCTCATACTTCCGATACAGCTCATAATACCCTGCAAAATCACCGGCAATTTTGGGATGCTGGATATACTGGATCACCACATCCGCGGTCACCGCTTTTCCTAATTTCTCATAAACAAAGATCATCCTGGACAGATCCTCCCAGCCTCGGGGCGTAGCAAACCGTCTGCCGTCTACCGTTGTCTCCATCTTATAAAAGAATCCGGTTCGAAGGCTTAAATAAGACAGAATACAGGGATGAATGTTTTCCTGATATGCATATTCTTTCCACACCTGAAAGTCCGGCTCCACATCAATTTTTTTCACACGGTCCATCGTGACAACATCAAATTCACGAACCGATTTATTATATTCCGGCGGATTGCCCGCTGCCACAATGATCCAGCCTTTGGGGATCTCATGATTTCCAAAGGTCTTGTACTGAAGGAACTGCAGCATCGCCGGCGCAAGAGTCTCTGAAACACAATTGATCTCATCAATAAACAGAATTCCCTCTTTCAGGCCGGTTTCCTCGATTTTATTATAGATGCTGGCAACAATTTCACTCATGGTATACTCAGTGACTGCATAATCCCTGCCATCGTAAGTCCTGTGAGAGATAAACGGAAGGCCAATGGCACTCTGACGGGTATGATGCGTGATCGTATATGCCACCAGTCCCACATGACACTCTCTGGCGACCTGCTCCATAATCTGTGTTTTTCCGATTCCCGGTGCTCCAAGAAGCAGAACAGGTCTCTGCCGGATCAGCGGAATCACATATTCTCCAAACTCATCCTTTAAAAGATATGCTTCAACAGCATCGATCAGTTCCTGTTTTGCACGTTTAATATTCATATTCTTCTGTAATCCTCTCTTCCTCTGTGAATTCTTCCGGATCGATAATCAGTTTGATTGCCCAGGGCGGCACATCCACATCCCGGTAATCGTTTTTCATAAAGATAAATGCTGTATCATAAGGCGGCATTTTCACAGGAAAAAGGCCGTATCCATCCGTAAAATACAAAAGTCCCCGAAGCTTCTTAAAAGCCCCTTCCTGCAGAAGCCGCTCCACATATTCAAAAGGCGGGCGGAAATCCGTACCTCCAAAACCTTTTACTGTAAAACCGCCAAGATATGCTTCCATTTCTCTGCTGTTATGAATGACGATATCCTCCCGGATCCGGTCATCGCACTGGATAATGTGGACATTGATCTTCCGGAAAAAGCTCTCGGATTCCGAAAGAACACTGTACGTCTCTTCAAGAAAATGCCTGATCAGATCCCCTTTGCAGGACATGGAAGTATCCACAACAATCACGAAATCCTCGATTTTTTTCATCTCTTTTGTTTCCAGAGGTTCGATCAGAGGCATATTTCCATAGGTCTCAAGACCATAATGATAAAAGATATAATCAAAGGCATCCAGGTCTGTTTTCATTTCCTCTTTCAGCACAGAAAACTTCCGCAGAAATGCTTTATAATCATAACGTTCCCGGTTTTCCGCATGTATCTGTTCCAGAAGACTTCCCGAATCAGCAGCCGCTTCTTTGGAAATGGTTTCCATTTCTGTCTGCATCTTCTGACGCATGTTTTCCCATTGTTTCTGACGGTTCGGCATTCCGCTTTTTGCCTTCCCGTCCTCCCAGCGGCTGTGGTCATCCAGACGGAATTCCTGTTCCATCCGGGCAATTTTCCCCGGTTCCTGAGGCGTATTTTCCAGAATCCGGTAGATTCCTTCTGCCGTCAGTATCTTTTTATATGCCTTCAGGTTATGATACGTTTCCAGGCGAAAGCTGCCGGGACGCATATACACTGCTTTTTGATAAAGATCATCAATAATGGCTTCCACTGCGATATCTGATGCCAGATTCCACAGCCTGGAATTCCGTTTTCTTCCATTCCACACATGGCAGAAAAGGCAGTGAAGCAGCTCATGAAGATACAGCCTGTTGATCAGAACTTTTCGATTCATAAAAGTCCGGATCAGCCAGTCCGGATCAAAATACAAACAAGCACCATCTGTACCAAGAGTGCCTGTCTGAAATGACGGTTCCGGTACAAGAGAAGCCAGGGCAACATCCATAAAACGCATGGATGCATATAGTTCGTTTCTTGAATTTCTCATGATATCCCGACAGATATCCAGTCTTTCTTCTTCCTTTTTCTGCAGCTCCTGTATGGGGCTTCTGATTTCTTTCACAGTTCAAATACCTTCCTCTGCTTCTTCGTATGACGATGAAGATAGTCCATAAGGATACTTACCAGCTCTGTATCTCCTTTCTGTCCGGCTCTCACAAGAAGCTCCTCTGCGGTTTCTCTGGATGGAGCAATTTCTTTCAAAATTTCCCCAATAAAGCCATATTCTTTTTTCGCAGAGAGCAGCCATATCGCCGGCCGAACCTTTTCTTTCAGATAATCCAGATAGCGGCCTGCGGCTTCTTCACACAATTCCACCGGATATCTGACTCTGTCCAGAGCAAGGGAAATAACCAGTTTTTCATTCTCCCAGGCCTTTGCATATTCAAAAAGACGATCGTACTCCCGTACGTTCAGGCTCTTATGGATAAAACAATTGCGGTAACGGATTCCGCTTCCGTGTACATGATTTTCAAGTATTCTGGCGGGCGTATTTTCCACACCTTCCTCAAAAAACTCCGGAAACCAGAATCTTCCTTTTTCTCCGTTTTTCATGATATCCACACACAGTTCCTCCGGCAGTTCTGTCAGAATCTCACGTAATGAAGAGCTGCCGCCTTCCCCGGTTTCCACCTCAAGCTTATTAATTTTATGGCATCCGGTCAACGCACCTGCTCCGATATCTGTCAGTTTACCGCTGAAACTAATTCTGCGCAGATTACCGCAGTTATAAAAAACATATCTTCCGATTTTCGCAATCCTGGAAGAAAGCTGCAGTTCCCGAAGCGCGTTTCCCGCTATCTCCGGCTGGTTTTCCAGCGAAAAAGCCTCTGTTCCATCCTCATTGCACAGCTTCCCACTGGACATTAATTCTTCAAAATCTTCCCGGTCCATTCTGTCCGAAAATGCATAATCTCCCAGCTCCGTCACCGGTATTTCGCCAATGTATTCCGGTATTTCCACAATTTCACTCCGTCCGAAAACACGGGTGATCCTGTATCCATACTTTGTATTTTCATATAGAAAAATCATTTTCACACCTCTTGTACATACAGTTCAGGTAATCTGAACTGTTATTATCATACACATTTCATTTTGAATCGTCAATAAAACCTTTTTAACTTTGAAGGCAGGTATTGTCTTTACAAACTGTCTGCCTGACTGTTGTCCGGAATCTTTTTCCGGTTTATAGAAAGAAAGATGCCGAAAAACATCTTCGCGAAGTCTTTCTGCATCTTTCTGTACTGCAAAACATCATTTTATCTTTAATAATATCAGACCAGCCATCATTAAATCAGCGGATTACCAGTTCCTCAATATCCACTTCTTCTTCGATCATTTCTGTATCCAGCATAAATTCCATTGTGGATTTCATAGCATCAATATCAGAATCTTTAATCGTCATGTCAAAATCATAGTATTCGTACATTTCTTTGACCGCATTTACGTCAAGATCAAGAAATTCTGCTGTCTCTTCCATTGCTTCATCCGGATTTTCATCCATATAATCCAGCACTTCTTTCTGTGCTTCCAGGAATTTGTCCACTACATCCTGATGCTCTGTATAAAACTTATTGGTCGTCGCACATGCGATCGTTGCTTCTACAAATCCTTCTCCATTTGTTACAAGATGCGCGCCGCCGGAAGAAGTATTATAGGCTGCAGCACCTGCCAGAAGTGCACAGTCGGCACTTCCGCCGCTAAGAGCAGCCATAGCGTCCGGTATGCTCGTATTTACAAAATTAACATCATCGATCGTCATATCCCCGGATGCAAGATACGCCACAAGAAGTTCATGGAGAATGGTGCCCTGAGGACCTGCAATTGTTTTTCCTTTCAGGTCTGCCGGTGATGTAATACTCTCATCATTTGAAAACAGGCAGAATGCTTTTGGGGACCGGCTGTACATAGAAATGATCTTAATATCCGCCCCGTTTGCTGCAGATAAGATTACGGAAGTTGCACCAACCGCATACAGGAACTGGATATCCCCGGATGCCAGCGCCTGCGTCTGATCAGCACCGGACGTAAGATCCGAATATTCCACAAATTCAATGCCCAGATCCTTCATATTTTCCGCAAAAATACTGTGGTTTTTCTCCACAATAGACGGGACATTCAGCGGTGCAGTAACATAGGTTACCGCTACAGAATCCAGATCTTCTGCCATAACCGATACCGGAGAGCTCATTGTCAGGGAAGACAGTGTAATTGCTGCCGTAAGTAAGAGTGACATTGTTTTTTTCACTTTCATTTTGCATATCTCCTTTTTTATGAATTAATATTTTGAAGAATATCCTCTTTGAGATCAGCCATTTCTTTTGATAAAAGATTTCTCTTTGCCGGCTTTTCTTTCAGATGATAAACCTTCTTCACTTTTTTCTGATCAATGATCACAATATGGTCACCGATCGTCAGTGCTTCCTCAATACTGTGGGTAATAAAAAGTACACCGCAGTCATTTTTTTCATGTATCTCCAGAAGAGCCTGCTGCATACTGCTTCTGGTAAAATAATCAAGAGCTGCAAACGGTTCATCCATCAGAAGAAATTCCGGTGAAACAGCCAGTGCCCGTGCAATCGCAGTGCGCTGTCCCATACCGCCGGAAAGCTGGCAGGGAAGTGCATTTTCAAACCCGGAAAGTCCCGTCAGTGCAATCAGCTCCCTGATTTTTTCTTCTCTGATTTCCTTTTTTTTCAATCCGAAAACGATATTTTTCCACACAGTAAGCCACGGCATCAGACGCGGTTCCTGAAAGACAATGGCTGTTTTCGACTTCTCCGGATAAATAACTGTACCCTGAAAATCTTTATCCAGACCGCCTATAATCCGAAGAAGTGTCGTCTTTCCGCATCCGCTTTTTCCAAGAATTACAGTAATAGCATGGTGAGGAACTGTAAGGTCAAATTCCTTCAGCACTTCCAGAGGCTGTCCTTCAACCAGAAATGATTTTTCTATATTTTTAAGCTGAATATCATGACCCATTTTTTTCACCGCCTACACATACTTTACGGATAAATACTGAAAAAAGCTTATCGCAGATACAGCCGATAATTCCAATAAGAAAAATACCGATCAGGACTTTATCCGAACGCGACATCTGCTGTGCAAATACGATCATATGACCAAGTCCCGACGCCGCGGCAAACATCTCTGCTCCAATCAGCGCACGCCAGCTGTAGCCCAGCCCGATACGCATGCCTACCAGAATATCCTCTCTGGCATAAGGCAGGCTGATACGAAAAAAGAGCTTGAGTCTGGAAAATCCCATGGATTTTCCTACCTCTATCAGCCTTTTGTCACATTCCACAAATCCCTTGCTGATATTCATTGTCATTGGAAAAAAGGAGGCAAGGACAATGATGATCAGCTTGGAGGTTTCCCCCAGGCCAAACCATAAAATCAGCAGGGAGATCATGGAAAGCGGCGGAACATTCCGCAGAAAATTGCTGACATGCTTCAGATATGCCGCATGTCCGGGCAGGTACGCAGACAACATTCCCATAGCAAAAGCCAGAGCAAACGATATAAAAAAGCCAATGAGCACGCGCTTAAAGCTCACCAGAATCGCCTCAAAAATTTCACCCTTCTGGAGCATTTTCACAAATGTCGCTCCAACCTTCCACGGTGTAGGAAGCAGGTAAGTATTCCATATTTCCAACACGGAAACCACCCACCATAAAATAAAAATAAGGATGATCACATACCATGGCTTCAGGAACTGATGGATTTTCTTTATCACAAAACACCTCACGATTTCTGTCTGAGACAGAGTATTGCTATTGCATATCCTTAGAATAGATGTACTTGCAGAATCTCATTCGTATCTGTTCAGTACCTTCACAGGATAATGGCTTCTGAACAGTTACTCTCATTCTTTAAATACATAATTCGAATACGCTGCCCTGGCAGTTACACCGTCAATACGGCCGATTTTTCCCGAAAATGCACTGATAATATCCTGGGGAGCATCCACTGCGATACTGATAATATTAATTCCCTTCTGACGGTAGGGAATCCCCATACGGCCTACAATATATTCCGAATATTCGTGGATCACCGCATTCATTTTTTCCACAGAATCCGGCTTTTCCAAAATGATCCCGATGACTGCAACTCTTGTTTCCATTCCTCTTTCCTCCATAACAGTTCTTTATATCGCAGGAAAAACACAGTACTTCCCCGGATACAAAAAATCCTCCCGCTCCAAATGCGGAAGGATTCGTACGCAAACAAAACTCAGGCGGCTGCCTGAATCGTGCAATCGGCTTTGTGATGAGGAATCCCTTGTCATTCAGAACGATTCAAATATGAATTTCATAAAGTTTGTCTTTTCATTGATTGTACCAGAAAACTCCCAGGATAGCCAGCATATTTTCTGAAATTATGACGTATTTTGAAATAAATTTTATTACATGATGATGGGCTCAAAAGGTATTTTATCTCCTCTTACACAACCGTTCCATATTCATAGATAATATCACTTGGTAAATCAATTTCATCATTCCAGAAAACAACTGTTCTGCTTTGGTCCAACTTCACGCATTCAAACAATCCCTGAACTTTTCTTAGTGCTTCATAGCTTTTGATATTTTCAATATCTGTCTTCACATCGTAAATTACTTCTTTTTTATCGTCAAACATCACATATAGCATATAATTCTCCAATGGCTTTATGCTTTTAATTCTTGGTATCATTCAGCACGCCTCCATTATTGGTCAGATTACAATGGCGGTAATTTATGGAAATTTTGGCTATCCCACATTTCAAGCAATTCACTTTGATTATTCTCCATCCATTCTTTAACAAGCTCCTGTGCTTTTCCCGGTAAATCCCCCTCAGTCATATTCATTGTCTGAAGATCAAAAATACCAACATATTCTCCATATAATGCATGTAAATGACTTGGCTCATGTTCTCTTGGTTTAATAAACATTTTAATTATAATACCGTAAAATCTGCTAATTTCTGGCAACTATATTGCTCCTTTCTAATTCCAGTTTAAGTTTTTATCTTACGTGTATTATAAAGATTTCTTTTGCTATTATTTTAATATGATACAAGGGTCAAAAGGTCATGTGTTTCATGCTTGCATGAAAAAACATGACTTTGGGACCCGCAAAAACATGAGAAAGTAGCCCGAATAAGGCGGATTTCGAATGTTTTTAGGATTTCGGGAGCACAAAGCGCGGAGAAATCCGTGTATCAGAGGGGTCAAAATACCTTTTGACCCCATCATCTTTAATATTACAATAACCAACTTCCATCGTCAACAGGGAAAACATCACATCTAATTGTCATACGGTACAGGCATAGCTGCATAAGTTTTCACAACAAAATAAAGGCGGTGGTCTGTTGGGACGGAAACAGACACAGGTTATCTGTAAAAATGTTTTTAAAGGCGGCAAAAATACTCCTGTCAAAGATCAGTTTACAAAGCAATGGACTGACATGATTATTCGAATGGAAGAAGATAAAAGAAAACATACCGGCAAAACCGGACAGGATGTGTGATCTCTGTATGACTGTGAAAGCTGCAATCTACTGCCGCCTGTCGGAAGAAGACCGGAATAAACAACATGAAACAGATGACAGCGAAAGCATCCGGAATCAGAAATCCATGCTGATGGATTATTCACATGAACAGGGATGGGAAGTCTATGATATCTACAGTGATGATGATTACACCGGTTCTGACCGGAAGCGGCCGGAATTCAACCGTCTGCTTAAGGATGCTGAGAGAAGAAAATTCGATGTGATACTCTGCAAAACGCAGTCACGATTCACCCGTGAACTGGAGCTTGTGGAAAAGTATATCCATGGCTTATTTCCACTATGGGGAATCCGCTTTGTCAGTATCGTGGACAATGCCGACACCGCCAGTAAGGGCAATAAAAAATCCCGGCAGATCAATGGTCTGGTCAATGAATGGTACCTGGAAGACATGTCGGACAACATCAGAAGTGTTCTCACAGACAAGCGTAAAAAGGGGCTCCATATCGGTGCCTTTCCCCTTTACGGCTACCAAAAGGATCCCCGGCAGAAAGGGCATCTGATCATTGATGAAGAAGCTGCCGCTGTCGTCCGCGCGGTGTTTACTCTGTTTTCACAGGGATATGGAAAAACAGCCATTGCACGAATGCTGAATGAACGCGGCATTCCAAATCCCACAGAATACAAACGTCTGCATGGTTATCGTTATCAGCAGCCAAAATCCCCAAACAGTACCTTATGGAAATACTCTGCCATTGCCCATATGCTTCAGAATGAAATCTATATCGGCAATATGGTACAGGGAAAATACGGAAGCATCTCCTACAAAACAAAGCAGAACCGACCGCGTCCCAAAAATGAATGGTACCGCGTCGAAGGAACTCATGAGCCGATCATAGACCGCGCGCTCTGGGACAGAGTACAGGCTCTCATCCAGCAGCGCACCAGGCCCTTTTCCAGCGGAAAAACCGGAATATTCGCAGGAAAAGTCCGGTGTGCAGGGTGCGGTTACGTGATGCGTTCTTCTCAGAGTCACGGCAGGTATTACCTGAAATGCCCCAACCGCCAAGTGTCTAAAGACGCCTGTGCCGGTGCTTTTATTTCACTGAATGCATTAGAAAACGCAGTTATCACTGAATTGAACCAATTATCCGCACAATATCTTGACAAAAACAATATAGCAGCTCAGATGAAAATTATAAGGCGATTGTCTGAAGACATTTTTGCAAAACAGGAAGAACAATTGAGAAACCATATCGCTCTGTACGAAAAAAAAATCTCTGAATATCGGAAAGCACTTCAGAATCTTTACCTGGATAAAACAAAAGGAATCCTTACCGAAAGCGAATTCCTGTCATTTTCAAAGAATTTTGCTGAAGAAGAAAACCGCCTGGAGGGTATGATTTCGGACAGCAGACGGTCATTATCAGAGTTACAAAGGAGCAAGGAATCAAAGGATAATCCTGAAAAGCTTTCTGAGCAATACACAAACCTGGAACATCTGAATCGCGAAGCTGTTGAAACAATGATCGACTATATCCGGATAGAAAAAAGGCTTCCCGGCACAAATAAGGTTCCGATCGAAATCCACTGGAATTTCTGATGGAATATGCAAACGAAACAGGAAATATTCAAAACTTCTTATGCAAATGTAACTATGTACTCCATTTATTGTTCTTTTCTTATCGCACCAGAGCAGAAAGCACGTTCCACTTACGACAACATTCTCCGGGTAGTCCGCGATATTCCGGAAATCGCAGACCCCATCAGGTTCCTCCGGGCCCGGGAAGTCGTCCACTTCCAGCGCTTCGGTGAAGCTCTTCGAAGCATACAGGAACAGCTGGATTCCAAAAACTTCTATGCTTTTAACCCGAGCTTCGATGCACCATGTATGGAAACCTGCAAAGACTGTAAATAAACGCAAATGCTGCCGGACATATGAACATTCACAAGTCCGGCAGCATCTTTTACTGCTTTCTGTTATTTCAACAATATGATCAGATAATCAGTCTAACAATGCAACTGCAACATCATTGACATTTGTCCCTGTCGGCCCTGTGATGACCAGACCGCCGACAGCTGCAAGTGCTGTATATGCGTCGTTGTTACTCAAAACAGTAAAGACATCCAGATTCTTCTGCTTCAGGCAATCCAGAGTCTCCCCATCCACATAACCGCCTGCTGCATCTGTGGGGCCGTCTGTACCGTCGCTTCCCACAGAAAATACACAGGCACCAGGCATTCCGGCGATTCCAGGCGCCGCTGCAAGAGCCAGTTCCTGATTTCTTCCGCCTTTGCCTTTTCCGTTGAGATGAACCACGGTCTCGCCTCCTGCTATATAACAGAGCCGTTTTCCATCTTTTCGGTGAGTACGAAGAATACTCGCCAGCATGCTTCCCGCTTCTCTTGCCTCGCAACAGAGCTCATCAGTCAAAACAACCGGTTCAAATCCAAGCTCCGTCGCCGCTTTCGCTGCCGCCTCACACAGTTCACGGACGCTGCCCGTAATCTGTGTCGTTACATTAACAAGTTCCTTCGGAGTTTCCTCTTTTAAAAGTGACTGTACCCGTTCGGACAGATTCAGCTGATATTTTTCTGCAATAGCATTCGCCTGCCCGCAGGTAGAAGAATCCGGATATGCAGGTCCTGACGCGATCATATCCAGGGGATCTCCCAGGATGTCGCTGAGCACAATAGCATACACCTTTGCAGGCATACATGCAAGCGCAAAACGTCCTCCTTTTACGCCGGACAGACGCTTGCGGATCGTGTTCATCTCCACAACATCTGCCCCGCATGCCAGAAGCTGTTTCGTAATATCCTGCAGCTCCTCTCCGGGGATCAGCGGCTTTTCAAACAGTGCACTTCCGCCACCGGAAAGAAGAAAAAGAACCGTGTCGTTCTCGTTCAGTCCGCTGACTTTTTCCAGAGCTTTCTCTGTTGCTTCAAAGCTGTTTTCATCCGGTACGGGATGTCCCGCTTCCCGGCACTCCACTCCCGGAATCGGTCCCTTTACATGATCATATTTAGTAATGACAATTCCATCGTCCACCTGTCCAAGTACCCGTACAGCAGCCGCTGCCATCTGCCATGCCGCTTTACCGGCTGCCACAAGAATGGTACGGCCGCCCAGGCCACGGTAATTTTCCAGAGCCTTTTCTACGGCATGGTCCGGCATCACTGCCTCCAGTGACTCTCTGATAATCTGATCTGCTTTCTGTCTCAATTCCTTCCTCTTATTTCCCATATTTGCTGCCTTTCAGAATACTTCCATTATTTTCATTTATCATACACCTCTCCATAATCATTCACAAGTCATTATTCATATCAATATCACACCATTGTCGTATACAAAATACTTGCATACCAATGTGATTTGTCTATAATAGATATCAGAACAGCCCGTCTTACGGCTGTTATATTACTCAGGAGATTAACAACTATGGAAAACTTAATTGTTCTCGGCACTGGAAATGCCCAGGCCATCCACTGCTATAATACCTGCTTTGCCATGAAAAACGGCGATGAATACTTTCTTACCGATGCCGGCGGCGGCAATGGCATTCTTCTCGCCCTGGAAAAACAGAATATTCCTCTGGAAAAGATTCATCACATCTTTGTGACCCATGCCCATAATGACCATATCCTCGGCATGGTCTGGATGATCCGTATGATCGCCACAAGCATGAACAAATCCAGGTATGAAGGCAATTTGCATATTTACTGTCATTATGAACTTGTAGAGACGATCCAGACCCTTTCCCGTCTGACCATCGGCAAGAAATTCACCAGTCATTTTGGCTCCCGGATTCTGTTTCATGTTGTGGAAGACGGCGGACAGGATGAAATCCTCGGTGATCGTTTTACATTTTTTGATATCGGCTCTACCAAGGAAAAACAGTTCGGTTACCAGATACAGATGAAAAACGGCGTGAAGCTGGCATTCCCGGGGGATGAACCTTACCATGAAGCTCTGCTTCCCTATGTTCAGGGATCTGACTGGCTGCTTCACGAAGCGTTCTGCCTGTATGATCAGCGTGATATTTTCAAGCCTTATGAAAAGCATCACAGCACTGTCATGGATGCATGCAAACTGGCAGAAAGTCTGAACATCCCCAATCTTGTCCTCTGGCATACCGAAGATAAGGATATTGCCCACAGAAAACAGAAATACACTGCCGAGGGACAGGAATACTATCACGGAAACCTTCTTGTTCCTGATGACGGAGAAATCATTTCTTTTGAATAAAATTCTCTGTAAGATGCACACGCATGTGATGGATTTACAGCAACTGCCGGAATGGCACCGTCAGTATTCTCAGGACTCCATAGAACAGTTTCTTTTGGGTACTCTGTTCTTCTGGTTCGTATTGTTCTCCGTCTGTGACTGTTCCGTCCGGAGAAATCTGACGGCTTTTTTCTTTCAGCACACTTATCTGATCTCGGATTGATGCATTCAGTTTCGGGCTGTCGATGACCAGCATCATCTCTGTATCCAGATAAATACTTCGCATATCCAGATTACAGGATCCGACCATGCTGATATTCTCACCTGCAAGAATCGTTTTCGTATGCTGTGCATATTCACCCAGATATTCATAAACGGTCACACCTGTTTTCCGGATATTTTCCTTCTGATTCAGATAGTCTGTGCAGCCGAAAGGATTCGTTCCGCTCTCAACCGCGTTGATCATTAAATCCACTTTTTCCGCCGACGCACAGATTTCTGTCAGATCCTGATAAATCATTTTGTCGCTGATGATATACGGAGTCTGGATCACAAGATCTTTCTCCTTTTTCATCACATTTACCATTTTCTTCCAGAGCAGCGGTTCTTTATTTTCCGGTTCCACAGGATTCGTCCATAAATCTATTCCACTGGTTTCTATAGTGACTTTTTCCCAGTCTGTTTTTTTGAATACCTCAGGACTGTTCCACTGCACCTCCTGATAACGATCCTTTAATTTCTTTTCACCATTCCATTGTTTATCAAATCCCACACAGCAGGGTAAGTCCCAGATCTGAACAAAGTATTCCTGCAGTTTTTTGTAAGAATTACCCTCTCCGGGAACTGACTCGTACACCAGAATATCCCTGTCTTCATTACAGGAATCGGAATAATTTCCAAGAAACAGATCATTGGTATTCCTGCCTCCCAGAATATAGGCAAAATCATCCGCAATCAGGTATTTATCATGCATACGATAATTGTTCATCCATGGTTTTATCAGTGTGATCGGGTTGTAAAACTTTGCTTCTACGTTTTCATGAGCAGCCAGTTCACGAAAGTATTCACTGTTATTCAACCGCAGCTGACCATTGATGCCATCTATCAGAATCTGGATTTTTACCCCTCTCTGCGCCGCATTCCAAAGCGCAGCCATCACCTCACATCCGCTCTGGTCATCTCTCAGATCAAATGTAGTAAAAATGATTTTCTCCCTGGCAGCTTCAATCAGACGGAGCCTCCACAAAAGAGCATCCATATTATTATCAATACTCAAAACTCTTTCCTGATTTTGCAGATTACTTTTCAGACTGCTGCCATGTTTGTTTTCCTGATTATTTTCCTGATTGCTTTCGAATAATGCTTCTGTTTTCTGATTTTTACCATCATATGATTTATGAAAAAGGGGCGGTATCGCCAGTGACAGAACGATAAAAACCACCCATAACAAGATCAGCTTTACCAGAATTTTACGTATCTTCCTCAAAGTATCCCCCGTTTCTCCCTATATCCTGTATAATTATTTTATAGATACCCGTAAATCACTTCCGTATGTTATACTATTCTCTATTACCCGTCATATCATTAATGTCAATTATATGTTTTCCCACAGGAAAGTCAAGGAAATCAGTCATTGAAATCTTTCTTTCCCTGCATTATAATAGAATGGTACGGACATCTGAAATCCGTATAATACAATCATAAAGGATGGTGAACAGAATGGACAGTTGTGATAGTCATGGTCGAAGTAGATGCATAAGAACAGAATCACCCTGGACAGATTCGGGAACCCGCTGTATCACATACTCGTTCCCTTCTGTTTTTTATCTGGTGAAATCCACAATTCATTGATCTGATTTCCTGTTGTTTCATTTTATCAGATTTATCTGAATTCGTATTCATTTCTTTTTCCGGTGTTTCTGTTCTTTTCCCATAACCAGTCAGTATCGGTTTCAGTGGAGGACAAAGTCCTGCATCTTTTTTTGATGTGCAATTTACTGCTGTTACAGTCACAGAGCAACACAAAAAAGATAAGGAGGTCTGAAAAATGGAAAACAAAGTACTTGAAACAAGCACTTCTCAGGAAGAAGAAAAAATCGTATTAAAACCGGACTACAAAAGTGAAATACTGAAAATCATCCGCAGCAATGCCTCACCGAAAGTCATGTGTGACCAGTTGGATGATTATCACGAAAATGACATTGCAGACGTACTTCCTGCCCTGTCATCTGCAGAAAGAAAAAAGCTGTACAGAATCCTGGATCTGGATATGCTCTCCGGAATTTTTGAATACACGGACGAACAGGATGCCGGACGCTATCTGGATGAGATGGATCTGAAAAAAGCCGCTGCCGTTCTCTCCCGTATGGAAGCAGATGCTGCTGTGGAGATTCTCCGGGAGCTTGAAAAAAACAAGCGTGCACTGCTCATCGAACTTCTGGATGTGAAAGTCCGCAAGGATATTGCGCTGATCGCCTCCTTCGATGATGACGAGATTGGAAGCAAAATGACCACCAACTGCATCATTATACAGAAGGATCTTTCTGTGAAGCAGGCCATGAGTGAGCTCATCCGGCAGGCATCACGCAACGACAACATCTCCACTCTTTTCGTGGTGGAAGAAAATGAAACTTTCTATGGCGCCATTGGTCTGAAGGAACTGATCATCGCCAGACAGACGGATGATCTTAATGACCTGATCATGACATCCTACCCTTACGTTTACGGCCAGGAATCCATTGATGACTGTATCGAAAAGCTGAAGGATTATTCAGAGAATTCCATCCCGGTTCTGGATAACAATAATCACCTTCTGGGTGTTATTACCTCTCAGAACATCATCCAGGTAGTTGATGACGAAATGGGGGAAGACTATGCAAGACTTGCCGGTCTGACCGCAGAGGAGGATCTTAAGGAACCTCTGAAAGAGAGTATGAAAAAGCGGCTTCCCTGGCTTCTGGTGCTTCTCGGACTGGGCATGCTGGTTTCCTCAGTAGTGGGTGTTTTTGAAAAAGTCGTTTCCCAGCTGACACTGATCATGTGTTTCCAGTCATTGATCCTTGACATGGCCGGAAACGTTGGAACCCAGTCCCTGGCAGTAACGATCCGGGTCCTGATGGATGAGTCCCTGACCGCCCGCCAGAAGCTTTCCCTCGTGGGAAAAGAAATGAAGGTCGGTGCGAGCAACGGCATCATTCTGGGCCTTCTTTCTTTTTGTTTTATCGGCGTCTACATCTGCCTGTTCAAGGGAAAAGGACCTGCATTTGCATTTGCGGTTTCCGCATGTATCGGATGTTCGCTTCTGCTGGCAATGATCATATCCAGCATTGTGGGAACCTGTATTCCGATCTTTTTCAAGAAGATCAATATTGACCCTGCAGTTGCCTCCGGTCCGCTGATCACCACCGTCAACGACCTTGTTGCAGTCGTTTCCTATTATGGTCTCAGCTGGTTTTTCCTGATTCAGGTCATGGGGCTTGCAGGGTAACATACAAACATATCAGAGTTTGGCGGCTGATATACACATGTATGAAAGATTCCTGGATATCTCAAAAAAATAAATCAAAAAACAACCCTGCCGGGATATTCCAATGCATCATCAGCATTGCTTCCCGCAGGGTTGTTCTTTTTGTACTTCATTTCTGTTCAAACTGCTTTCAGACAAAAGGTACTGGAGGAGCAATCCGTCTCACACTGTTCCTCTCAATAAATTTTCCGGCAAGCATGAAAACACCTGTAGTATAATTCAGATTCTCCATCTTATGAATGATAATTTCCCAAAACGCCCCATCCCTATTAGATACACAAAAGAAATATATTTACAAAAAGGAATATATTTGCATACAAAAATAATAGGAAAAGTAATTCTTGACATGTCAGACAGCCAGGATATAGAATAAAAATAAGAATATCACTGCCGCGTGATCAGATATGAAAACGAAAAGAGGTGTCGTTATGACAGAGACATACAGACAGGTAACTTCCCTGATTGACAAGCTGGAAGATCAGCATTCTCTCACCCTTGATGAATATGCCTTTCTTATCCGGAACCGGACAAAAGAATCCATGGATTACATTGCCCCGAAAGCCCGGCGCATCCGCGAAGAGATTTACGGGACTTCCGTTTATGTCCGGGGCCTGATCGAATTTACCAACATCTGCAGAAATGACTGCCTTTACTGCGGAATCCGCCGTTCCAACCATCAGTGCGAACGCTACAGACTTACCGCAGATCAGATTATGGAATGCTGTTCTATGGGATATGAACTGGGATTCCGCACTTTTGTTCTGCAGGGCGGCGAGGACCGGTTCTGGAATGATGATGTCATGTGCGGCCTCATCGCCGGAATTAAAGAGCAGTATCCGGACTGTGCAGTCACCCTTTCTCTTGGTGAACGCTCCAGAGAAAGTTACCAGAGATTATTCGATGCCGGTGCGGACAGATATCTGCTTCGTCACGAAACTGCAGACAAATCCCATTATGAAAAACTGCATCCGCAGGAAATGTCTTTTGAACATCGCATGAAATGCCTCCGGGATCTGAAAGAGATCGGATACCAGGTCGGATGCGGTTTTATGGTAGGCTCTCCATATCAGACACCGGAAACTCTGGCAGAAGATCTGAAATTTCTGGAAGAATTTTCTCCGGACATGTGCGGGATAGGACCATTTATCCCTCACAAGGATACGCCATTTGCCAGTCAGCCGGCCGGCACTCTGGAGGAGACTCTGTGGCTGCTGTCCATTATCCGCCTGATTCTCCCCTATGTGCTGCTTCCCGCTACTACAGCTCTGGGAACCATTCATCCCAGAGGCAGAGAGATGGGAATACTGGCCGGAGCGAATGTAGTTATGCCCAATCTTTCTCCGGTCTCAGTAAGAAAAAAATACGAGCTCTATGATAATAAGATCTGCACCGGCGATGAAGCCGCTGAATGCAGGAACTGTCTCAGCAGACGCATGCAGTCTGTAGGATACGAACTTGCCACAAACAGAGGCGATGTGCGCAGATAAATCCATCACTTACATGAAAAAACGACCATATTGATTTATGGTCGTTTTTTCAGTCCTACTGCCTGACGATGGTATGTTTCATACCTGTCCCTGATAATTTCCTTCGGGCACGCAATGACTCCGCGATTTTCATACGGGTCATTAAAAATATAGTGTTCGCTGTCTTCCCCTACAAGAAGCATACAGTGTTCATTAGAAATCCAGGTAAACGTCTCACCCGTATCCGGAAGCTTCCATTCCGGTCCGATCACCGGTTCCCGCATATTGATGGAATTCCAGAGAATGACAGGCATATCCTGTTTCAAATAAGCATCTGCCAGATCATCCAAATCTTTTCCTGTTTCATCAAGAACCTCATACCGGTCTCCCGCGATCTGTTCAAGTGCCCGGCAGATCACCGGAGCATAGCATCCGAAGGAATCCGGATCATAGGGGCTTCCCGCAAAGCATTCCCAGGGATTCGGACCATACAGCACTCCGTCTCTTATTTCAAATTCTTTCTTAACCAGGTATTTCTCAATAAACTCATCAACCGAAATATCATATCCCAGATAATGCAAAAGCATGACCGAAGTCACGCTTTCACACCCTGTAGGATATTTTTCACTTTGATTGATGTATGGCACATCAATTTTCATCTTTTCAGCTCCTGCTTCTCGCTGTATGCACGAATAAATTCCAGAACAGCGATCAGAATGAGCAGGCTTAATGCCAGCGTAATGATCCAGTTTTTGCATATGCCGGCAATAATGTAGCCAACTGCACATACAGCAGCAACCACCATTGCATACTGCATCTGCGTAGATACGTGATTAATATGATTACTCTGTGCACCGGCTGATGACATGATCGTAGTATCCGAAATCGGAGAAACATGGTCACCGCAGACTGCACCGGCAAGAACTGCAGAAACGGAAATGATCATCATCTCCAGATTCTGTCCGCCAAACAGAGAAGCCACGATCGGGATCAGAATCGCAAATGTTCCCCAGGAAGTACCTGTGGAAAATCCCAGAAACAGTCCGACTCCAAACATAATCACCGGAACAAGAACACTGGCGGATGCATTATTGCCGACAACACCACGTACAAAATCCCCAAGACAGAGGGAATCGCCCACGCCCTTCAGTGTCCATGCAAGAATCAGTACCATGACAGCAGGAATCATCAGTTTAAACCCTTCTACAAGACTGTTCATAAATTCCTTAAAACTTACAACCTTGCGGGGAAGATACAGAACCATCATAAAAAGCACGGTAACAAACGTTGCAAAAATAAGGCTTGTTTCTGCATCACAGCCGGCAAATGCATCGATCAGATTCGTTGCGCCGTCCAGCATACCCGTGTAGATCATTGCGCCAACTGCAGAAACAATCAGAACGGCAATGGGAAGTACAAGGTCATATACCTTACCATTTGACGAAATTTTTTCATCTGATACATTGTCAAATTCCTCTGCTCCGCTGGTAAACAGATCACCCTTTGCCGCGTTCATTTCATGTACCTTCATCTGTCCGAAGTCAAATCCGCGGCAGGTAATATAAAGAACCATTACAATCGTCAGAAGTGCATACAGATTATAAGGAATCGTTCTCAGGAATAACTGGAATCCTGTAATGCCCGCGTCTTCCGGAACATAGGAATTCACTGCGGCTGCCCATGATGAAATAGGTGCAATAATACAGATCGGCGCTGCTGTCGCATCAATAATATATGCAAGTTTTGCTCTGGATACTTTATAGCGGTCCGTAACAGGACGCATAACAGAACCGACTGTCAGACAGTTAAAATAATCATCCACAAAGATCAGCATTCCAAGACCGCTGGTAGCAAGAAGAGCTGATTTTTTACTCTTGATCTTTTTGCCTGCCCAGCTGCCGTAAGCAGCTGAGCCGCCCGATTTCTGCATAAGCACAATAATCATACCGAGCATGATATCGAAAATCAGAATATTAAGATTCATATTCTCTTTCATGATATCGAATAATGCATTAAACGCATCCCACGGTACAAATCCTGTATAAAACAGGACACCAACGATAATACCAATGAGCAGCGAACTGTACACTTCCTTCGTGATGAAGGCAAGTACAATTGCCAGCACAGGCGGAACCAGAGCCCACCAGGTTCCGATAAACAAAGAGTTACTCATAAACACTTTCCTCCCAATAATCTTTTTTCTTCCTGTATACAGACAGAATCCATCTGCAGGTATAGGAGATTTCACGATAAAACGTTGTACAATTATAACATAATCCGACAAAAGATACAATAGCAACATGAAACAGTCCTGCAGGAGACTTATGTTCCTGCAGGACTGTTGATCATAGATTATCTGCCTGTATTTTTTTATTCCTATTATTCCTGTTATTCCTCGTATCCATTGGGATTATGAGACTGCCAGTTCCAGGAATCCGCACACATATCTTTGATATCATATTCAGCCTCCCAGCCAAGCTCTCTCTTTGCCTTGGATGCGTCAGAATAGCAGGTGGCAATATCACCGGGGCGGCGGTCTTTGATCACATACGGGATCTTCACACCGGTGGCTGCTTCGAAGTTTTTCACAATGTCAAGTACACTGTAGCCTTTGCCGGTTCCCAGATTGTAAATGTTCAGCCCGGAATTATCCTCAATTTTCTTAAGGGCTTTTACATGTCCCCTTGCAAGGTCTACAACATGGATATAATCTCTGACGCCTGTACCATCCGGCGTATCATAATCATTGCCGAATACACCAAGTTCTTTCAGCTTTCCTACTGCAACCTGTGTAATGTAAGGCATCAGATTGTTCGGTATACCATTGGGATTTTCTCCGATGGTACCGCTCTTATGAGCACCGATCGGATTAAAGTAACGGAGAAGAACAACATTCCACTGCGGATCCGCTTTCTGAATATCAGAAAGGATCTGCTCAAGCATGGACTTGGTCCATCCGTAAGGATTGGTACACTGTCCCTTCGGGCATTCCTCTGTGATCGGAATGATTGCCGGATCACCATAAACAGTTGCTGAGGAAGAGAAAATAATATTTTTGACACCGTGTTTTCTCATCACATCAACAAGAGTAAGAGTTCCTGCGATATTATTTTCATAATATTCCCAGGGTTTTGCAACAGATTCTCCTACTGCCTTCAGGCCTGCGAAATGAATACAGGAATCAATTTTTTCAGTTTCGAAAATATTATTCAGCGCATCTCTGTCAAGAATATCAGCCTTGTAAAATTTCACCGGTTTTCCTGTGATCTTTTCAACACGTTCCAGAGATTTTTCGCTTGAGTTGCTCAGATTATCAAGTACCACTACTTCATATCCGGCATTCTGAAGTTCAACAACTGTGTGGCTTCCAATATATCCTGCACCGCCTGTTACTAAAATTGCCATTATAATATCCTCCTTTGATAGATTTGATTAATATTTATTATAAGCCTTATACTATGATGGGGTCAAAAGGTATTTTGACGACCTTTTGACCCTGGTATCATACTATTAAAACTCCAGATGTATTGCACCCTGTTTACGGATATGCATGACAAAAGCAGATCCGTCACCAAGTGCTTTGTCAATATACCTGCAGTATTCTGCGGTATGTTCCTTTGGAATAAATGCAGCGATCACACCTGCAAATCCGCCGCCATGAACACGGCATGCACCACCATAGATCTTTTTCAGGAAAAGTTCCGTGAGTGCGAGAGTGCAGCTGATGGACTGCTCCTGCGGAGTCTCATTGAGATAACAGTTCTGAAGCCATTTCCAGGAAGAATTTCCGGAAGCTGTGATTTCCTGAAGGAAACGTTCCTTGTCACCGCTCTCCAGTGCAGCTACCTGATCATCCACACGTCTGCTCTCCTCAAAGAAGTGGAAGGCACGCAGAAGTGCACGGTCACCGCATTTCCTGCGGATGTCTTTTACATTTTCAATGACATCCTCTTCCGCCACCTGAGCCAGGACTTCTTTTCCGAAATACTTTGCAACGCTCTTCATTTCATTTGGAATAGAAGAATATTCAGCGCTCAGATCCGCATGTCCTTTTCCGGTATTTACAATAACAAGATCCAGATTCAGATCATCAAAATTACAGTCTACCCTGCGCATTTCCGGTTCTTCTGTATCTGCGAAATCAATGGTAATGATTCCGCCTACCGCACATGCCATCTGATCCAGCAGCCCGGAGCCTTTCAGCCAGTATTTGTTCTCTGCATACTGTCCTGCTTTTGCGTAGGATACCACGTCTCTTGTATAATTATTGAAAAGATAATCCACAATAGAACATACCAGCATTTCAAAAGATGCGGAAGAACTTACGCCGGATCCTCCGATCACGTTGCTGGTTACATAAGCGTCGAATCCGTGAATCTCAAAACCTCTTTTTTCAAGACCTGCCAGTACGCCTTTCACAAGAGGAAGGGTTCCTGTTGTCTGACTGCCCGGTTCAAGGTCATTCAGATCAATAACCAGATCCTGCCTGTATGTTTCACTGATCATGTGAATGGTTTCGGTACCGTTTGCAGCAGCTGCCGCTACACAGTCCATCTGGACACTTCCTGCAAGAATCTTACCCTGGTTGTGGTCAGTATGATTACCACCGATCTCTGTTCTTCCCGGGGAAGTAAAAAATTCAAATTCTCTGTCTCCGAATGATCTGGAAAAGCCATTGGCTGCCAGTTCATAACGCTCAGCGTTTACTTCCGCTTTTCCTTTGCCGTACATCTGCTCCAGAAGCTGTACGGAAGAATCTTTTTTTAATAACTCTTTAACCTGTTCTGCTTTCATCGCGGATTTACTCCTTTTACATGATATAGTTTTTGTATGTTACTGTGAACGGAGAGTACAGTAACTTTTGCTTCTATGGCTCTCTGCCAGTTTGGTCTTTCTGTCTTGACTTTGTTGTTAATGCTATTATAATGAGAATCAGAAGATATTTCTACAATTATTTTAGACTGTTTTTGCACTATATTGAGGTATTGTTCAGCTGTTCGGAGCTTTCACAGTTTGATATGCTGATTTTTTACCATGTTTACAGAAATAAGGAGAAAATATGCAGATTCAGACCGACCGCAATCAGAAAGAAATCAAGATTCACGGAACATATGGATTTCCTGTGAGAGTCAGCCATGAACGTCTTTCCGATTATGAGCGCCGTTCTTTCATGTGGCACTGGCACACGGAGCTGGAATGGACTTATGTTCTCGAAGGCCAGATCCGCTATCAGGTAAACGAGCAGGTCTATGAACTGAAGCCCGGACAGGGGCTTCTGTGCAATTCCAACATGCTCCACTCCGGGCATCCTGTCAATGACCAGGACTGTCATTATGTATCCATCACCTTTCATCCCAGGCTTCTGGAAGGATATAAAAACAGTTTTCTAAAAGAAAAATATGCAGACCGTATTGTTGAGAATCCTTCCATTCCCTGCCTTGTACTTGCCTCATCCGGGCAATGGCAGGAAACCATCCTCAAAAGTCTGCAGAAAATAGAATATTTATACAATCATCAGAAACAGGAAACAGATTATGACTTCCAGATCTATCTTCTTCTGATGGATGTCTGGCGAATAGTATGCAGGCATGTGCATAAAACACAGGACAATCCGGCAGATGCCAAAAACATTGACCGCCTGAAACAGATTCTCACTTACATCCATGGACACTACCAGGAAAAAATCACACTGGACGATATAGCTGCAGAAGTAAATATCTGCCCCAGCGAATGCTGCAGATTTTTTAAAAAACACATGCGTGAATCTCTGTTTGATTATCTTCTCAATTTCAGAATCGAGCAGAGTCTTGAGCTTCTGTCCAGAGAAAGCGGAAATATCACGGAAGCAGCTATACAATGCGGATTTTCCAGCTCTTCTTATTTTTCCCGGGTATTCCGGGAGAGAATGGGATACTCTCCCAGAGAATATCAGAAACTGACCCGGTCAGATTAATTCAAGCTTACGAAAGGCTTTCAGTATTCCGTCCTCCAGAAGCGGTGCTGTCTGCCAGTCAGCTGCCCTGCGGGCATTTTCAGTGGCATTTCCCATGGCAACTCCTGTTGCTGCGAATTCCAGCATATCTGCATCATTGTCACTGTCACCAATTGCGATGACATCCTCTCTGGAATAGGAACTGTGTTCCAGAACACTTCTGATTCCTGACGTTTTATTGACATTAAGCGGAGAAATCTCCCCACCCCAGCGCTCGGCATTGGGAATACTGAAGGGTGTCATAACCACCCTGTCAGACCATTCACTGTAAATCTCATCGTAAGGTACTTTCCGGCTGAAGAACATCACCTTTTCCACATTCTCCACATCCGTATCCTGTTCCGCCAGGGCAGGATACGGTTCCAGTTCCTTCGCCCCTTCTCCAAGGCTTTTCATCATGTTTCTGCCCATTTCTTCATAGCGGTTGACAAACCTCTTCAAAAGGAACGTCTGATCATAGCGCTGCAGTTCGATCATGCAGTCCTTATCCACAAGATATTCGCAAAGCTCATGAACTGTTCGCGGATCAAAACTGACTCTTTGAACACACTTGCCCCGGTACACTACATAAGTTCCGGTACAGGATACAATTCCGTCAAACCCGATATCAAGAATGCTCTTTTCAATGAGACTTAATGGGCGTCCGCTGCAGACACATACTTCGTGTCCGCGCTTCCTGGCCTCGCGGATCGCATAAATAGTGCTATCCGGAACACTTCCGTCAAACCAGCGGATCGTTCCGTCAATATCAAGAAATATAATCTTTCCCATACTTATTTGCAAAGTTCGGCGACAACCTGATTGATGACTTTGCCGTCGGCTTTTCCTTTCAGTTCAGGCATCACATTTTTCATGATCATCCCTTTATTTTTGCCCGCGAGAAGATCTGCAAATCTATCCTGGAGAAACGCTTTTACTTCATCTTCGGACATAAGCTGCGGAGCATATTCTGAGATCACATCATAGCGGAACTGATATTCAGCCTTCAAATCTGTTCTGTCAGCCGGACAGGTATCAATCTGCTCCTTCGCAGTTTTCTGTTCTTTCAGGATTACCTGATCTACCATGGAACTTGGAATATCATCTCTGCAGCCTGCATCGATTCCTGCCTTTTTTACAGCAGATACCAGTGCGGAAATGGCTTCTTTTCTCGGTTTATCCTTTGCCTTCATTGCTGCGATCATATCTTTTTGTAAAGTTGCTAATTCCATACTGATTCCTCTTTTCTTTATTTGATCTTCCGTTATTCTACTACAACTTTTTTTAAAAATCAACGCCCTGCCGGTTCCACGGCTCCGCGGGTAACTCCGGCATGCTTATCTGGAAACAGGGCTATCCGTTCTTCCTTTCTCTGCAGCCACAAGCATGATTACCATTCCCACAGCTGCAGCCGCAGTACCGAACGTCAGCATCATATTCACTCCGGCAATATCAATCAGTGCGCCCCCGAGCAGCGCACCGATCACACTTCCCAGTGTATACGTCATAGTCATATACGCCTGCCCTTTAATCGCGTCCTGTTCATCCATAATGGAATTTACATAGTAAACAGAAGATACCGTAATCAGCGCCCAGCCAAGCATCTGGAATATCTGTACCGCGTAAAACACCGGAATATTCGGAGCAAGAAGGGTTCCCAGCGTTTTCAGCATAAAGAAAATACCGGATATACGGAACCAGATATCGCAGCGAATTTTTTTCATCATAAAAGTGAAACAAAACAGAGTCGGCAATTCCACCAGAGCACCGAGTGCCATGACAAACCCCATTTCTTCACTTCCGCCGCCCTTGCTTTCCACAATCTGAAAAGTAAAACTGTTCAGCAGAATATGACTGATGTAAACGAGCACGCATCCGACAAGTACCACACTGAATCTCTTATACCGGAGAAAAAATGCAAACGGGTTTGCGCTTTGTTTCCGGGAAGATTTTACAGATTTCTTCGCTTCTTTTTCAAACGGAAACAGAAGCAGACTGACCAGCAAAGCCGAATAAATAACAATAATAGAGACCGGAACAAATCTTGCTCCCGTTTTTGCAATTATAATGCCCAGTACATAGGCAAAAACAGCATATGCAACCGACCCCATTCCACGGGCTGCACCAAAATTCAGTTTTTTCCCCTGGTTAATACTCTCCATTCCAAGAGAATTCACCAGCGGAGTCAGCAGCTGTAAAAGCGTGATCAGGCAGCCGTAAAAGAGTCCTGTAAGCACAAAGGCCTTCTGATATGTAAGCAATACCAGAACACCCAGAATCACCTGAACTGCAGATAGGATCAGAATAATCTTTTTGACAGATATACTTGAAGGCCTGTCCGCATAGCTTGCGATTACAGGCTGCATAACCGCAGATATGATTCCGGCAACAGCAATAATCATGCCGATCTGTGTGTTGGAATAACCGCAGTCCAGCAGATACAGGCTTGAAAATCCCATGATCGCGGCAAAATTCATCCAGAAAAATCCCTGAATAAAGGAATATCCCGGTGTCAGGCTTTTTGCATTTTTGGCAGAATTCATAATAAACTCCTCTTTCCCTTTTTCTTTTCAAATATTGTATTTTTTGCAGCTATCCAGCAGATATCTCTGGAAACACTGAACAGTTACGTTATTTTAGCATATCTCCTGTCCCTTTACCAGATGCAATTTTCCCGAAACATTCTTCCGTTCCGAATGAATGCGGGATTTCTCACGAACAATATCATCTCCTTCTTCAAATATACAGCAAAGTATGATATAATAAAGATAACTGACACGAAAGTGAGGACATACCAATGAAAATAACATTGACCAAAAGCGAACGCAACTGGGTTCTCTATGATGTGGGGAATTCGGCCTTCACTCTTCTTATAGCCACGATCATCCCCATTTATTTCAATGGTCTCGCTGAAAGCGGCGGGCTTTCCTCTGTGGAATATCTTGCCTACTGGGGATATGCCGCATCCGCAGCCACGCTCATCGTTGCTCTGCTGGGGCCGGTTCTTGGTACTCTTGCAGACACCAAAGGATTTAAAAAACCGATCTTTTCCCTGACTCTTCTTATAGGCCTGATCGGATGTGTCAGCATGGGACTGGCCAGGCAATGGCTTGCCTTTCTCATCATCTTTCTGATCGCCAAGATCGGTTATTCCGGCAGCCTGATATTTTATGATTCCATGCTTTCGGATGTCACCACAGAAGACCGCATGGATCATGTATCCTCCCAGGGTTATGCATGGGGATATATCGGAAGCTGCATTCCCTTCGTTATATGCCTTATCATCGTACTGGGATCCGGAAGTATCGGCATTTCCATGCCAACGGCCATGACTGTCTCTTTTGTGATCACAGCTTTATGGTGGGTGTTAATGACGATACCGCTTTTTAAAACCTATCAGCATAAGTATTATGTTGAAAAGCAGAACAATGCAGTAGCAGACAGCTTCCGCAGAATCGGACGGACTTTCAAAAACATCCGTAAAGAAAAACGGATCTTTATGTTCCTGCTGGCGTTTTTCTTTTATATTGACGGTGTTTATACAATCATTGATATGGCAACTGCATACGGCTCCGCTCTCGGGCTTGACAGTACCGGGCTCCTTCTGGCACTTCTGGTTACCCAGATTGTTGCTTTCCCCTGCTGTATCATTTTCGGACGTCTTGCAGCCAGATACCCGGGAGACGTCCTGATCACCATCTGTATCCTGGCTTACCTTGGGATCGCAGTATTTGCCATGTTTCTTACCACACAGGCTCAGTTCTGGGCTATGGCGGTTTTTGTAGGAATGTTCCAGGGCGGAATTCAGGCACTGTCCCGTTCCTATTTTACCAAGATTATTCCCGCGGAACAGTCTGGTGAATATTTCGGTCTACTGGATATCTGCGGAAAGGGTGCTTCTTTTGTGGGAACCACTATTGTAAGCCTTGTATCACAGATAACGGGAGATATCAGCAAGGGTGTAGGGATGATCGCCATATTGTTTGTGATCGGAATAATCCTCTTCCGCTATTCCGTCAAATTAAATGCAGACGTAATCAATGCTGTAAAGACAAAAGCCCTTTAAATTTCTGCCGGAGTCCGGCATATGACACTCTGCTGTACAATTACATAACTCTGCAGATTTTACCGCAAAAAAGCATCTGATCTTCTAAGTCCCGAAGAACAGATGCTTTTTTATTAGCAGTGGTATCTGTGTAAACAGATATTCCCATAAAATAATATGGTACAGAATATCATATCATTATGATTTTATTTTGTATATTTTTTCAGCGTTTCACGTACAGCCCCGGGACCTGCTGTCAGTTCGCGGAAATATCCGCATACTTTCTCTGCCATACCGGTCTCATAGAGATCCACGCCGAAAATTTCTCTCATTTCCAGAACCGGTTTCAGGACTTCTTCAGCATTGACATCTGTCCCAAGCTGAACGCCTGATACATAAGGACGGACTGTATCCAGAAGCGGGTCTGGGCTCAGAGTAAACTCTGCTCCTTCATCGTTCACTCCCATCAGATAACGCAGCCATCCTGCAAATACCAGAGGTATCAGCTTCAGGTCTGCGGTATCCAGTTCCGGTGAAGCATCGTATGCTTTGATGGTTTCACCAAAACGGATTGCAAGCTTCTGGGATGTATCCGTTGCAATTCTCTGGGGTGTATCCGGCATGAACGGATTCGGAATACGAATATTTAATACAGTATCGATAAATTCCCTGGGATCCAGAACGCCCGGATTTACCACTACAGGAAGTCCCTCTTTGTAACCGATCACTTCAACCAGCTTCTTCAGCTGCGGATCTTTCATCTCCTCGGAAATTTTCTCATATCCAAGAAGGCATCCGTACACAGCCAGAGCAGTATGCAGAGGATTCAGACAGGTGCAGACTTTCATCTTTTCAACCTTGTCAACAGTTTCTCTTTCTGCAAACATCAGGCCACCTTTCTCCAGCTTGGGACGTCCGTTAGGAAAAGCATCCTCAATCACCAGATATTCACACTCTTCTGCGTTTACAAAAGGAGCCACATAAGTGTTTTTGGAGGTAATTACCGGTTCCAGACCTTCGATTCCGTCTTTTTTCAGAATTTCCTCTACGGAAGCATCCGGGCGCGGGGTGATCTTATCAATCATCGTCCACGGGAAAGTTACTCTTTCTCTGTTTTCCACATAAGCAAGGAATCCTGCTTCTGCAAGTCCTGCTTCCGTCCATTTTTCTGCAAAAGTGTGGATTGCCGCATACAGTTTGTCACCGTTGTGGGAGCAGTTGTCCATGCTCACCATGGCAATCGGCTTTTCCCCCGCCTTATAACGTGTATAGAGAAGAGAAGCAACTTTTCCCATATAACTTGCAGGTTTTTCAGGGCCTGCTGCAAAGTCCGCCTCTACTGCAGGAAGGAGCTCACACTTGCCGTTTACAAGGCTGTATCCTTTTTCTGTAATCGTAAACGTAGCCATCTGCAGGGAATCAGCGCTGAAAATATTTTTCAGACGAGAATATTCCTTTTCGTCTTCGGAGTCCAGAATACAGGATTCTGCAATGCTTCCCACTACTGTTTTTTCAACATTTCCGTCTGCTTTTAATGTTACAAGAATCGAATAATCATCATGGGGACGGTTCATTTTTTCTACGATTTCGTAGTCAAATCCTTCTGCAACTACAAGACCTCTGTTCAGAACACCATCGTTCAGAAGGTTCTGAACAACGTTTGCCTGAAACGCACGGAAAATATTCCCTGCACCAAAATGGATCCAGAATGGATTTTCTTTTGTTGCCGTGATCATTGCATCACGGTCATATTTCGGAAGGCTGTATCCTGCAGCTTCCCATGCTTCTTTATTTTTCAGTCCTTCTGCACTTAAAATCATTTTCCTGCTCCTTTCTCGATTGCTTCCCAGAGTCCGTTCAGATAAGTTGCTCCGAGAGCTCTGTCGTAAAGACCATAACCCGGCATTGCAACTTCACCCCAGATCATACGCCCATGATCCGGACGGATCGGTCCGTCAAATCCGATGTCATAAAGAGCCTTCATGATCTCATACATGTCGAATGTTCCGTCAGAAGAAAGATGTGCTGCTTCCTCGAAATTTGTGGGAGAATGGAATTTCAGGTTACGTACATGGGCAAAATGAACTCTTCCTTTCAGGGAACGGATCATATCCGGAAGATCATTCTCCAGGTTGGTACCGTAAGAACCGGAGCAGAAGGTCACACCATTGTGCGGATTGTCCACCATCTGCATCATGCGAAGGATGTTTTTCTTGTTGATAATAATTCGGGGAAGACCGAAAACGCTCCATGCAGGGTCATCCGGATGAATTGCCATGTTAATGTCATATTTGTCACATACAGGCATGATTTTTTCCAGGAAATATTTCAGGTTTTCAAATAATTTTTCATCATCAATGTCTTTGTACATGGCAAAAAGTTCTTTGACATGTTCCATACGCTCCGGCTCCCAGCCCGGCATAACGGTACCATTCATATCGCCCGCGATGGAGTCAAACATTTTTTCAGGATTCAGCGCATCAACCGCTTCCTGTGTATATGCAAGAACTGTGGAGCCATCCGGTCTTACACGTGCCAGTTCTGTCCTTGTCCAGTCGAATACCGGCATGAAATTGTAGCATACCAGATGGATATCTTCTTTGCCCAGGTTTTCCAGAGTTTCCATGTAATTTGCAATATAATCGTCTCTGTCCGGTGCGCCTGTCTTGATGGCATCATGAACATTCACACTTTCAATTCCGGCTACATGAAGTCCTGCCGCTTCAACCTCATCTTTCGTCGCGCGGATTCTTTCACGGCTCCATACTTCACCGGGTGCGGTATCATATAATGTTGTGATCACTCCTGTAACGCCCGGGATCTGGCGGATCTGCTCCAGAGTTACTGTGTCAAATTTGGAACCGTACCATCTTAATGTCATTTCCATAATCGTTTACCTCTCCTTTTTGTTTTTGAACGCCTGGTAATAGTAATAAATGTTGTTTTTTGTTGAATTTATTATATGACAGGCTTTCAGAAAAATCCATTGACGTAATTGTTGTACACATTGTAAAAATTGCGGTTTTGTGGTATAATTAATGTGGATTATACTAGTATCATTATATTTTTACACAGGAGGCAGAAACCCATGAAAAAAAGACTGCAGACCCAGTTCAGCGCACGTCAGTATATGCTTTCCAGAGATTTTGAGATCTACTACTACAGCGACACTGCTCCTATCAAAGTAGCCACACACGCTCACGACTATTATGAATTTTATTTTTTTCTGGAAGGCAATGTCAGTATCCAGATTGAGAATGAGCAGTTTCCGCTGACTTATGGTGATGTCATTCTGATTCCTCCTCATGTGCGGCACAGAGCCGTCATCCACAATCTGGACATTCCTTACCGGAGATTTGTATTCTGGATCAGCCAGGAATACTGCAATCACCTTCTGGAAATTTCTCCTGATTACGTCTATATGATGCAGTATGTCCAAACATCCAAAAAATATCTCTTTCACAATGACAGGATTGCTTTCAATATCATTCAGTCCAAAGTCATCCGCCTGATCGAAGAAATGAAATCGGACCGTTTTGGCCGTCAGGCTCAGATTCCTGTCTGTGTCGACGATCTTGTTCTTCATCTGAACCGTGTGGTATACGAACAGAATCATCTCATGGGATTTGAAGAAGAACGCTCTCTTTACCAGAACCTGTGTATCTATATTGAAGAACATCTGGATGAGGAACTTTCTCTGGAAAGCCTCGCAAGAGAATTTTATGTGAACAAGTATCACATTGCCCATATTTTCAAAGAAAATATCGGCATGTCCATCCACCAGTATATTATAAAAAAACGCCTCGCCATATGCCGTGATGCCATTTTAGGTCACGCCAGTATCAGCGAAGCGTATCTCATGTGTGGTTTTAAGGATTATTCCAGCTTTTTCCGCGCGTTCAAAAAAGAATACGGCATGTCGCCGAAAGAATATAAAGAATACTTTACACAGTGATCACAAAGATTCCCATCTGCTTTTCCCGGAACTGCAGATTTCATCCACGGCAGATGTCAGTTTCACCGGAATGTTTTTCTCAAAAACCTCCAGCATTTCTCCCATATGCCTTTGGAATCCGTCACTGTAGCCATATCCCTGAAAGTAGGCAAGACACATCCCGTGATGAGGCCTAAGAAGCACTGCAGGCTTTTCCGTCCGGTGCGGGGTGTTTTCATGCCTGCGGCACATACCGACGCAGCCTTCCTGAAAGAACAAATGCCAGCGCGATTTTTACAAGATCCGGGATAATAAAAGGAATCACACACCATCCCAGGACTGTACCGAGACCTACTGCCCCGTTCGCATTCGAATAAACCACCATAAACCATACAGTACCGATCGCATAGCACACAATAAGTCCCGCAAGCATGGAAAGAATCTGCACTACCGGTTTTCTTCCAAAAAGCTTTTCCATTCCCCACATAACAAGTGCGGAGAATAAAAATCCGATAATGTATCCGCCCGTTGTATTCAAAAGAACTCCAATTCCTCCGCTGAATCCGGCAAAAACCGGTACTCCCACTGCTCCCAGCAGAATATATACCAGAACAGCCAGAGATCCTCTTTTTCCTCCCAGAATTCCCACTGAAATAAATACCCCGAATGTCTGTAACGTAAACGGTACGGTCATGGGAATGGAAATCCACGAACAGATCGCCATTAACACTGCAAAAATTGCAATGTATACCATATCATAAGTCTTACTCCTTGATGCTGCCACTGTTGTCATTGTATAATCCTCCTTCTTGCTTCACTACTCCTGCATCTGCTGCAAAATCGAACATCTGCCCGTTGTGAATAGCTGGTAATAATTTATCACAGGAAAATCAAATTGTCAACCTATTATATCATTTTGGTTTACGTTGTTAAATAGTCGGCATCCGTAATCCCCTCCACCTGCCGAGCAGGTGTTTTATTTTTGCCATACAAAAAACAGCTGTCTGATTCCCTCCGGAAAACGACAGCTGCTATGTAATCTTATTCTGTTAACTGTGAGGTACAATGCGGACACCGTGTTGCGTCAACAGCAATTTCACTCTTGCAGTAAGGGCAGACCTTCGTTGTAACCTCTTCAGGTGTCTCCTTTTTTCCAATAGACATCAGTTTGTTAATTCCTCTCATCAGGCAGAACAAAATAAATGCCATAATGATAAAATTGACAACGGCTGCCAGGAAATTGGAACCGAATCCGGCGATATCCTTCATGCCGTATGTTGCCTGTCCGGTTAAAAAATTCAAAATCGGTGTAATAAAATTATCCGTCAGAGATGTTACAATACCGGAAAATGCACCGCCGATGAGAACGCCGACAGCCATATCCATGACATTTCCTCTTAGCGCAAATGCCTAAAACTCTTCAATAAACTTTTTCATCCTGTTTTTCCACCTTTCTTAAAATTGTTCTCCTGCTTCCTTATCATTTGTTCTCCTGCTGATGAATGTGGACATCCATCTGATTGAACGGAATCACGATTCCCTGTGCATCAAACTCTTCCTTGATCCGCTGATTCATTCTCCATTTGACAGGCCAGTAATTATCAGTCTCCACCCAAACACGGAGTCCCATGACCACAGCGCTCTCTCCCAGTTCATCCACAAATACCACCATTTCACTGTCCGTATTGGTATCCGGATCATCCAGAAGTATCTGCTCCAGAATTTCTCTCGCCCTTCGGATATCGGAGCGATAGGAAATCCCTACTTTGATCTCCAGGCGTCTGTGGTTCCTGGCTGTCACATTGATCACAGTACTGTTGGCCAGAGTGCCGTTAGGAATCACGATATTCTTATTGTCCACAGACAAAAGCGTGGTATAATACATATCAATCCTGGACACGGTCCCCTCACATCCGTTCGCCTGATCCTGAATGATATAATCTCCCACCTGAAAAGGTTTGAACAAAAGAATCATCACTCCTCCTGCCACATTGGCAAGACCGCCCTGAAGCGCAAGGCCGACAGTCACACCGGCGGTTCCAAGAAGAGCCGCCACGGAAGATTCCTTGATGCCAAGGCTGATTCCGATATTAAATATCAACAGGAGATACAGCACAAGTCTTGCAATGGAACAGGCGAATTGAACAACGCCTTTGTCCACGTTAATATTCTCCAGGGACTTTTTCAGGATTCCGATAATCCAGGCAATTACCTTCCTTGCAACAAGAAATACAACAATCGCCAGTACAACCCTCACACAAAAACCGATCAGTGAAGGCATCTGTTCCTGCAGATACGTATAGACTCTGTTGGCTTGAGCCTTGACATTATCCACACTGATATCCTGAATATCCGCATTCTGAATAGTCTCCAAGCAATCCTCCTCCTTTTTTTTGGAATAACAGCGTTATTATATCATACTTTTCCTTTCTTCCCAACCGGAATCTGTATTTCTGTTACAAATTTCGATGTGTCATCCGTCAGGCCGTAATCGATCATCGTCAGTTCTTTGGAAAATCCGTCAATCTCGTATCCATTCTCTTCTATGTAGTCCATCATTTTCTCATAATACTGCGCAGCCTGATCATGGCATCCCTGAAAACGGAGAGTTACGCAGGTCTCCGGCTCCACAGCCATTGTTTCGCCGTGGAACTGATCTTCTTCATCAAGAATAACGAATACCATATCATAAGGCAGATACTGTCTTTTCTGTAAATGCTCCGCCTGCAGTCCAACGCCTACTTTTCCCAGAAAGACCACTGTATTTTCTTCTTCCGCCTCAAGCTGACGGATGCTCTGCTCCAGATCCAGATAATTGTGAGGTGTAAGCTTATGTTTGACTGTGGCAATCCGTCTGGCAGGCTTCTCTTCTATCCGGATCACATTCAGCCTGGAAGTCAGCGCATCTTCCAGCTGCCTCAGCCGGTTGTCAATTTTTCGCTCTATGATTTCCAGATTCTGTTTTCTTCGCTCCACCTCTTCTTTTTGCCGGCGCAAAAGTTCTTCTATATGATCGGTATCCCGGTTCTGCAAAAAACCGGAGATCTGTTCCAGCGGCATATCCAGTGCCCGCAGATACCGGATCGTATTCAGACACTCAAACTGTCGGGTGCTGTAATAGCGGTATCCTGTTTCCTCATCTGTATATTCCGGCTTCAGCAGGCCGATCTTGTCATAATGGCGGAGAATGCTCACGCTTACGTGAAACAGTCTGGAAACCTCACCAATTTGAAATAACTCGTTGTTTTTCATACTTCTTTCCCTCATATATTACATACACAAGAGTATAACATGCCATGATTCCGGAAACAATAGGGGCAATTTTTCCCAGCATCCCCAGGTCCTCCCCAAAATGTTCCGCAAAAAAGTATACCATGGGAATCCTCAGACATACAGCACCAAAACTGCAGCTCACCATCGTCCAGACCGTTTTCTGTTTACCGTTGAGATAACCGTTCATTACGAACACGAGAGCTGTCATGATATAGTCATAGCTGCAGGATTTAAAAAACGGCACACCTGCTGCGATTACATTTTCATCTCCTGTAAATACACCGATCATCGACCGGGGATCCAGCTGCGCCCAGAGCCAGAAAAGCGAAGATACCGCCACCGCAATGCCAAGGCTGTACCACAGCGATTTTCTGGCACGCTCCGGCTTGCCCGCTCCCATATTCTGTGCCGTAAGAGCAGCAAGAGCGCTTGCCATGGAAGTAGATGTCAGCATGGCAAAAACATCATATTTACTTCCGATTCCCACAACAGATGCCGCATATACTCCGCATGTATTCATCATCGCCATAAGATACAGAAAAGAAATACGCACCATCATTTCCTGAAAAGAAATGGGAATCCCCACATATGCCAGTTTTTTCACAATACTCCACACCGGCCGAAAGCTTACTGGTTTAAAATCAAAAAGAAAATCATGTTTTTTCAGATACCCAATGGCTATAAACATACTCATGCCCTGGGAGATCACTGTTGCCAGAGCTGTCCCGACAACATTTAATCCGCAGTATTTCACAAATACAAAATCCAGGATGATATTCAATACACATGCGGCTGCCACGAACATCATCGGTCTTGCTGAATCTCCATATCCTCTCAGAACCGCACTGATCGCATTGTATCCGCAGATAAAAATATTACCCAGAAGGCAGACTGCCACATACTGCATGGTCAGCTCAAAGGACTGTGCAGGAGTCCTCAGAATTGTCAGCAGCGGGCGTTCCAAAGCCAGCATCACCACAGTAAGAAGCAATGCAGCGCCGGCAAAAACGGTCAGTGTCGTTCCGATGGTCTGTTTTACCCGCTCCTCATCGTTCTGCCCTTTGTACTGTCCGATGATCACCGTACTTCCCAGCGTCAGTCCTGCCGCAAGACTGGTAATGATCTGTGTTACCTGTGTGCCTGTAGAAACAGCCGCAACACTCTCTGCCGTACAGTATCTTCCCACCACAAACAGATCCACTGCCCCATAGAGAGACTGCAGCACATTCGCAATCAGAAAAGGCACTGCAAACATCAGTAATTTTTTTAATATACTTCCTTCTGTCAGATTATAATCTTTCATCTTTCTGTTATCTCCTTTATCAGCCTGTTTATGACAGCATCATAAACCCTGCAACCGTTGTAGACTCAAGAAGAATTTATTTCGTAACTGTTCAGTACCTTCACAGTTACAAGCAAAAATCCATTTAAAATCGCCTACGGCGATGGGATTTTTGCTTGTGTGTCTCGGGATTTTCATGCATAAATGCATGAAAACGCCTCGCGGGATATCCCTCCTGAATAGTTACTTTATTTCAATAAAATAGTATTTGAAAAACCATAATACAGTGTTATAATGGAGTGATGTCAATAGTTTTTACATTTCGGAGGAATTATGCGAATTATTATTGTCGGGTGCGGCAAAGTCGGCCGTACTCTTGCAGAACAATTGCAGGAAGAAGAAACAGATCTTACGCTGATTGATACGAATGCAGACAAAATCAATCAGCTTACCGAAAATATTGATGCCATGGGAATCGTCGGAAATGGCGCAAGTATCAATATCCTTATAGAAGCCGGCATCGAAACAGCAGATATCCTGATCGCGGTTACCGCATCTGATGAGCTGAACCTGCTCTGCTGTCTTATTGCGCAGAAAACCAGCCACTGCCACACCATCGCCCGTGTGCGCAATCCTATTTACAATCAGGAAATCGGCTTTATCAAAGAACGTCTCGGCATCTCCATGATCATCAATCCGGAGGCTGCCGCTGCACGGGAAATTTCCAGACTTCTGCGTTTCCCGTCAGCCATCACGATCGACAGCTTTGCAAGAGGGCGTGTGGAACTTTTGAAATTCAAGGTTATGCCGGAATTCGGACTGGACGGCATGTCCATCTTTCAGATCACAGAAAAATTCCGCTGCGATATTCTTTTCTGTGCAGCAGAAAGCAGGGACAGAGTCTCCATTCCCGGAGGTAATTACATCATCCATAACGGAGATTATGTATCCATTATCGCATCTCCCCAGAACGCAGCCCTTTTTTTCAAAAAAATAGGTTTAAAGACCAACCAGGTGAAGAATACGATCATTGTCGGCGGCGGTTCCATCTCCTACTACCTTGCCAGAGCTCTGCTCGCCATGAAGATCGATGTAAGGATCATTGAGAAAGACAGAATGCGCTGCGAAACCTTAAGTGACCTGCTTCCCGATGCTACCATCATCAATGGTGACGGCACAGACAGGCGCCTTCTTCTGGAAGAGGGGCTGTCTCAGGCGGAATCACTGGTAACCCTTACCAATCTGGACGAAGAAAATATTTTCCTCGCCCTTTTCGCCAAAACCGTGTCCAATGCGAAGCTTGTGGCGAAAGTCAATCGTCTCGCTTTTGACGATATCATTGATTCCCTGGATATCGGAAGTGTCATTTTTCCGAAATATATCACTGCCGATTATATCCTGCAGTATGTCCGTGCCATGCAGAACAGTATCGGAAGCAATGTAGAAACCCTTTATCACATTCTGGATAATCAGGCGGAAGCCCTGGAGTTTGCTATCCATGAGAATTCCCCGGTTGTAGGCATTCCGCTTTCAGAACTGAACCTTAAGAAAAACCTTCTGGTAGGATGTCTGAACCGAAACGGCTCCATCAGAATCCCCAGAGGCCATGATACCATCCAGGTAGGTGACACGGTTATTATTGTAACGACCAACAAGGGCCTGCGGGATATCCGGGACATACTCGAAAAATAAAGGAGACCTGATATGAATTATTCCATGATCATTTATATTACCGGATATATCCTGCGGTTCCAGGCTGCCTTTATGACACTTCCCCTGATCACTTCACTGCTCTACAGAGAAAAAGACGGCTATGCATTTCTCATTACCATGATGCTCTGTCTTGCGGCAGGTGCCCTGATTACCAGAAAAAAGCCATCGAACAAAGTCTTCTATATGAAAGAAGGCTGCGTAACTGTAGCGATCAGCTGGATCGTACTGAGTCTCACAGGAGCTCTTCCCTTTACTGTCAGCGGAAGTATTCCCAATTATATCAATGCGGTCTTTGAGACAGTTTCCGGTTTTACTACCACAGGAGCCAGTATTCTGGAAAATGTGGAAGCGTTGTCCCACTGTATGCTCATCTGGCGCAGCTTTACCCACTGGATCGGCGGCATGGGCGTTCTGGTGCTTCTGCTGTCCATGCTCCCTCTGACAGGCGGATATCACATGTCTCTGATGCGTGCAGAAAGCCCGGGGCCTTCTGTCAGCAAGCTTGTTCCGAAGGTGCAGTCCACTGCCAAAATTCTCTATATCATCTATTTCGGTATCACTGTCGCAGAGATTCTTCTTCTTCTGCTGGGCAAAATGCCGGTATTTGATGCTCTCTGCACAGCTTTTGGAACTGCAGGTACCGGCGGATTCGGCGTCAGATCAGACAGTATCGCCGGTTACAGCACATACATTCAGGTTGTAGTTACGATATTTATGATTCTCTTTGGAATCAATTTTACGTTTTATTATCTGGTGCTGTCCAGGAAATTCATTCAGGCACTGCATGTAGAAGAAATCCGGTACTATCTGGCAATCATTGCAGTCGCCATTATTGCCATTACTGTTAATATCAGAGGACTTTATGACAACATCGGCATTGCTCTTAAGGATGCGGCTTTTCAGGTAAGTTCCATCATTACTACGACGGGATTTGCCACTGCTGATTTTAATCTCTGGCCAGGCTTCTCCAAGACCATTCTTGTCCTTCTGATGTTCGTGGGCGCATGTGCCGGAAGTACAGGCGGAGGAATCAAAGTTTCACGTTTTCTGATCCTGTGCAAATCTATCCGCAAGGAAATAGTCATCTATCTCCATCCCAATGCGGTCAAAAAAGTGAAAATGGACGGCAAGTCCATCCCCCATGAAGTGGTCCGTTCCACAAATATTTTTATGAGTACCTATGTGCTGATTTTCGCAGTTTCTGTGCTTCTCATCAGCCTTGATGAATTTGATCTGATCACGAACTTTACCAGTGTGGCTGCCACACTGAACAATATCGGACCCGGTCTGGAGATTGTAGGACCTACAGGAAATTTCAACATGTTTTCCGGCTTTTCCAAAATCGTACTGATTTTCGATATGCTGCTTGGAAGACTTGAGATTTTCCCCATGCTTCTGCTCTTCTCCAAAAACACATGGAAAAAATTTTAAACCATCAAAATACCCCGGCAGTACATTCTGTTTCTCAAAGACTGACTGCCGGGGAATCTTTATTTACAGAATACTCTCTGACAGGAAATATCTGAATACAGTTCCATTCCCTTCACATCCACCACACGGATCACATCTTTATATGCCCCGGCCTCGGGAAGTATTTTCTCCAGCAGATTATCCGCTTCCAGAAGTTTCTCCTCATGGAAGATTACATCTTTCTGTTCTTTAAATAACGCCAGATAGAATACTCCTGATTCCACCAGATCCTGAAAAAAGTGACTGCCGTAGGAAAGTTCCGGCATCAGCCCTTCTGACTGGTAGGAAATCTCACACATTGCTGTCATGTTGCTGATCTCTGTAAAATGCACCGGAACACCCAGAGAGGGTGTTGTGGTTCCCCATCTGCCAGGCCCCATAAGAAGCACATGTTCGTCTTTCAGTAATTGATTCAGCTTGCCGATGTTTCTCGCCACCTGATATTTTCCCTGTTCCTGGCATGCCAGATATCCATGGATATCCACAAAGATAACTTTATCCACTGCTACACGGAGATTTCCGCCCATGAAGTTTCCTTCTGAATAGAAAAGACATTCCTCTGTGGAATCCAGTTTGGGAATTTCCACTGTCTTGCCGAGACCTCGGGTCTGGAGCGGACGGCACTGTACCAGATTAAAGAAAAAGTTCTTTTCATCCTGAAAATTCACGGTAAATTCCACATCTACCGGATAATCATAGGCTTCCGAAAGAAGATGCAGCATTTTTTTCATGATCTCCAGAAACTTCGTCTGTGTGAGCATCCGCCGGAAATTCACGGTGAACGGTACCGGCAGATTGGTGTATCCCAGTTCCCGCAGACGATCCGCCTCCGCATAATCCATAGTGAGAAACAGTGTTTTCTTCACATGGATATCTTCTTTCAGCAGGTCACCGATATCCCTGCTGCACCACACATTGCTGCGCAGATCCAGCACGTCTGCATTGTGCTGGGAATATTTCCGTTCGTCCTGAGCCGTGAGAAGAGGAAGTCTGGAGGGATCATCCAGAGCCACAATCTTCACATAATCTCCTATGACACGATCCACAGCCCTCGTTCCGAGACCGAATACCAGACGCAGCATTCCTGCATCCATATCCATATTTTTGTCCCACACATAAAGATTGGAAGAATTGCCTACACCTGCTGCATGAGGGAAAAAGTAATCTCCATAATAATCCCCGGAAACGCGCTGCACCAGAATTGCCATCTGTTCATCCTTATAGGCAAGTCCCCTCTGACGGCGGTACTGAAGAGCATCCGGATTCATCGTGCTGGCATAAACACGGCGCACGGCATCTTCAAATGCACGCAGACGTTCCTCCGGTGTTCCCTGGTTAACACAGAAAACGCTCTCATATTTTCCCGCAAAGGCATTGCCGAAATTGTCTTCCTGCAGAGAACTGGAACGCACGATCACCGGTGACTGTCCGAAGTATTCCAGCATGTGTACAAATTCCTCTTCAATAATTTCAGGAAAACCTCCGCCAAGAAGCTTTTCACGAAACTGCTCTGCCATGGTCAGATATCCCTCTTCCGTCTTCTGCTCCAGGCGCAGCTCCCACCAGCCATTTTGAACAATATAAGTATAGTATACATCCGCGCCGATAAAGAAAGAATCATCCGGTTCCAGATAATTCTGGATCTCCGCCATTTCTCCCTGTGCGTTTTTTATGATTTTTCTGGCAAGAAGCATGCCGACACTCTTGCCGCCGATATATCCTGTACCAACTTCTCTGGAGACAATTTTCAGAAGATCTCTCAGGTTAAAATGCTTTCTGCACAGCTCCCGCACTCTTGTTTCTTTTCCGATGAAGAGACTGACCAAAAGGTTCTTCATATCCTCCTGTTTTTCTTCCGGTGCATTCAGAAGCTCCCTTGCACGGTCCATGGTCACATTCCAGTAATCCAGACGGTTTTTGTCCCATTCAAAATCAGAAAACAGCACTGCAGCCTGTGCACTGGAGGTGATACTGGTAAATTTATCCCCTTCGATCTTATGAGGGAAAAACATGGTGGGGGAATAACGTCCGTCAGCCTTCAGAGGATGAATATACATGCTTCCCTGAATCATATAAAGATCAAAAAGACACTGGGTCGTCTCCCTGATCCTTGCTATCGTATCGAACACATGCCTGTTCCGCATAATGGCAAAATAAGCGACGGTATCCATGATATACAAAAACGGACAGGTTACTTTGAAGAAGTTGCCGATCATCAGATCCGAATACCAGAATTTCAAAAGTTCCGTCAGGCAGTCAAAAACATAGAACACTTTTCTGCCTTCACGTTCCGCAATCTGATGAATGTCTGTGGCAAACTGTTCGAACCCGTTGCCTGCGTCCACCTCGTAAACCTTAATATCCTCCGCTTCTTCCAGCACCGGCTGATGACTTCCAAAGCGGAAATACACGATCCGCCGGCGATCTTCCCGGGCTTTTCGAATATAAGGCCGGACAACCTCCAGATAATCATCAATCTTATCGATCTGCCAGACTACATTATCTCCCATACGAAGCATGTCTATGGTCTTGTCAAACCCTGCCATACCTGTGCTTACTTTTTCATGATATTTCATTAGCGATCCCTCCCTGTTATTTCTCTCATCCACTAACACGATCCGCATAAATATGCAAAAAAAAGACGCTCTGCACCCGTGCAAAACGCCTTTGTTTCTACTAAAATGATATTTCCTCATACTCCAAATGTCAAGTTGTTTTCACATTTTTTTCAAATGGTCATCACAGAATCTTCACATTTCTTTTTTATAGTATAGTGCATAGAAAGCGTACAGCTTTCTACAATATTTTTCTTTTTCATACGCGCCGGTACGAAAGTACCGGCCTCCTTCCATTTGTGGGATATTTTTTATTTTTTCTTCCGGGGCAGTACCCCTTCATGATCAAAGACAGGAATAAAGCTTTCTTTTGCAGTTTCCCCTTCCTGAATAAATCCGTTTTCAATCCCGATTTCCATGGCGGCATCCATCACCTTCCGGTATTCCCTTGCAGTCACTTTCCGGTTCAGTTCCGGATATTTGTCCTGATGATATATTGGAGTAAACTGGTTCATGATGCTGATATAAATATCGTTTCCGTAGGTCTCATGAAGATATTCCAGCACTTTGATGGAATTTCTGGTATGACCGGGCAGTATCAGATGCCTGACGATCGTGCCTCTTTTGATATATCCGTCTTCTCCAAATTCACACTTTCCAGTCTGTTTCACCATCTCGTGAAGCGCTTCTTTCGCCCTTTCCGGATAATCCGACGCATGAGAAAACGCCCTGGCCAGCTCCGTTTCCAGATATTTCAGATCAGGCAGATACACATCCACATATCCATTCAGAAGACGAAGTGTCTCCATTTTTTCGTAGCCGCTGGAATTATAGACAACCGGAAGACCAAATCCATATCGATACGCGGTCTCAAGAGCTGCAAGAATCTGAGGCACATAATGTGCCCCCGTGACCAGATTCAGATTCGCAGCACCTTTTTGTTCCAGTTCCAGAAATATATCCGCAAGCCTATCTACTGTGATTTCGATTCCGCAGTCACCAATGGCAATTTCCCGATTCTGGCAAAAACAGCATTTCAGTCCGCATCCGGTAAAGAATACAGCCCCGGACCCCTTTGTTCCTGAAATACATGGCTCTTCCCACATATGCAAAGCGGCACGGGCAGCACTCAAAGTACTGTCCATGCCGCAATATCCCGTTTTTCCTGCAAGACGGTCTGCGTGACATTCACGCGGACAAAGTGTACAATCACTTAATAAAGAATTTATCTGTTCAGGCTTCATTGGGTTCCTCTGCTGTTCCGCTCTCGTATACTTCACCGGCATCTCCGGTATCCTCCGATGCAGGCGGATCTTCAATAGGTTCTGATGGAGTCTCAGGCTCAGACGGAACTTCCGGCTCTTCCGGAACATCAGGTTCAAATACTTCGTCCGCATCCACAGGTTCCTCAGCATAGTCTGCTCCACTGTTGTTCGATGAACTTCCGGAGTCTGACTGTCCTCCGGATGAGGAAGAACTTCCAGACGAAGAACCGGATGAAGATCCGGATGACTGACTATAAGAATACTGCGGTTCCTGACTGCTGCTCTGGGACTGCTGCGAATCGTTCTGTGCCAGTGCAGGAGTTGGTGTTATGATCTGATTTTTCAGTTCCTCCAGCTCATTCTTGTCATCTGTCACATACTCATGACGGACGTATCCTGTTTTTCCGTCTTTCTCCACTTTGACCCAGCCCGGTAAAGAGGCAACAGCCTTCCATTCTTCTCCAAATACAGTTACTGTCACCAGTGCAGAAGCAACATCTGCACTCTCACGAATATTTACTTCTGTAGTAGCATAAACAGTAACCGGTTCTTCCAGTTCTTTTTCTTCTTCTGCTGTCTCCGCCGCTTCCTGTTTTTCCTGATTTTCATCCACATAGGTGATATAAAGGAATCCGAATTCTTCTGTCAGTACAGGTTCCGTCCATTTGTCAGCTCTCACATCGTCAAAAGTATGTACCTCTCCGGCCTTTTCTTTCTTCTCGCCATCTATTTCTTCCACAGTCGGCTCTTCTGTAAGGATCAGATTCCATGTCTGGGCAACCACTTCTGTTTCCTCGGCTGCACCCGTTTCTTCTGTCTCTTCTGAAGTTTCCAGAACTTTGGATTCGGCTCTCTTATATTCGGCATTGGCAAAGAAACGTTTTGTCTCATTCTTCAATACTACATCACCTGTCTGGAGAGTAACAGTCACATCCTCCGGAATACGTTCTTTTTCCTTTTCTTCTGCAGTATTCTCAGATGCATCTTCTGACGCGCTCCGGTCAGTTTGCTGTGTCTGCCCATCAGTCTCCGCTGCCATGGCTGCTGCCGGTGTATTTAAACACAGCATTGCCGCTGCAGATGCATATATTATTCTTTTTGCCATTTTATTCTTCATTGATATTTCCTCCTGATTCATTGGCCTGCTGCCAATCTCTATCTTGATTTTATACCAAATCTTCCTAAAATGGAACTTCTTTTTACAAATTCTTCAAGAAATTGATATAAAAAATTTATATTCCAATGAATTTACTCAGAAATACTCTCTCAGGAGCCATGCCGGTGTACAGCTCCATGCATGACAGAAGCTGTTTACCTGCATATTCCCATACGGAGAAGCAAGGGGATCAGCCGGATCAAACGCCTCCCAGAAGGTATCTGCTCCGAGATCGATCATGCCGCCCCAGTAGGTTCTCATAAGTTCCAGCGCTTTGTCCTTTTCGCCCACATGAAGGAGTGCCTCGATCACATGATGGTAAGCATACGGAGTCATAACGCCCATAGCCGGTTTTACATCCAGAAGATGAAGCATCAGTTCCCGGCTCTTTTCCTGATCGAATATATCCGCAAGCACCATCCATGCCTGACTGGACCAGGAAACCTGACACTTTGCTCCGCTCACAAAGAATCCCTGCTCCTCATCCCAGAAACGGGAAACTGCTTTTTCCACTGCATCCTTCAGAAGGCCATCCAGCTCGTCCAGAGCCGCAGTATCCCCTGCAAGCTGTGCAAGCACTTTGCCATGGCGAAGACAGTAGATCCACACACCCTGTGCAGCAGCCTGACGGTCCAGACCTTCCTTCCAGTCAATAAATGCGATCATCGGATTTTCGGAAGTATCCAGTACTCCGTCTTTCATATCATCCAGTGCAAGCTTAATCTGTGTATATGCTGCAGGCCAGAGTTCTTTTACGATTTCAAGATCCTTTGTCTCCTGATAATAATCGTGAAGAATGGACACAAAAAACAGAGAATAATCCCAGAGGAAGGTATCATCCACCTGCATCACCGGTTCTGTAAACAGACATGCACCGATCTTGCCGTCGCCTCTTGTAAGGCCTGCAAACAGATACATGCATCGTTTCACCAGGTCATAATTTTTGAATGTCACATAATTAGCCTTTGCCTGCAGGCGAAGATCTCCGATCCAGAGACGGCGGTCACGTTTCGGACCATCTTCAAAAACATGCTGCATACAGTCCTGAAGCGTTTTCAGACTTGCACGGTCAATTTTCTGAAGATCCTCCGGAAGTCCTTCCAACGGCTTCACATCCTCCATGGATACGGATGAAACGGCTGTCAGCCCTGCATCCTCCACAACCACCTGAAACTTCTGTGAAGTATCAATTGCCAGAACTTCCAGGTAACGGAATGCGTAGCGTCTCGGAAGTTTCAGCTCGCAGGGAAGCACATCGATATGAATAAACTCTTCCTGAATCCATCCTTTGCTGATCCAGCCCTGGTATGTGGAAGAATCGTCCAGGATCTCACTTGCGATCTCTGCAAATTTCAGACGCAGAAACGCCGGTGCATCCTGCGGACTTCCTGCGGAATTCAGTTTCAGAGTCACATAGCCCACATGGTGATCACCAAAATCCATGCAGATGCTGTCACCTTTGCGCAGAAGCTTTCCGGGCATTTCTTCGATGGATTCACTTGATACGGGAACGCCGTTCCCTTTTGCGTCTCTTCCGATCTCTACCAGGCGGACAGGCTTCACTGTTTTTTCCAGAAGAGGATGATCCAGCTCCACTGCTTTTTTTACAAATTCGTCAACTATTTTTCGTTCCATGTCAGGAATAATACTGATCAATGTTTCTCCCATGTTCTATACCTCCTTATGAAGTGATTCTCCATTCGTTGCAATGACATCTTTATACCAATAGAAAGATTTCTTTTTGTAGCGGTTCAAAGTTCCTGTGACTTTGTAAAGACTCTTTGGCACCTGTCATACAGGAACTCCGGATGAAAAAATAACATTGGCAGCATTCACGTCCATCATCAGATTGAACTCAAATCCACCCTTGGGATAATCTCCTCCTCCGATCCAGATCACAGTCATTCGCTCTGCGATCTCCGGTTTCAAAAGAATTGCGGACGCCACATCTGTGACAGCTCCCTGGCACGCAATATAAAGCGGTCTGTCATCCTCACGCATTGCCTCTTCAATAATCAGCTGTGCTCCTTCAGAGTCAATAGGCGTGTGTTCATCCTCAAGTCCGCGGGGTGCGCCCAGCTTTACCGGGTACTGATCTTTTAATCCCATCAGATCCATCACTTTGATGATCTCATCATAGCTGGCCTTCGCAGTTCCAAGTTCTCCGTATCCCCGCGGATTTTTCCAGAAGTGACCTGCAACAAGGCCTTTGATATCAAATCTTGGAGTCATCAGATGATGTGCTACCGCGAACTGATCATCTGCCTCATTCTTGCAGTCTGTATGTACGATCACACGCACTTTTTTGTTTTCCGGTACAGTAAAAACATAATTCCACATAGTAAAAACCCTCCTTGATAATATTTATTATCGTTTTTTATTTGCCCTGACGCTTGTTCAGTTCTGCACGGATTTCCGGATATCTCTTATCAAGATCGTATGGAATCAGTATAAGTATTGCAAGCACAGTGGAAATCAGGGACAATCCACCGAAAGCAAAGTTGATAGCCTTATAGGTCTGCGGGAAGTTTTCTGCAATACTCAGTCCGGTACTCATAGCTTCATCCAGTTTTTCTGCATTGTAATTACCCCATACGAGAAGAGCAGATACAATTGCAGATGCAGATGCGGAAGACAGTTTATTCATAAATCCCGAAATTGCATTCTGTGTTCCTCCAAGGCTTCTGCCGCACTGCCATTCTGTATAATCAAAGATGTCACGCATCATGGAGAAGAACATACTGGAACGGAATCCGAAGCCAAGTCCGATCAGTCCCAGAGAGTCAGTTGCGATTGTTCCGTTTGATGTAAAGAACAGGATCAGGTAGCCGACCAGGTCCACAATGGCACCAAACTGCATCAGTTTTACTTTGGCAATACCTTTTCCATTCAGGTAAGCGGCAAGTACCATGGTCGGGATTGCAAGCAGTGTAAGAAGGGTCAGTGCCAGCGGCATGGTGTCCACATTGCCTACGCTGTCTCCATTTGAAGCTGCTGGTCTCATAATAAGACGCTTCATGTTCTAACTTTTGCATGTCTCTTTCCTCCATCATTCCGGCTTCAAACCGGTTCTTTCCTTTTGATGGCTTAATTATATCCGGTAACAGGCAATTTCAATATCATAATTATGATATTTTTATCATTATTTACACATACCAAAAGAAATTGAAAAGATTAACCAATCATAGATTATTCGTATGATTCAGATTCACACTCTGCTATTTTGACCTGAATTCCTTCTGTTTGTAACGGTTTCTGTATTCTCCCGGTGTCATATTCATATATTTTTTGAAAACACTGCCAAAATGGCTCTGGACCTTCATCCGGCCTGCCTTCCCGGATACATTCCATCATATATCGTTCTTCATTATAGGTATGATGATAAATATCCTCATCAATTATTTCCATTTCCAGCATTACTTTATCTTTTTCCGTTTTGTCTCCCTGTGCCTGTACCAGATCGTTTTTCAGCATCAGAGTATCAACATCAACAGAAACCCCCTCCAGCAGTTCATAAAAGAAACTCACGAAATTCAGCAGCTTCGACAAAGATCTGCGGACCGGATGACGTTCCTGATCTGTTGTTATCCGGTATTCTTTATAGTAACGGTGGATTTCCACATAACTCAGAGTTTCTGCACAGACAGGTCCTGACAGGTAATAGCCATTGCCGTTTTTCACACAAATGAAATACACTTTATTGCTGTCTTTATAAATTTCCATGAAAGACATGTTCCTTTCAGAAAAGGCAGCAACTGCACAATTCTTTCGCAGCTACTGCCTTTTTATAACGATTCTTAATTACTGTTTATTTTGTCAGGACCTGGGATACCGCATGTTTCCATCCTTCGTATTTCTCATCGCGGGTTTGGGCATCCATTGCCGGCTCGAATTTGGTACGGCTCATTTTTGCAAAAACTTCATCGCGGACATAAAGTCCCACTGCGATTCCTGCCGCATAGGCAGCTCCGATACCGGATAATTCTTCAGCTGAAGGAACCTGTACGGTCACATGAGCCATATCGCTCTGAAACTGCATGAGATAACGGTTTCTGGTGGGTCCGCCGTCTACACGGAGTTCTCCGATAGCAATGCCGGATTCCTCACTCATGGCTTCGATTACATCCGTGATCTGATATGCGATGCAGTCAAGACCTGCGCGGACAACTTCCGCACGTTTTGTAGTTCTGGTCATGCCGCTGATAACGCCGGTTGCCTCACTGTCCCAGTAAGGTGCGCTCAATCCAGTAAATGCAGGAACAAGATAGGTTTTGTCCTTCGGGTTGGCAGCAAGTGCAAGTGCTTCTGTCTCACCCGGTGAAGTGATCAGTTCCAGATCATCCTTCAGCCAGGTAATGACTGCACCTGTATAGTTGATATTTCCTTCCAGCACATAGTTCACTTCCCCGTTCAGCTTCCATGCAAGAGAAGTTACCACACGTTTGCTGAATACAGGATCCTTGCCGATATTCATCATGATAGAAGAACCGGTACCGTAGGTCGTTTTGATCATACCCTTTTCCACACAGCCCTGTCCGAAAAGTGCTCCGTGGGAATCCCCGAGGACACCGCGGATCGGAATCGGCGCATCCAAAAATCCGTCAAAATCAGTCATACCGTACTCACCGTCAGAATCTGTCAGTTCTGCCAGACACGATACCGGAATTCCGAAAAGACTGCACACTTCTCCATCCCATGCCAGAGAAGTGATATTAAACATCTGGGTACGGGAAGCATTGGAATAATCCGTGCGGAATTCTTTGCCGCCGGTCAGCTTATATACCAGCCAGCTGTCAATGGTTCCGCAGCAGAGTTCGCCTCTGTCTGCTCTTTTCTGTGCACCGTCCACATTCTGAAGAACCCAGGCAATTTTGGCAGCGGAAAAATATGGGGAAAGCTGGAGACCGGTATGAGAACGGATCATTTCTCCGTGTCCTGCCGCTTCAATCTTTGCACAGATTTCCGCGCCGCGGGCGCACTGCCATACAACGGCATTATACACCGGTTTTCCTGTGGCACGGTCCCATACCATGGCAGTTTCTCTCTGATTGCTGATGCCAAGTGTTACAATTTCATTTTTGTCGATTCCGGCTTTTTCCACCAGAATCTTCACAACGGAAAGGGTATTGCGGTAGATTTCTTCAGGATCATGCTCTACCCAGCCCCGCTCGTCAATATACTGTTTGTGAGGCACGTCACTGCGGCAGATCAGGCTTCCATCTTCGTCAAAAAGAAGTGCCTTGGTGCCCTGCGTGCTCTGGTCGATTCCCAATACATATTTACTCATATTATTTCACCAATTCTGCTGCTTTTGCGGCAATACCTTCAGCGTTCAAGCCGTAATAATCAAATACTTCTTTGGAGGTACCTGTGATCACCGGTGCATCCGGAAGGCTCAGGTTGATCACTTTACGCGGGCATACGCTTCCCACAACCTGACTTACCATGGAGCCAAGACCGCCGAACGGAGATGCCTCTTCTACTGTGATGACAGCTTTTGCATTCTCAGCTGCTTTTACAACTGCGTCTTTGTCCAGAGGTTTTACACAGTACATATCAAGAACTGTCGCGCTGATCCCCTGCTCTTTCAGGATTGCGGCTGCATCTTTGGCCGGTTTTACCATTTCACCGCATGCGATGATGGCTACATCAGTACCTTCACATACAACAGTTGCTTTGTCCATTTCAAACGGCACATTGCTGTCTTCGTAAACAGGATCTACCGCATTACGTCCAACACGGATGTAAGCCGGTTTTTCATCTTTCAGAAGTGCTTTCACAAGCTCTTTTGTCTGAAGATGGTCACTTGGAATATATACACGCATATTCGGAATCGCTGCCATAGCTGCGATATCCTGTGCGGAATGATGGCTCATGCCCAGTGCGCCGTAGCTGACACCGCCGCTGATACCGATCAGTTTTACGTTTGTGTTGGAGTAAGCTACGTCAACTTTCGCCTGCTCATAGCTTCTGGTGGAAAGGAAACATGCAGGGGAAACTGCATATGCTTTTTTGCCGCATTTCGCAAGACCTGCGGAAATGCTTACCAGGTTCTGCTCTGCGATACCGGTCTCCACGAACTGCTCCGGATAAGTATCTGCAAACGGAGTAAAGGAACCGCTTCCTCTGGAGTCACTGCAAAGTGCAACGATATCTTTATCTGTTTTTGCTGCCTCCATCAGGACCTCGCAAATCATCTGTTTATTAGCAATCTTACTCATGAAGAGCAGCCTCCTTTCTTGCTTCCAGATCTTTCATGATCTGTGTATATTCTTCTTCACTCGGTACATGATGATGCCATGCTGCTTTGTTTTCCATAACAGGAGAGCCGCAGCCTTTTACGGTGTTGGCGATCAGTACGGTGGGTTTGTCTTTTACAGTTTTTGCTTCCTCAAAAGCTGCATTCAGCTGATCAATGCTGTTGCCGTCTTTTACATCGATCACATTCCAGCCGAAACTTCTGAAACGCTCATGAAGGTCATCATGATGCATTACATCTTCGGTATTTCCGGAAATCTGCAGGCGGTTGCGGTCTACAACTGCGCAGAGATTATCAAGCTTGTAGTGGCTTGCTGCCATTGCGCCTTCCCATACGGAACCTTCTGCAAGCTCGCCGTCACCCATAACGGTATATACACGGTAATCCTGATGATTCATCTTACCTGCCAGAGCCATGCCTACACAAACCGGAAGTCCGTGTCCAAGGGAACCGGAGTTCATTTCAATACCCGGAAGTTTGTTATTCGGATGTCCGATAAATTTGGAACCGAATTTACTGAATTTCTCCAGAACTTCCTCCAACTGGAAAAAGCCTTTTTTCGCAAGTACTGCATAAAGAGCTTCTACGGAATGACCTTTACTCATAACAAAACGGTCACGATTCGGATCGTCCATGTTTTTCGGGCTGATGTTCATCTGCTTGAAGTACAGGGTAATCAATGTGTCAATCACACTCATGTCACCGCCGATGTGTCCGGCTTTTCCGGCACAGATGATCTCGATGACATCTTTTCTTAATTCATAAGATAAAGCGGTCAGGTTTTCCATTTTCTATTTTCCTTTCTGTTATATATCTGAGCAGTGCAGGCAAAGCAGCAGTATTCTCTGTCCGCTTTGCACTGCCTGCTTTCATACCAATCATTCACCGCGCAGGTAAGCTTTTACATCTTCTTCGATCGGGTCATACAGATCCGGTTTCACACCGATGTATTTACATGCCTCGTAAAGTACCGGAACAACATCTTTGTGGATGCCGACACAATGATGGATATATGGTCCCTCAACAATTTTGGCTTCCAGACGTTTGATGTTCTCTACTTCGATCCACAGATAGGTGCCCATGCCTTTCGGTCCGTCAACGCCTTTGGCATTTCCAAGAAGAAGAGAATATTCCCCATTATCTCCGTCAAAGCGCGCCAGAGTGATGTCGCCGTGTTTTGCTTCTGCGGTGATTGCTCCCGGATGATCAAATGCCAGTGGATATGTAATCTTCGGAGTTTCTTTTGCAACAGAGATCGGCCATGGTCCGCAGTGCTGAAGAAGCTCGCCGTTTTCAATGTCAGGATGACGGATGGTCCAGTCAGCAAAGAAGCTTCTGGTCTCGCCCATGCCTGCTGCTTCTACCATAAGAGCAGTGATCGCCCCATGGATATCGGTTTCACAGACAACCGGAATTCCTTCTTCATTCAGAAGAGAGTTCGCAGCACACGGCATAATGCCAAGTTCACACTGAAGCTGGTTCCAGCACTGGATTGCTCCTGCCTGGCAGCCGTATTTGTCGATCAGGTTCTTCATGGCAACTTTCAGGGCAGCTACATTTTCCAGTTCCTCATCTTTGACATCGATGATCATTTTTTCTCTGCAGTATGCCATTACTTTTTCAACTTCTGTTTTCTCAGCCTTAACTCTCTTAACTTCGTCTGTCAGTTCCGGCATCGGGATCGGAGAAATCTGGATATTGAATCTTTCCAGAAGTTCACCTTCGTTGCACATGGTGGTCCAGAAATCAAAGGGTCTTGTGGAAATCTGAAGGATACGGATATTGCGGAATTTCTTAACAACGTTGCAGACTGCCATGAAATCTCTGATGCCTCTCTCAAATACCGGATCGCTCAGGCGGCAGTTGGTCATATAGGTAAACGGAATGCGGAATCTTCTTAATACCTTGCCGGTTGCAAAAAGTCCGCACTGGGTATCACGAAGACGTACGCCGTTCGGCTCCGGACGCTCATCCAGCGGTCCCCAGAGAAGCACCGGTACGTTCAGTTCTTTTGCAAGACGTGCACATTCATATTCGGTTCCGAAGTTACAGTGCGGAAGGAATAATCCATCGATTTTTTCTGCCTTGAACTTCTCGGCGATTTTCTTCATATCTTCGTCGTTGTAAAGAAGTCCTTCTTCATTGATGTCGGTAATGTCTACAAAATCAATTCCCAGTTCTCTCAAGCGGTCAGCGGTAAGCCCTCTGTATTTGATGGCATCCGGCGCGCTGAAAATGCTTCTTCTTGTAGGTGCATAACCTAATTTAATGTAATCCATGTTGTTTCCTCCTTTATTTCACTTGTTTTCTTTGCTTGCTTAATGTTGCTTGTTTTTGCTGCCATCCTCACTGACAGATTGACCTTTTTTTTCTAAACACTATTATAAACTGTTTATATTGCTTTTCAATACCCTTTTTCTTTTTTTCTTTTTAAACATGATTTTTCACAATCTTTTTCATATATTTTTGTTTATATCATCCAAAATTCATCCTCTTTTTTCTGTTTTGAAGGTGTTTTTATAATAAACGTTTATATAAACGTTTCTAAACATATCGTTTGCAGATAAACAAGCATTATTCTTGACAACAAAACAAGAGCACCATGCGTCAAACATGATGCTCCAGGCATTTTTCTTCCAACATATTCAATTATGACAGTTTTTTCACTGTATTGCGATAGATCACCTTCGGACAGACCTGGGTTTTGGTCACTACATCAGCGGCAATCCCCTCGATTAGTTCCGCAAGGCGGCGCACCGCAATCCTGCCCATCTCCTTATTCGGCACACGAAGCGTAGTCAGAGCCGGAGAAGATATGGCACTGAAAGGCAAATCATCAAAGCCCACAACAGAGACATCCTCCGGTACACGGTATCCCATCTCCTGAAGAGCCTTCATTGCTCCAAGCGCAATCATATCATTATCAGCAAAAAACGCTGTGGGCAACTTTGGTTTCTTTTTCAGATACTGAAGCATATCCTGATATGCACCATTCAGAGAAGTACCCAGAGTCACTGTATACTCCTCATGATAAGAAATCCTGCGTTTCTTCAGAGCCGTCTGAAAGCCGACAAAGCGGGAACGAAATCCCTTGATCCGGAAAGCCCCCCTTAAATATCCCACTTCTGTATGACCGTAATCCAGTACATGCTCTGTAATCATACGTGCAGCATCCGCGTTATTGATCAAAACCGCATTCAGTTCCATGGACTCTGACCAGTGATCAAGAATCACCAGCGGGCACGGAGGATTTCTGAACGGTTCAAGATCTCCGTCCATCATCTCCGTAGCAAGAACCACTACCGCAGCTCCCTGTTCCCTGAGAAGTTCCTGTACCTGATTCAAATAATCCGGATCCCTCTGATCCGCACGGGAAATAACCATTTCGTAGCCCAGTCTGTGACACTCCTCCTCAAACCCTTCAATCAGGCTCTGAAAAAAAGGCGTATCATCAATAATCAGACCATTTTTCTTAAAAATGAGCAATCTGATTTTTGTTACTGCATTTGCACTCAAATACCCTGTCTCTCTCGCAACACGAAAAATTTCCTCTGCTGTTTCTTTATTCACACCTTTTTTGTGATTCAATGCATTGGAAATCGTCGCAGGAGAAAAGCCGGTCATCTTGCTTAAGTCGCGTATACTTACTTTCATCTTTTCAACTCCTGACTTTTATGAGGTCAATCTGTCTGAGTCAGGCTGTTTCCAAAACAGAATCTGTCATGCAGGTTCCTGCATTCACTATATCATTTTCTTTCACAGATTTCAAACTAATTTTTATATTATTTTGTAAATTTTTCACATTTTTGTTTATCTGTTTCAACAATTCTCCTGTACTCTCACCGCATATCACCATCCGGATCTATCTGCACTTTTCAGTGCTGTCCGGCTTCTGTCTGCTGCTTTCTGATTTTGCGCATGATAAAAGGGTACATTATGCTCACACACAAAGCCGCTGCAATCCATGCGGACGCATCGGTAAAGCACACCGCTGTATAACTATATAAGGGAATCAGCCACAGAGACATGACAGCCCTGCAAACAAACTCACAGATTCCCGCTGCCATAGAAGCAATACTGTATCCAAGTCCCTGTATCACAGACCTCAGGGTATCCAGTACAATGACCACCAGATAAAACATACCACAGTACCGGAAGAACATCTGAACATATCCGATCACCTCTGTCTCGGAAGCATCCACAAAAATCAGGGCAATTTTGTCTCCTGCAAATGTGAGGAACACTCCAATTACAACCGAATACACCGCAAAAACAGCCATTCCTGCTTTGAGTCCCCTGCTGACCCTATCCAGCTTTCCCGCACCATAATTCTGACTGGTAAAAGTTGTCACCGCCGTATCCAGTGCGATATAAGGATTGATGGTAAACTGTTTGATCTTGGAAACAGCCGTATAGGCAGATACATATACGATTCCAAGCATATTCACTGCGCTCTGCAGCATTACTGACCCGATAGCCGTGATAGAAGACTGCAGTCCCATGGGAAGACCCGTCACCAGCAATTCCTGCACATCCTGTCTATTGAGCCACTGTTCCCGGGACTCTGATGAAAGAATCTCATATCTCTTTTTCATATAGATCACGCACAAAATCCCGGAAAACGCCTGTGCCGCAACAGTAGCATAAGCAGCTCCCTTCACTCCCATGTCAAGCACCACTATAAAAAGTCACTGCTATCCCTGCAAAAATCACCTGAAGATACCCGCAGCTCCCCTCCAGGATTTCCTCCGGCGTCTTCATAAATATCAGAATATCCCTGCAGAAATACACTGTCAGTGCAGTAATGGTCACTGCAAAAATTGCAGAAAGAATGATGCATGTGCGCACCACCCGCCGCATTCTTCCATAACCACCTGCTCCGAAATAACGGGCGACCGGAATGGAAAATCCTGTACATAACCCTGTACAGAATCCCAGGATCAGAAATGTCATGGAACTGGTGGCACCTACCGCAGACAATGCTGTAATTCCCAGATATCTTCCCACGATCACCGTATCCACCAGGTTGTATAACTGCTGAAGAATATTTCCCCTTTCCGTTTTCAGGGAAAGTGGAAATACTCTCCGCCTCATCTCCATCTCTTATCTTTCAAAACAAATGTTATATTCTCCGGAACCGGCTTCTGCTTTTATGCAGGAACCATCATCTGTAAAGGTAAGGCCGTCTGATTCTGTTACGGCTTTTGCTCCGTCCAGGCAGATGGTTGCCGTTGTATTTACCGGAACTGTCACATGAAGCATTGCACTGTTTCCATGATCCTCCCAGAAGCTCTTAACGGTTCCATATACGCTGTCGTACTCGCATTTCATAAAGGAAAGTCCGCCGCCCAGTCTCGGATAGATCACCGCATGCTTGTATCCCGGTTTTGCCTCATCCACTTCCAGGCCGCCAGCCACACGCACCATCCATTCTCCGATGGCACCATATGCATAGTGGTTAAAGGAGTTCATATCCGGGCTCCACATCGTACCGTCCGGTTTCATGCCGTCCCAGTGTTCCCATACCGTCGTTGCCCCCATTTTTACCTGATACAGCCAGGATGGGAAGTCGTCCTTCAGCAGAAGATCATATGCTTCTTTTACATGACCGTTCTGGCTCAGTGCATGGCAGAAATACGGTGTTCCCACAAATCCCGTCACAAGATGTCCGTTTTCTTTTTCCAGAAGCTTCAGAAGATTACCCACCGTTGTTTCTTTATATTTCTCCGGTGTCAGTCCGAAATACAGAGCCACGATATGCGCGGTCTGTGTCTGGGCTGTCATCACACCATTTTCGTCAAAGAAGGTTTTCTGGAATTTCTCCACAACTTTTTCATAAAGTTCCTGGTATTCTTTTGCATCATCATCATTGCCCAGGATTTCTGCAATCTTAACAAACAGTCCTGTAGAGTAGGCAAAATATGCGGTGCAGGTAAGATCATTGGGGGTTGCACCAAAATAACTGCCTTCTTCCGCATCCAGAGCCACCCAGTCGCCAAACTGCAGTTTATAATTCCAGATATAATCTTGTGCATGTTCCCTCATGAAGCCTATCCAGCCCTTCATGCTCTGATACTGCTGTTTCAGGATTTCCTTGTCTCCAAAGGTCAGATACATGGTCCATGGATTGATGACAGCTACATCTGCCCAGGCTGCGGCGGAATGGCTGCCCTGCCCCAGAAGCCAGTCATTGGCAATTTCCAGTCTTCCGCTTAACAGATCCGGTACCACATGGGCAACACCGCCCTCCGGCGTCTGGTCTGCCTCCACATCAACCAGCCACTTTCTGTAGAAATTGTATGTATTTTCCAGGAAGCAGGCAGTCCTGCAGAAAATCTGTGCATCACCTGTCCATCCCAGGCGTTCGTTTCTCTGCGGACAGTCTGTGGGAACATCCACAAAATTCCCCTTCAGGCCCCACAGAATATTATGTGCAAGCTGATTCAGATCCGGATTGGAAAATTCCAGTCTTCCTGTCTGGTTCATTCTGGTATGAAGAGTATATGCTGTGAAGTTTTCGACTTCAGGGGTTCCCGGATAAGATACGATCTTTGCATACTGGAATCCCATAAACGTAAAGGTGGTGGTATATTCCACTTCTCCTTCTTTTGCAAATGTATACTTCATGGATTCTTTCGCCCCGCGAAGATTGTCCAGATAAACATTGCCTGCTGCATCCAGAACTTCAAAACAGTGCAGCTCGATCACATCACCCGGTTTTCCGTAAGCTTTCACATGAATATGACCGGTCATGTTCTGGCCGAAATCAATTACCGTGTCTCCCTGCGGAGTAGTAAAGATCCGTTTGGCTCTGACTTCATCCATCTCTGCAACTTTTCCGCTTCCCTGTCCGGCAAGGACATCTTTGGAAAACTCCACAGAAGATACCGGTCTCCAGGTTCCGGAAACATCTCCGGCCTTTGACCAGCCCGGAATTTCCATGGATGCATCATAAATTTCTCCGTCATAAATCTCCGCAAAAACAATTGGTGCATCAGCGCCTGTCCAGCTCTCATCTGTTACAAATACTTCCTCTGTGCCGTCTTCATAACGGACTGTCATCTGTGCCAGAAACGCAGTTCTTGTACCGTAATTGTTGCGTACTTCCAGAAAGCCCATTTTTCCCTTATACCAGCCGGCTCCAAGGATGGCTCCCATGGCGTTTTCCCCTTCGTTCAGGTATTCTGTCACATCATAGGTCTGATAGCAGAGATGTTTGCGATAGGAAGTCCAGCCGGGAGTCAGTTCATCATTACCCACTTTGCGGCCATTGATATAAAAATTATATAAGCCAAGGGCGGTGGTGCTGGCATAGGCTTCTTTTACTTTCCCTTTCAGCGCAAAGGTTCTGCGCACATAGGTGCCTTTGGAATTATCCTTATCCGCTTCTTCCTCGGCGGAAACAAATTCTGCTTTCCATTCGCTGTTATCCATAATTCCTGTCACAAAGGAAGTTTCCGCCCATTCCGTTTCTTCTCCTGCAGCAGTCACACGGACACGAACAAAATAACGTGTCTGTGATCTGAGTGTCAGCCCTTCCGGAAGCACCTGCGCAGATGCATCGGATTCCACTTTTCCGCCGACATATACTTTTTCTGTAAATACGTCATCCAGTGCAATTTCCAGTTCATAAGAATCCTGCATCACATCTCTTTTATCACTTTCCAGAATCCAGCCAAACTGCGGAATATGAGTGATTCCCACCTGTGATATTTCATAATCCATAAGAATCTTTGTTATTTTTAACATTTCAATACCCTCCATTTTCTAAAAAGCACGAAAGAATCCCTGCACTAATCATTATTTAGCTTTTTCATATCTGCTGTATAGTACTTTTTTATACCATACTAAAAAAAACGCTTTTTTTCAATAACGCTTTTTCATAGAAAATTGACCATTTTTAAGGTCGTTACTATTCACTCCGTTCACAGTTACTTAAGGACTGCTCTTCAGAACACTACAGTACATACCAGCATCCTCTGACATTTTTAATTACATCTTATAAAAGCCCCATAAACGGCTTGTCAGTTCCGTATATGGGGCTCAGCTTTCTGTTTCAATTTCCTGTTATTCCTGCACGTTGATCAGAACTTTCATGGTTGTTTCACGATTGGCATCAATGTACTCATACGCCTTTTTGAAATCACGGAAAGCAAAGGATTTTGAAATCAGCGGACGTAAATGAACTTTGTCTTCGTTTACCAGACGGATCGCATCCACATAATCCTCATGACGGTACATCATGGTGCTCTTGATATCCAGTTCATGGTCATTGGCAACTGCCAGATCGATTTCAGCCATGGACGCAAATACGGCAACAAGAACGATCACGCTGCCTTTTCTTGCGTATTTGATCGCCTGTCCCATGGTAATGTTGTTGCCTGCACAGTCATAAATCACATCTGCTTTGTCCGGGCCAAATGCTTCCACCATTGCTTCGCCGAAATCTTTTTCTCTGGTATTCACGCAGACATCAATTCCGCACTCTTTGGCTTTTGCCAGACGAAGATCACTGACATCCGTGATCATAACTTTGCGTGCTCCCATGCCTTTGGCTGTCTGGGCAACCAGATTGCCGATCGGGCCTGCTCCGATAACAACGATATCCATCCCGGACACATCACCCATCTGCTTCACACCATGAACAGCAACTGCCAGAGGCTCGATCATTGCACCTTCTTCATATGACATTTCCTGCGGAATCGGTGTGATTTTGGATGCATCCACAACAAAATATTCGGATGCAGTTCCTGTTGTCTGGAATCCCATAACCTTCAGTTCTTCGCAGAGATTATATTTGCCGTGACGGCATGGATGACATTTTCCACAGGTCACCTGCGGCTCGATGGTCACTTTCTGTCCGACACTCAGTCCTGTCACATCTGCACCCAGTTCCACGATTTCGCCGGAAACCTCATGACCCTGTGTTACCGGATAGGATGTAAAAGGATGCTTGCCGTGATAAACATGGATATCAGAACCGCAGATTCCGATATTCATGATCTTCACCTTTACCTGATCTGCTCCCACTTCCGGAACCGGAACTTCCTCAAAAATAATTTCTCCTGGTTTTGTCATGATCTGCTGTAACATAAAAATCCTCCTATGTATAGTTTTATAAAACGTTTTATTAAAGTTAATTGTATTATTACTCAGATCTACTGATTTGTCAATATATTTCAGAGTACAGGTCTCATAATGTTCCTCAATATAAGCAAGCAGCTCCAGGATCTGTACATCATTTGATACGGACTTCTTTTCTATGGAGATATCCCTTAATAGCCGCAGCAGTTCCGTAAAAAGAATGATCAGATAACTTTCCAGGATTTCCTCCATCCCCAGATCCGCTGTGAAGTATTCCAGGAGAATCTGTTCCATGATCTGACGGATCCGTTCGCTTCTGTGAGATGGAAAATACAGATAATGCTCCTTTTTTCGGTTCCTGGTCACTGCATCTGCCAGAAATTCCGAAACAATCCCCATTCTGGTCATTCGACTGAGAAATGCAGAATCAAACACTTCTTTGCGCATCAGAATATTGATCAGGATATCTCCTGCACCTGCGGCTTCAATGGAATGAACCGCCTGTGTATCAAAAATACAGATATCTCCTTTTCGAGTGATCACTTCTTTGCCTTCAATGCTCTGACGGCATTCTCCCTCCCACACATAACAAAGTTCAATATAATCATGTTTATGAGGGCAGACGGTGCGGAACCGGTCCTGTCTGGATACAACGATTTTTTTCCCTGCTTCCATAAACCTGCTGCTTTCGAACAAATAAGTGTCGGAATCCAGTTTTCGAAAAGTCTGCCGTTCGTCCTGAAGCTGTCTTCCTGTTTCCGGTGTCTGACTCTCCATATACGATTTTGCTCTGATTTCCTCTTCTGTGTACTGCCATATATACTGTTCCAGTTCTTCATGATTCATAGTCCGTCCAGATGCCTCCTTAAATTCTGTTCTCCAAAACCGGATGAAATGACTGTATCATAATCCAGGATATTATGATATAAAAAATGCCGGCACACACAGACCTTCCGTATGTACCGGCATTCTTTCACTTCCATTTTTTCCATTCACAGCAGAATGCTTACTCTTCTTCCGTCTGCTCACAGAAACGGAATTTCTGTTATGCTTCCATCAGTTCATCCTGGCATACAGGACGGATACCGTTTTTCTGCAGCACTTCAATTGCTTTTTTGTTATCTGCCACACGGATGATCATATAAGCACTGTCTTTCTTGCGTGCAGTAAATGCATACATATATTCCACGTTAACTTCATTGTCTCCAAGAACACGAATGACTCTGGAAAGCGCGCCCGGTTCATCGGGCATTTCTACTGCAAGAACCTTCGTAATAGAGAAAATATAATCATGGTCCTTCAGCACGGTAGATGTATTATAGACGTCATCCACGATCACACGAACAATACCGAAATCGGATGCTTCTGCAAGAGACAGCGCTCTCATATTAATATTATTCTCTGACAGAACATCGGTAAATTCAGCGAGCCTGCCAGGTTTATTTTCCAGGAATACGGAAATCTGTTTCACTGTCATAAAAGTTCCTCCTTCTCAAACACAAACTCTTCTGCCGGAATCCCGGGAGGGAGTCCGACTCAATATCTATGGAATCACTGCTGATACAGATTACGTTTGTCAATGACACGTACAGCCTTCCCTTCACTTCTTGTGATGGCTTTTGGATTCACCAGTTTCACCTTCGCGTAAATGCCAAGCATCGCTTTCAGTGCATCAACCAGTTCTTTTTCTTTTGCCGATACGACACTCAGGCTGTCAGAGAACATTTCCGGAGTCATTTCCACATGTACTTCAATGGTGTCACTGTTGTTGACACGATCCACAACGATCTGGTAGTTTGCCGGATATCCTTTGTTCATCAGAACGGTTTCGATCTGAGACGGGAATACGTTGACACCCTTAACAATGAGCATGTCATCGCTTCTTCCCAGAGGTTTGGTCATTTTTACATGCGTTCTGCCGCAGGAACACTGTTTTCTGCTTAAGATACAGATATCACGGGTACGATAACGGATCAGCGGGAATGCCTCCTTCGTGATACTGGTGAAAACGAGTTCTCCCTTTTCGCCGTCCGGAAGGACTTCGCCTGTCTTGGGGTTGATGACTTCCGCAATAAAATGATCTTCATTTACATGCATACCGGACTGTTCAGAACACTCAAAAGAAACTCCGGGGCCGGATATTTCGGTCAGTCCGTAAATATCATAAGCCTTGATTCCCAGTTTCTCTTCGATGTCATGACGCATTTCTTCCGTCCATGCTTCTGCACCAAAAATACCTGCTTTTAACTTAATCTGATCACGCACGCCTCTCTCATGGATGCTCTCTGCTAAATAAGCTGCATAAGACGGAGTACAGCACAGAATCGTAGAGCCCAGGTCTGTCATAAACTGGATCTGACGTTCCGTATTACCGGAAGACATCGGCAGTGTCAGACAGCCAACCTTGTGGGACCCGCCGTTCAGTCCGGGACCTCCTGTAAAAAGTCCGTATCCGTAACTTACGTGGCAGACATCCTCCTTCGTTCCGCCTGCTGCCACAATCGCTCTGGCGCAGCAGTCTTCCCACAGATCAATATCATGCTGTGTATAAAATGCCACAACTCTTCTTCCTGTCGTTCCGCTGGTAGACTGGATTCTCACACATTCGCTTAACGGGCGCGCCAGCAAGCCATATGGATAGCAGTCACGCAAATCATCTTTTGTAACAAACGGAAGCTTATGTAAATCATCCACGGACTTGATATCTCCCAGCTCCAGTCCCTGTTCCTGCATTTTCTGTTTGTAAAATGGTACATTATCCCATACATTCTGTACCTGTTTTACCAGTCGTTCACTCTGCCACTCCCGGATCTGCTCTCTGGAAGCGCACTCAATCTCTGGCTGATAGTATCTCTCCATATCTTTTTTCCTTTCTGATTCGTTACTGATATAAGTAATATACCACTTTATCGCTTTAACGTAAACAATAATTTTTGAGAACAGGAGATTTTTTTGGTTAACTTCCGTTACATGATTTATTATAAATGAACAATCTGCGGAGTATGATGCATAGCCGGAATGATTCGGTTCATCATATCCTCTGTCCGGATTCTCAGGCTTGAGGTATTGATGCAGGGATGGCAGCCGATATACTCTCTTTTAAGCACATCCTCGTCCATCAGGAGTCTGACTTTTCCTTCTTTATCATTCATCAGACCCATGACGCTTACAGATCCCGGCGTAATATCCAGATATTCTTCCATATATTCTTCTTTTGCAAAAGACAGCCTGGCAGAATGAATCTGCGCGGAAATATCCTTTGTTTTGAATTTCTTGTCGCCGGCGATCATCAAAAGATAAAAATCTGTTTCCTGCCGATTGCAGAGAAAAAGATTTTTGCAGATCGTTGCTTCCAGTACTCTGTCAATTTCTTCGCAGACATCCATAGTCATTGCCGCTTCATGATCCACCCTTTGATACTCTACGCCAAGAGAATCCAGTAAGTCATATACACGGATTTCTTTATCCAGTCTGTCGTCTGTATTTTCCGGTCTTCCATTCTGTAATTCCATTTTGTCTTCCTTTCCGGTCATATAAAATTTCTAAATCAATGCCAGTTATCGTTTTTATTTTGACATCATTTTGTTTCGTATTATAGCGATGCTTTCAATATTTGTAAAGTATCAAATAAAAGCATCTCTCCGAAACGCACATATCGTACTGTCAGAGAGATGCTCCATCAGGGATCTACTTTTTCAGGATTTTATAATTCTCCGGGTTTTCATAATCTTTATGAATTCCGTCATCTTCATAAAGTTCATATTCTGCTCCGTCAAAGCCAAGCAGCTCCAGATTCTCTGTATCCAGCTTTTCTACCGTCTGAGCAGCCTTTGCCACAGGAATGCATCTTCCTTCCCGGATAAACAGAGGTACTTCGTTCAAAGCAATTTCCACATAATGATGTCCTTTCTCCAGAACTTCTTCTGTGTACTGATTGTCTTTTGTAAATTTCACAAGCTTCATGCGCTCCGGCAGATAAACATAGCGGCCCTTTGCGTTCTGTGTATACACAGGAGCGATCATAATCTCATTTCCCACCATCATCTGATCTTCCACACGCACTGCAAATTCATCCTCCGGATAGACAAATGCCAGAGGCTTAAAATACATATCGTCATTCAGCGCTGCTTTGACATACTCGCTGTACAGATACGGAACAAGGCGGTAACGTGTCTCGATCACTCCGCGGAAATCATCGGTATTTTCAAACTGGTAGCATTCCTGCTCCCGTGTGCCGATCGCAGCATGGTTTCTCATCAGCGGAGTAAACACTCCCAGCGCAAGCCAGCGAAGTACCAGATCTCTCGTGGCATTTGCGCCAAATCCGCCAAGGTCTGCACCTGTATACAAAAATCCGCACATATTCAAAGACGGCATCATTTTCAGGTTCAGAAGGATGTGAGACCACCAGGATTTATTATCTCCGGTCCAGATACCGCCGTAACGGTGCATTCCCACATAGGAAGAACGGGAAAACATCAGGAAGCGCCTGCCCGGATCGATTCTCTCAAAGGCTTCTCCTGCCGCTCTTGTCATGTTATAGCCAAAAAGATTATGTACTTTGTCATGACGAATTTTCTTTCCGTCTACATTGTGATAAAAACGCTCATAATCCTTCGGATTATTGGCAACTCCTTCCACAGCAGCTCCCAGTTCCCAGACAGGAAGGGCCTCCATATCCTCCTGGACAATCTTCCGGATCTTCTCCTTCAGTTCCTCCATCCCTTCTCTGGAATAAAATATCGCGGGCTCATTCATATCATTCCAGAACCCCTCGATTCCCTGGTCGATCAGCACACGGTAATGATCACCGAACCATTTTCTTGCATCTGCATTCAGCACATCCGGAAAATGCGTATCCCCCGGCCAGACAGCAGCGACAAAATCACTTCCATCCTCACGTTTACAGAAATAATTATTTCTGACACCTTCTTCATATACGGAATAGCCTTCTTCCACTTTGACACCTGCATCAATGATCGGAACCAGACGGATTCCCTGTTCTTTCATATCACTGACAAATTCCGGGAAATCCTGGAAATTTTCTTCGTTCAGAGTAAAATCTTTATACCCTTCCATATAATCAATATCCATATAAATCATGTCAATGGGGATCTGATTACTGCGGTATCCCTCTGTCACTTTCCAAAAGTCTTCCTTCGTCTTATATCCCCAGCGGCTCTGACCGAATCCAAAAGCAAATTTCGGCGGAATATAGCTTCTTCCGATGATGCTGCGGAACTGTTTCACGATATCATATGCATTTTCCCCCTCGATCACATACAGATTCAGATCAGCGGCATCACAGCTTACTTTCAGAACATCGGATCTGGTATATCCGATATCAAAGGTGATCACCGTCGGATAATCGAAGAATAATCCAAAATTCTCTTTTCCTGAAACAACAAGAAAATTGTGCGCAGCATACAGAGAGCGTTTCTCTTCTGTGTGGTGCGGATCATCCGAGCAGTTGCTGATATAGCAGTAGCCGCGTTTATTCAATCCGCGGTTCGCTTCTCCAAGACCATAGACAATATCGTCCTCGGACATTTTATAAGTGAATGCAAACCCGTTTTCCGTACTGATCGTTCCAAAACAGGGCATTCCATTTGCTGTTTCGATTTCTTTTACCACCGCTTCGGTATCAAACGGTTCTCCAAAAACGTATTTCCGTATCATTTCTTCATTCCTCCTGTCGATCTGGTATCATGATATATTTTTCCTTTTTGAATTCTCCGGCATCACCACATTATTTCCTCTTGAATGCTCTGGTGTTATTATACCATTTTCTTCTTGAATGCGCTTGCACCATTCTGTATAATAATAACACAATCTTGACTTTCGGAGGTGTTTATGCATCCTGATTTTTCTTTAAAAGAAAATGTCACACACGGAACAGAACAGAATCCTATTTTGGGTCTCCATTTTGAAGCAGGTCCGGGGACAGATTTCCCTGATCATTTTTTTGTCACCAGGCACTGGCATCCTACTGTGGAAATTCTTTATATCACCGGGGGAACTTATCCTATTGAAATCAATCTTGAAGAATATCAGCTTTGTGAAGGAGATTTTTGTTTTCTGAACGGAGGAGATCTGCATCAGATTACCGGAAGCGGACCGGATGCGAAACATGAAGTGCTGATTTTTGATTCGAGAATTCTGGATTTTACATACCATGACGAATGGGAAGAATCTGTTCTGGCTCCCTTTGTGGACAGACGTCAGATTCTGCCGCATTTTCTGCGTTCTTCGGACGAACATTATGAAAAGCTAAAGCCGGTACTTCTGCAATTGATGAAACTTTCTCTGGAACAGCCGCCTGGATGGTACGTTTCCTGTAAGCTGCTTTTACTTCATCTGATCAACACGATGTATATCCATGATATGCTGCTTCCGGCAGGCGAGAGTCTTTCCGCCGGAGACCAGCTGAAAATCGAGCGTTACAAAAGTCTGGTATCATACATGGAGCTCCATTATTCCCAGTCCATCTCACTGAAGGATCTGGCAGATATCATCTCCTGTAACCCGCAGTATTTATGCCGGTTTTTCAGGGAAATCACAGGCACTTCTCCCATGCAGTATCTGATTTCCTGCAGGATCGGACATGCCTGTACTCTTCTCACAGAAACAACCAGCTCCATCCTCAGCATCTGTCTGGACTGCGGTTTCGAAAATGTCAGCTACTTCATCCGTAAATTCAAGCAGCTTAAAGGCTGTACCCCAAAAGAATACAGAAACCGACATATGTGACAGGTTCCTTCCGCTTTTGTAAACCTGTTTTTAAACCGCCGCCTCCGGAGTAGTTCTCTTCCAGAGACGGCGGTCCAAAATAGTATTATTCTTAAATTCGTTTTATACTGATATTCGTTTTATACTGATATTCGTTTTATTCGTATTTTATTATTTCTTTTTTAAGGCGTTTCATGATTCTTTTCTCCAGCCGGGAGATATAAGACTGTGAAATACCCAGAAGGTCAGCCACCTCTTTCTGGGTTTTTTCTTTCCCGTCTTCATTGTTCAGTCCGAAACGCAGCCGGATGATCGTCTGTTCTCTGGGAGAAAGTTTGCTGATGGCTTTGCCCAGGAGGCTGATCTCCACCTCATCCTCCATTTTGCGTGATATAACATCATCGTCTGTCCCGAGAATATCCGAAAGAAGCAGTTCATTTCCATCCCAGTCCACATTCAGAGGTTCGTCTATGGAAACCTCCATCTTTGTCCTGCTGTTGCGGCGCAGATACATGAGAATCTCATTCTCAATACACCTGGATGCATATGTGGCAAGCTTGATGTTTTTCACCGGATTGAAAGTATTGATTGCTTTGATAAGCCCTATGGTGCCGATGGAAATCAGATCTTCCACTCCAACACCTGTGTTGTCAAACTTCTTGGCAATATATACCACCAGGCGTAGATTATGTTCAATAAGAAGTGCTTTTGCCTCTTTTTCCCTGTCTGTGCCAAGCTCATCGATAACATAAGCTTCTCTCTGCGGTGAAAGCGGTGCCGGTAAAACATCATTGCCGCCAATATAATAAAGCTCCTTCGGCCTGGAAAAAACCAGCCTGGAAAGGACCGGAAGCGGATAACTGCCTGCTGCGTTCGTGTTCATATGTGACCCCTCCTAATGCAATAATCTGGAATTCAACAGTACTTTGTACTCATTTCCCAAAGCGGAGGGTTCGAAGGCCAGCGCAAACACCGGTCCTGAAATATGAACCACTTCTCCGGGAGTGTGGATACAAAGGTCCTCAAGCGTGATTGTCAGCATCACTCCATCCTCATGCCCTACTGTCCTGTAAGACAGAAATCTGGGTTTCAGCAAAACAAGCTCTGTACTTTCTGACTCCCCTGGGTTCTCATTCAGGTGTTTCAGCCCGTCTAATAATTCTCCCGGCAGCATTGTTTCCAAAAGTTCCGGTTTCATCACAGAAACCGGCGCACCGCTCACAGGATCTGACAGCAGATTACCTGTATCATAATACCCGTAAGCAGACTGTACTTTTCCCTGAAACGACAGGGTTACCGGATAGATATTCTTCCGCTGTGCCCGGATCGAATCGGACAGATAAATAAACCCGCTTAAGCCAAGATAAGCGCTGATGGCAAAAAGAACGAACATTTTCCATGTCAGCTCATTTCCCGCTGCTGCAGCCTCCATGAAACCGCCCAGAAGAAATGCCGTAAAATACATGGCAAGCATTGCTTTTACCAGCAGACTTCCTTTCTTAAGACCCAGTCCCAGCCGGATCATTCCCATGGCGCATGCTCCGTGGAGCAGGATAACCACAGGAAGAAATCCATCCATCTGTACATACAGAATAAAACAGGAAAACAGGGCGCCGACAGACGCCGCAAGAAGGTATCTCCCGCGTGTCCTCCTGCATCGGAATATTTTTCCCACAAGACGCAAAAGAATATAGTCCATCAAGAGATTCGTCACAAAGACGACATCTATGTATACTTCATAATACATAAAAACCCCCTATGACCTGTCAATCCTTCACTTTGGTAAGTGAGCTCATTATACGGTCACAGGGGGT